>JBKHHU010000183.1:0-6831 GCA_046539045.1 Phycisphaerae bacterium
CCGGCCGACCGGACCGGTCGCCTCGAACGTTTCAGAGAATTTGCCCTGACCGAAAGGCCGGCAGGACCAGCCGTCGCTCCCCAGCAGGTGTGCGACCAGTTCTTCCGCCTGTTGCGTGTTCATTGCCATGCCCGGACCATACCGCAGATACCCCGGACGACCAAGGGATGTTTGACCCGGAAACCCCCGGAATAACTCAAGTCGCTCCTGCAAAAGCCGATAAGCCAAAAAGATGACCCAAACAAGGACGATTGCGAGGATACCCGGAGGCTCTTGCATGCACTATCCCTACCTTATGCCCGACAACGGAGACGACCCGCTCCCAGCCGGGTGGGAAGTGCAGGAATTCTCATTCGGCCTGCCGGATCATCCGAGCACGATTCGCATCGCCGTGCCGCCCGGCCCGACGGCACTTTCGCGACTGGTTCCGCTGGCCAGAGCGCTCTCGGATCGGGTCAGCCAAATCGCCCTGAATCAACTCCATGTCGAAGGGCATCGGCTGCTCTGCCGCCGCGGCTGCGATGCCTGCTGCCACTATCTCCTGCCGGTGTCGCTTCCGGAGCTGTTCCAGTTCCGCCGGGAGTTTGCCGAGCTGGGTTCCTCGACAAAGTACGATCGGCTCCGTCGGTTCCAGTCGGTGGCTGAGGCGATGGTGGCCAACCCGCCGGAAGACGACTCGGCCGAGAGCCTCTCCTGCTGGCACGTCGGGCTCGGGCTTGCCTGTCCGATGCTGCAGCAGAAGGGTTGCGGAGCCTACAGGAACCGTCCTCTGGCGTGTCGAGAGTACGCGTACATCATTGCCGACGGCCCGACGCCGACGGCGGCGCGGCTGCGGTTGTCTGTGAGCTACGCGGAGATGATGGGTACGCTGCATGCGACGCTGACGGGGCAGAACGATCCCGAGTACGTCCTGTTCCCGCTTTCATTCGCCTGGCTGGACGCCAACCCGCGCCGGCTTGATCCGGTTCTGCCGGGCGGGCAACTCGTGCGGCTGTTCGTTGAGCACGTTCGGGCGGCTGCCTTGGGCCACCGGCCCGGGGAAGGTACATCCCGCGCGGGTTGAGTGCGGTCCGGCTCAATCGCCGACGACGGTCACCACGATCTTGCGGCTGCGGGGCTTGATATCGCATTCCAGATGGAAGATCTGCTGCCACGTGCCGAGGACCGGCTTGCCGTCCGAAACGGGAACCGACAGGCTCGGACCCATCATCGTCGCCTGCAGGTGGGAATGGCCGTTCCCGTCATGCCATGCTTTCTCGTGGCCGTAGTCCGTGCTGGGAGGAAGCAGCCGGTCCAGCTGCTCCGGCAGGTCCGCCTCGAGCCCCTGCTCGAACTCGATGGTCCCGATCGTCCCGGTGCTGCCGACGTTGAACACCTGCACGATACCGGTGCGGATGCCCGATTCCCGGACGATCCGCGCGACCTCGCCGGTGATGTCCTTCATGTGTCGATGTCCCTGGGTGTCGACTGTGAACGTCTGCTGGAATGCCATGGCGGTCCCTTCCGGAATCTGAAATAAGCGCGGCGACGCCCCCGCCTGCGGCAGACGAGGGCGCCGAAGTGCCAATCGTTCTACTCGAAATCAGACAAGATCGCACGCTTCGGGCGGCATCCAGTGAGCGTCTTTGCCCTTCCACTTGACGTTGCAGCCGATGGGGTTGGTCATCTCCGTCGGCGGGTCTTCGCCCTTGACCAATGCATTCAGCGCATCGCGAAGCTCATGCGTGGACTCCAGGCCCGGCTCGCGCGGATTGTCGTCCATCCTCCCGGTGTAGCGGAGCTTCCTGTCCTCGTCGAATACGTAGAAGTGAGGCGTCCGCAGCGCACCGTACTCCTTGGCCACCTCCTGCGATTCGTCCCGCACGTACGCAAATGGGAAACCCTTTCGATCCGCCCGCTCGATCATGTGCTCGAAGTCATCGGTCGGGTGGTTCTCCGTTTCGTTGGAGTTGATCGCGATCATCTCCACGCCGCGGTTCCGGTAATCCTTGTACAGCTGGATCATTCGGTCTTCCGAACCGATGACATAGGGACAATGATTGCAGCTGAACACCACGATCAGGATCTTCGCATCCTCAAAGCTGCTCAGCGAGTATTGCTTGCCGTCCACTCCCGGCAGATCGAAATCGGGAGCCTTCCGGCCGATCTCCAGCGTGAAAGCCATATTCGTCTCCTTTCCAGTTGACTGTAACCTGTTTCATTATAGAAGCTGAAGACACCCGAAGCAGGCTGGGCCGATCTGCCTCGGGCTTTGGCCCGGAGCAATGGGATCGGATCGAGCGGGATTACACCGCCTGGTGGAACGGACAACTGGATCGGCCGCTGGTGTTTGCTTCGATAAGAAAGCCCACCGTTGCAGAACCCCCGGCGGCGGATCGCCATTGGTCTACTGTTTCCGGGCGTTCTGCTCGCTGTCGGCGGATGATCGGAACCTGCCGGCGGATTCGTCGAGTATGGTCCGCACCACCGCGGTGAGTTGATCGGGCGAGAACGGTTTGCGCAGCAGCCGTTCCTTCCGCTCCTCGATGTTCCGCTTCTCCAGCGCTTTCTGTGGGTACCCGGAGATGTAAAGCGTTTTGATATTCGGCTTGAGCCGGCGGACCTCCTCTGCCAGTTCAGCCCCGGTTTTCTTCGGCATGATCATGTCGGTGATCAACATGTCCAGCGTATCGACATGCTCGCGCGCCAGACCCAGCGCTTCCTCGGCATCGGCGGCGACCAGCACATCGTACCCCTCCCGCTGGAGCGACCGAACCAGGATGTTCCGAACCGCGGGATCATCCTCAGCCACCAGCAGTTTTTCCGATCCGCCGGATTCCACCTTCTCCTGTTCGGGCGCTGCCGACAGCATGCCCTTGCTCTGCTCCACCGACGGCAGGAGCATGTAAAAGCTCGAGCCCTCACCCGGGGCGCTTTCGACATCGAGATGGCCGCCGGACTGCTTGACAAAACCGTACACCATTGGCAGCCCGAGCCCGGTCCCCTCGCCGACGTCTTTGGTGGTGAAGAACGGCTCGAAGATCTTCTGGAGCATGGACTCGTTCATGCCCACACCGGTATCCCGCACCGTCAGCCGAACGTACGGATGCGGAGAGGCCCCAGCGGCCAGAACTTCCGGCGGTGGACTGACTTCACTGGTCTTCAGAGTCAAGGTACCGCCCTCAGGCATCGCGTCCCGCGCGTTGACCACGAGGTTCATGACCGCTTCCTCGAACTGGGCGCGGTCGACGTGGACATTCGGCAGATCGTCTTCCAGTTCGAAGACCAGTTGGATATCCTCGCCCATGACCCGATGCAGCAGATCCGACATGCCCTGAAGGACCGCATTGAGGTCGTTGGCCTCGGGCTTGAGCACCTGTTTGCGGCTGAACGAGAGCAGCTGGCTGGTCAGTTTCGCCGAGCGCCGGGCCGCCTCTCGGATCTGTTCGATCGCATCGCGGTTGGGATCGTCCTCATCCATGGAACGCAGCAGCAGATCGCAATACCCTGCCACCACCGTCAGTTGGTTGTTGAAGTCGTGGGCCACGCCCCCGGCCAGTCGCCCCACCGCTTCCATCTTCGCCGCCTGGCGCAGTTGTTCTTCCTTGGCCCGCAGATCGGTGATGTCCGCCCCGACGGCGAGGATATGCACCGGCTCATCTTCCCCCGCCTGCAGGCGCGAGAAGTACCAGCGGATCACCAGTTCCTGATCGGCCTTGCCGCTCATCGCGAACTCGACCCGTTCAAGCTGCTCGCCCTCCACGATCCGCTGGAGCGGGATCTCAGCCGCTCCGGAGAGGAACAGCCGCCGGAAGTCTTCTCCGACGATTTCCTCCTGCTTGAACCCGGTCACCTGTTCGCCGAACCGGTTGAACCGCACGATGCGGAAATCGCTGTCCAGCAGCACGACGATGGTCTGGGCGGTATCGATCAGCCGCTGGGCGAAGTCGCGCTGGATTCTCATTTCACGCTCGAACGCCTTGCGCTGCGTGATGTCGACCACGAAGGCGATGGCCAGGTCCAGGCCATATTCCCTGCCGACAAGTCCGCCGCTGAACAGGCCCGGGAACGTCTCGCCGTTCTTGCGCTTGCAGCTGACCTCCAGTTGCACCACACCGTCTGCCGCAACGAGTTCCTGTACCAGTTGATCGTGGTCCATCTGGGACTCGTCCACCAACTTGCGGGGCGAGTCGCCAAGGATCTCCTCCTTGGTGTACCCGAAGATGTGCTCGGCCCCGGGGCTGAAGTCGGTAATGACGTACCCATCGCCCTTTCGCCGAGCTTCGACGAAGGCGACGTTTTCGGCGCTTTCGAAGATACCGCGCAGGTGCCGCTCGCTCTCAGCCAGGGCTCGTTCGGCGCGCCGTCGGCGAAGGATGTTGGCGATCATCGCCAGGTTGAGGGCCACAAGCGCAGCCACGGCCGCGGCGATAACCCATATGTAGTAACCGTATCGCTCATAGAAGCTGACGGACTTGCCGCGGACAACGGCCCCCGCCGGCAGATGCTCTTCCTGGATGTCATGCTTCTGCAGTTGCCGGTAGTCGAACATCCAGCGGTTGGGACTGTCGCCCAGCACGGGCATCTGATCCACCGACTGGCCGTGGACAATGCTCAAAGCCATCTCACCGGCAGAGCGCCCCTGCTGATAGCCGCTGATGAGCTTGCCGCCCACGATCCCGTTTCCGAGATAGAATTCCCAGAAGCTGTAGATCGGTCGATCCGTCGATTCGGCGATCAGGCGCAACGATTCCTCGTGCCCCAGTACTTGTCCCAATCGGTCGCGATTGAAGACGAACAGGAAGATGATGGTGTCTTCGGGCAGCTGCGAAACCGCTCGCTCAAGCTCCTTGACCGAGACGGTGCTGATGTAGTTTGTCTGCATTTTCGGCCGATACGCATCGAGCACTTCTTCTGCCTTGCGTCGCAGGGCCCTGCCGGTGACGGTTTCATCTATGATGACCGTCAGGTTCTTCGCACCGGGATGAAAGCGGACGGCCTGGCGAACGGTGGCGTCTATGGCCAGTTCCTCCACCACGCCGGTGATCTTCCTGTTGGCGATGCGATCGTAGTTCAGGTCGTTGACTCCGCAGAACACGATCGGCACGTTCGGGAAAATCTGCTCGCCGTATTTCACAAGGAAGTCCAGGGCGTTGTTGTCCGAGCAGATGATCGCGTCAAGCTCCAGGCCGGAGTATTTCATCAGGTACATCTCGCGCAGCGTCTCGAAGTACTCCGGATTGTCGATCCGCTTGGAATCCATGAATTCCAGCACCAGGTCGACCTGCTCCTTCCGCTGGTCGAGCACACTCAGCACACCCCTGGAGACCGCCTGGGACCACGTGAAGTTGGGATGGTAGGAATGCAGAAGCAGAACGCGGTGCTTGGCCGGTCTGTAGAAAGGCCGGTGGCCGGGCTCGGACTGCGAAAAAGCAGGGGCGGCGACAAGCAGCACCAGCACGACAAGGCAGAGCGCGGACGCGCCGAAACGGCGCGGCTGCTGTGTTCTGCAAATCTCTTTCATATCCAGAAACCGTCTTTCTTCAGAAAGCGAGAGATGCTCCTTCCTTTGTATCAGAGCCGAGACGGCGCGTCCAGCAATTCGGAATGCCCCTGTTCTTAGCCGCCGGAATTTTGCCTAAGCACTTGTCACCGGGACCGCTGGGGGCTTATCATCCATGGTCGATCACTAAATCCTACGCATGTTCGTACCAGCTTCAGGAGGTTTTACCGTGGCAGAAGCCAGAAGGCTCGAATCCGCAGAAGACATACAGGCCAAGGCAGTAACGTTCGGCATCTGTGCCACCAGCGACCCGCGAGTCGACGAAGATTCCCGCAAACGCTGCGTGAACATCGTCGAGCACGTCGCCGACGTGGTAGCCAAGTCGGTCACCATGCCCGACGGCTCGCCGGTGGAAGTCGTCTGGTCGGATGTACTCATCGACGGCGAGAAGCAGGCCGACATCGTCGCCCGGCAGTTCAAGGATGCAGGCGTCGACGCGATCGTCGTGGCGCCCGACACATGGGCGTTCCCCCAACTGACCCTCATCAGCCTGCTGGCGCACTTTCCCGAGGACATTCCGGTCAACATCACCTGCGGCAACAGTGGTCCGAAGCCCGGCGTGGTGTTCGCCCACGCGGTCAACGGCGCCCTGGCGCAAATGGGCAAGCTGGCGGCACTGAATGTCGGCACCTGGCCGGATACGGGCATGAAGCCCAAGATGACCAAGGACACGCAGGAAGCGCTGGTGGACTGGTGCTTCGCCGCGTTGACCTACGCAGGGCTCAAAGGTCGCCGCGTGGTGATCTTCGGACATGATTCCATGGGCATGGAAACCGCCTTGGCCCATGTCCTGCCCACGCGGGATACCTTCGGGATCGAAATCGCCCGGCTGGACATGAAGCTCCTCGCCGACATGGTCAAGAAGGGCGCCTACAGCAAGAACGAGCAAAAGGAGCTCCGCGCCTGGATCGACGATCACATCGGCAAGCGGCTGGAGCTTCGCAACGACGAAGACTCGAAGAAGTTCGACCAGTCGCTGGCGATGTACCTGGTGGTCCGGGACGTGATGACCGACCTCAACGCCGTCGGCGGCGGGTTCATGAGCCAGCTGGAGTGGGGCAGCGACAATCGCGGCATGCCGATGCCCGTTGCCGACGCGATGGAGAGCATCTTCAACTCCACCTTCGATCACAACGGAAGCAAGGCTCCCCTGCCGTATGCAACCGAAGCCGACATGCAGGGCCTGCTGACGATGCTGTTCATGACCTGGATGTCCGGAGGGAATCCGCCGCTGTTCATGGACTTCCGCAAGGTCTGGGAACCGTGGGAAATCAAGAAGCTCGCCAAGA
>JBKHHU010000038.1:0-22260 GCA_046539045.1 Phycisphaerae bacterium
TCGTCGTTCACAACCGGCTCAAGCAGCTTGTGCACTGCCTGGGCGTCGTACGTGTCGTCGCCGTCGACCATGACATAATACTCTGCCTCGACGCGTTCGAGCATGCTCTCGATGACAAAGCCCTTGCCCTGCCTCGGCTCGCGGATCACCGTCGCACCTTCCTTGCGGGCGATCTCGGCTGTGCGGTCTGTGCTGCAGTTGTCGAACACATAGATCCGCGCCTCGGGCAGCTGCTCGCGGAAGGCGCGCACCACCGTTGCGACGGTTGCTTCCTCGTCCCGGCAGGGGATAACCACGGCGATGTCCGGCGTCTGGGTCATTGGTCCGAATGATACTCTCCATCGCCGGGTGTGCCAAGAATCATTCGTGCCCGTATCGGTCGGGGCCTGCGATGGAGAACGGTCCAGCCGAATTGCACCCCGGAAATCAGAACTGCACGCGCCGGCAGAAGATCAGTCTTCCGAGGGGGCGGTCTGGGACCTGCAGGGCTTTTCCCGCTTGTCGGACGGGGTGGTTCCGCGGGATCGCGGGAAAACCGCTGGCCGCGCGAAAAATCAGCCGCCTCAACGCAAAACGCCGAGGCGGCTCAAATGTTGCCGAACGGAATGGAAACCTAGTTCTTGGGTGCCAGCCCGGTCGGAAGCACCCGCTTGTTGATGGCGGGGTTTTTCTTGAACGGCCGGTAGAGCGGGTCGCCGATGAGCGTCATCCGCCAGCTGATGGTGGACGTGGTTCGCCAGTAGGTCTCGCCGAGGCTTTCGCCGGTCATCAGCAGCGGGAAGAAGTGCTCCGGCAGGGGGAAGGAGCCCAGGTACGGCTCGTTGACCGCCCCGACGGTGGCGGCTACGCCGTTCTGGATCATCTTCGGGCACCATTCGTTGCTGTCGGCATCGCGCAGGTGGCGGGCCTCGAAACTCGCGATATGCCAGCCGACCGAACCGCGATTCCAGATGAAGGCGGGGATGTACCGTCGCAGGCTGTACCAGCCGACGTAGAGGGCGGTATCGGGGCAGGAGCCCTTGCCGAACAGCTCCTTCTGCGTGTCGAGCTTGGTCTTGAACTTGGAATTCGCCTGCAGGAACGACGCGAGCTTCGTCAGGTGCACGTCATACTGCTTGGCGCGGGGGAGGCCGCCAGCATCGATGTAGAAGGTCCCGTCCAGTCCCTCCTCCTCTGCTTTGAGCGAGTCCTCGATCATTCGGCGGACGTCTTCTTTGCTCGGCCCGTCCAGGCGGCAGGCTTTCATGGTGCGGGCGGGCAGCTTGGCGAGCATGCGGGTGTTCTTGTAGTGGTGCGGGTTGGGCAGCATGCGTTCGATCTTGTACTTGTCGAACCACAGCAGCGCCAGCTCGCTGTCGACGGCGGCGTCGGCGTCCTTGAGCTTCTCACCGGATGTGTCGGTCGCGGACCCGCCGGTGCTCTTGGCGCCGTGGGAGGTCGCTTCATGGATGACCCCCAGCGCACCGTCCATTTCGCCGACCAATTCCAGACGCTTGCGCGCGATGTCCTCACCGGTTTTCCCCCGGAGGGCGTCCATGCGGCCCTCGAGTTTCTCCACCTCTTCTTTGAGTTCCTTGGCGAGGGCCGAACCGCTCTCGCGCCTCATCTGCAGAAACTGCAGCAGGCCGGCCTTGCCGCTCATGTTCAGGTAGAGCCCCATCAACTGCCGGCGCATGACCGCTTTCTTGCTCTTGTCCCCTTCCATCAGCAGGGCGGTCTGCTTCTGGCTCAGGACACGTCGCAGATCCTTCTTCAGCACGTCCAGCTTCATCAGGTTCTTGCTGGGATCGGTGACCTCGGTATCAAAGAGCTTCGTGACCGGTTCCAGCGGGCGGTCGGCGACGTTCGGGAACCGCTGTCCGATGGTCCCGGCCAGTTTGTAGTCGATCTGCAGCCGGATGTGTGCCCGCTGCATCGCGATCTTGTGGAAGTTGCCCGTGGCTCCTGCCGGGGCGGTCGCCTGGGCGGCGCCCCCGCCGGCAGGGGCAGCGACGCGTACCGGCACGCCGTAGATCAGGCAGAGGAAGGTGGCTTTTTCCTTCAACCCCCGCTTGGTCAGCTCTTTCCGCAGCGGAGCGACGATCTGCGAAGCGTAGTCCTCGTAGGAGATCTGGTAAGCGGTGGTTGTCTTCAGGGCGATGAGGTTCTTCTCCGGAATCTTCCGACCCTTGACGTAGAGCTTGGCCAGCTCCATCGAATCCTCGGAATTGGCGTTGGCTACGACGATGACCTCCGCCGGCTCCAGAGCCAGAGCAACCCCGGGGAAAGCCAAGACCGCCAGAAGAACAAGTGCACTCACCAAAACCGTACAAGAACGCATGCGATACCTCGCTGCAAGTTGAGTCCCTTTGTTGAACGCACGACGGAACCTGCTGGGCTCACGTCGCCTCGGCTGACGATATGGACACGCAGCCGACGGGAACGTATGATAACCAATTGACCGGTCTGCTGCAAAAACCGTATGTATCTGCTTTCGGCGAAACAGCGGACCGACTTCACGGGACCTCCGGGCATGATGAGGGCGAAACCCAGATGAGAAAGACAATCCTGCTGCTTCCCCTGGTGCTGTTTCTGGCTGGTTGTCCGGTGACCCAGCCGCAGGACACGCCGGTGGATGCGCAGAAACTCACGGTCCGAACTTCAGACGACGACTACTGGGTTTATGTTTCCAGCAATTACACCGCCAGCCGCTCCTGGCCGGTCGTGATCACATTGCACGGGACGCCCGGGTTCGACGGGGCCAAGGCCCAGATCCGCGCGTGGAAAGCGCTGGCGGAGAAGCACGGATTCATCGTGGCTGCCCCGGAGCTTTCCAGCGTGCAGGGGATTCTTCCGGTGCTCCAAAACTCCCGGCAGAATGCTCTGCGCAAAGACGATACGACGATCCTGGCCGTGCTGGACGATCTGGGCAGGAAGTACAACATCAACAGAGACAACGTCTTGCTGACCGGTTTCTCCGCCGGCGGTTACCCACTGTACTATACCGGTCTCAGCCATCCGGAACGGTTTTCCGCGCTGGTTGCCCGGGCGTGCAACTTCGACAAAGACACGATCGACCACATTCCGATCACCGACGAGACCAGGAGCAAGCCGATTCTCATCTTCTGGGGAAAAGACGATTTCCGGGAGATCCGCCGGGACGGATGGGCGGCTTTTCGCTACCTGCGACTGCGCTACTGTCGTGGGACGGAGAAGAAGGAGATCGACGGCGGGCACACGCGCCGGCCCGGGGTCGCCGCCCGCTGGTGGCTGGACCAGACGCGCTGACGGGGTCTTCGTTGGATTCAGGGATCTACATCCTGCTCATTGACGTGGCGGAGCCTTTCGCCACGGTGGCCGGGCGGCTGGGGGAGGTGCATTTTCGGCCGGGCTGGTATCTTTATGTAGGTTCTGCCCAGCGGAATCTCGGCGCCCGCATCGCACGACACGCCCGGGCGGACAAGCAGCTCCGCTGGCACATCGACTACCTGACCAGCCGGGCCGAGGTGGTCGGCGTCGTCGAGATCGAAGGCGGGAGAGACCGGGAATGCGAGGTGGCGGCGGAACTGGCGGAACGGTTCCAGCGCCCGATCCGACAGTTCGGCTCTTCCGATTGTCGGTGCGGAGGGCACCTGTTCTACACGCGGCAGCTCTGAATCGCCCGCGCTATGCCCAGTGCTGATCGGGCCAGCCGTGTCTGTCGGTCATGTCCAGCTTGCCCCGCAGCAGCCAGATCTGCCGGACGTGAGCTTGGGTGTGCATGGTGGTGCGGATGTAGGCGTCGGCCCGCGTGCGATCCGGGTAGTCCCGGAACCACTCGGTGTCGGCGGGCTTGCGCAGGTCATCTTCCGAGAGTGACTCCAGATGGTCCAGAGCGCGCCGGCGGGTCTGCCGGACCGATTCCATCAGTTCACCGCCTTCGGGCAGATTCCTCTCGCGTTGCCGGAGCAGGAGTTCCTTCGGTCCGTGCTTCCACACATCGTACCAGTCTGCCGATTCGACGACACCCTCGGCTCCCTGCACACGCAGGCCGTACTCGCTGAGGTTCTCCAGACAGTGCATGGCCATCGAGCCGATGTTGTGCCTTCCGTCGATCGGCCGGGCCTGCCAGAGATGCTCCGGTTTGAGGTTCTGCAGACACTCTTCCAGAGCGGCGGTGCATTCGTCCAGGCCGATCCGGATCGTCTGCTTGAGGTCGGTGGCTTTGGCTGTCTGAAGTTCTCTGCCCTTGATTCCCATTCGGGTCTCCTTTCTATGTGCGGGCGATGCTATGGAATGGTCGTCGGCGGGGGCGGAAAAATCAAATCCGATTCGTGCCGGCACTGGAGAACAAGTCGCCGATGCGGTAATTTCTTCTGCCGGTTGATGTTCGGAGACAGCCCATGATCCGCCGATTCAGCCTGTACGGCTTTCTGAAAAACCAGCAGTACTTCGAACCGTTCCTGATCCTGGCGTTTCTGGACAAGGGACTGAGTTTCTCCCAGATCGGGATCCTGATCGGGTTCCTCGCGATCTGCGTGAACCTCATGGAAGTTCCGACCGGCGCGGTGGCCGACGTGGCGGGGCGGCGACGGTCGATGATGCTGAGTTTCTTTGCGTACATCGTCGCGTTCATCACGCTGGCGTTTGCGGACAGTTTCCTGTACCTGCTGCCGGGGATGTTCCTGTTCTCGATCGGCGAGGCGTTCCGCACCGGCACGCACAAGGCGATCATCTTCGCCTGGTTGGCCCATGAAGGCAGGGCGGACGAGAAGACCAAGGTGTACGGGTTCACCCGCTCGTGGAGCAAGATGGGTTCGGCTCTCAGCGCCGTCATCGCCCCGATTCTGGTCATCGCCTTCCGGGATTACTCGATCGTCTTCCTGGCGCCCATTCCGGCGTATATCGGAAACATCATCAACTTCGCGACGTACCCGAAATGGCTCGACGGAGAAACCGATGAGCACCACGGCGTAAGGCAGATGGCGGCGACGTTGTGGCGTTCGCTCCGGGAGGCGGTCAGTTCGCGGGATTTGCGGAGGCTCTTTGTGGAGTCGATGGGTTTCGAGGGCGTCTTCAAGGTGTCCAAGGATTACATCCAGCCGGTAGCGGCAACGATGGCGGTCGGGGCGGCAGCGATGATTCCGCTCTTCGCGGAGATGGGTGATGAGTTGCAGCGCAAGGCGCTGGTCGTGGGCGTGGTGTACTGCGTGTTGTACCTGATCAGCAGTTACGCTTCGCGACACGCTCACTCGGTGGTGAAGCTGACCGGTTCGGAGCCGAAGGCGGCGAAGCTGCTGTGGGTGCTGGATTTCGTGACGTTCGGCCTGCTGACCGCGGGCGTGTTGCTGAACTGGTCGGCGGTGGTGATTGCGGCGTTTGTGGTGCTGGCGATTCTGCAGAATTTCTGGCGGCCGGTGCTGGTCAGCCGGTTTGCGGACCTGTCGAATCCGGAGCGGACGGCGACGATTCTGAGCGTGGAATCGCAGGGCAAGACGCTGTTTGCCGCAGTCGCTGCTCCGTTGCTGGGGCTGGCGGTGGATGCAATGATCGGCTGGCACGAGCCGTGGCGTTTCCTGCCGGTCGGGCTGCTGGGGCTGGTGGTGGCAGGGGGCATCCTGCTGACGCAGCGGAAGGCGGCGCGACCGGCCGATTCGGAGGATGCCTCGGACCGTCGGGAACATACATGAGCAAACGCGACGGGATCGGGCTGGTCGGCGCCACATACACTCTTGCCCGATTCGGCGGGGCTCGCTACACTAAGCGGCTTGATTTGACACCGAGCAACCCGAGTTGCATGAGGAAAGGCAAACCGCATGAAGATTGCAGTGATTGGTGGCGACGGAACCGGCCCGGAAGTGGTCGACGAGGGCCTGAAGGTTCTCGATGCCGTCGCGAAGAAGGTCGGTCTGGAGTACACGACCGAGGATTTCAATGTCAGTGGCGACAGGTACCTGGACCGCGGTGGCGATCCGACCAAGCCGAGCATCGAGGTCATCAGTGACGAGGAGATCGAGAAGTTCAAGGAGTTCGACGCGATCTTCCTCGGCGCCATCGGCCACCCGGACATCGCCCCGGGCATTCTGGAAAAGGGCCTGCTGCTCAAGAGCCGCTTCGGCCTGGATCAGTACATCAACCTGCGTCCGGTGAAGCTGTATCCCGGCGTGCCGACCCCGCTGGCGGACAAGGGCCCGGAGGACATCGACTTCGTCGTCGTCCGTGAAAACACCGAGGGCATCTACACCGGTATGGGCGGCGTGCAGTACAAGGGCACCCCGCAGGAAGTCTCCACGCAGACCAACTGCACCACCTACTTCGGTGCGGCCCGCGCCTGTCGGTATGCGTTCGAAATCGCCCGCAAGCGCAACAAGAAGAAAATGGTCACGCTGGTCCACAAGGTCAACGTGCTGACCTTCGTCGGTCAGACCTGGGAGCAGGCTTTCTATGACGTGGCCAAGGAATACCCGGACATCAAGACCGACTACAACCACGTCGACGCCGCCTGCATGTGGTTCGTCAAGAACCCCGAGTACTATGACGTCGTCGTGACCGACAACATCTTCGGCGACATCATCACCGACCTGGGCGCGATGATCCAGGGCGGCATGGGCATCGCTGCCGGCGGGAACATCAATCCCAACGGCACCAGCATGTTCGAGCCCATCGGTGGCTCGGCTCCGAAGTACACCGGCAAGAACGTCATCAACCCGATGGCTGCCATCGGCGCGCTGGCGATGCTCCTGCAGGAGACCGGTCGAAACAAGGGCGACGACAAGGCCGTCAAGGCCGGCGACATCGTCGAAAAGGCCATCGCCAGAATGTGTCCGATGATGGAAACCCAGTCGGCCGGGCGGATGGGCTTCAGCACCAGCGAAGTCGGCGACAAAATGGTCGAACTCGTCAACGAGACCGACTGAGTGAGTTGGAATGCGGCGGGCTCTTTGAGCTTGCCGAGATGATAGCCAATGGGATGGCGGGTCAGGAGACCCGCCATCCTCTTTTCTTGGGGCAAAGGCGGCGGTCGGTCGGGGCAGCGTCTACAGCATCTGCTCGTCCGGCAGGTTGAAAAAGCGGCGGACGTTCTCGCTGGTGATCTCCGCAAGCCTGGCCGGTTTCATTCCGTACAGATCCGCAAGACAGGTGCAGACGTGTCGGACGTTGGACGGCTCGTTCGGCCTCATCTTCCGCACCGGCTCGGGGGACATGAACGGCGCGTCGGTCTCGATCAACAGCCGGTCGTTCGGCACGAGCTTGGCGGCCAGGCGCAGCGGGTCGGCGTTCTTGAATGTCACCGCCCCGGAAAAGCTGATGCTCATCCCCATGTCCAGCGCCTCCCGCACGTTCTCCGCCGGTTCGGTGCAGCAGTGCAGCAGCAGATTGTCTCCGGGGATGTTCGCTTCCCGCAGGATGCGGGCGGTGTCTTCCCACGCCTCTCGCGAGTGAATGGCCACGGGTTTTCCGAGTTTCGCGGCCAGCGCGAGCTGCTCGGCGAAGACCGTTTGCTGCACGTCTCGCGGCGAGAAGTCGTAATGGTAGTCCAGCCCGATCTCGCCGATGGCGATATGCTTCGGATTCGCAGCCAGTTCCCGCAGTTGCTGCAGGTGGTCGGCGGCCACATCTTTGGCGTCATGCGGGTGCGTGCCGGACATGAAGGTCAGTCCGTCGGTGGTCTGCGCCAGTTCGCACGCGGCCGCCGACTCCGGCAGATTGCCCGCAGCGCAGACGATGTGGATCAGGCCGGCCTGCCGGGCGCGCTGCAGCACAGCGTCGAGGTCCTTGCGGATACGCTTGTGGGTCAGATGGCAGTGGGAGTCGATCAACTTCATGGTGTGCAAAGAGTGTGCGGGTTATTCCGGTGGGTCCTGTCTGGGTGGGGCGTACCGGCCTCGCACGAGGTCCTTCGGGTACTTTCTGCGGGTCTTGGCCAGTTTGGTCTCAAATGCCTCGGACAGGTCCAGCCCCGTCGCGTTGGCCATGCTCAGCAGGTAGCAGAGGATGTCGGCCACCTCGTCGGAGACCTCCTGACGTAGTGCGGGATCTTCCAGGAGCTCATCGGCCTGCTCATGGGTGACCCACTGAAAGTGTTCCATCAACTCGGCCGCCTCGATGGCGATGCTCATCGCCAGATTCTTCGGCCGGTGAAACTGCTCCCAGTCCCGCTCCCGCACGAACTCGGCCATGCGGTCACGCAACTGCTGTACTGTTGTGGCATCATCCATGGACGGAGGATAGCAGAGCGGCGCTCCGGAAGAAAGAGAACGGTCGGCAGTCAGTGCATTCGCCGGCTGCGGATGATGGAAACCAGCGTCCAAAAGCCTAGAATCGCAGCCACGCAATAGCCGATCACGCCCAGCGTTTGGAAGTCGATCAGACCGAAAACGGTGCCGGTTTCCGAGACGAGCATGCTGGAGGCGATCAGCAATCCGGTGGTGATCATCGCGAAGCTCAGGCGGTTGGAGCTTTTGTCCAGCGTGCTGATCAGCGTTTCGAGGTGTTGATGCTGGACGTGCACCTGGAAATCGCCGCGGCGGATCTTGCTCAGCACACCGCTCACGTCGGCGGGCAGGCGCTGCAGCAGTCCTCCCACATCCTTGACGGTGGTTCTCGCCTTGCGGATCAGTTCTCGCGGGTCCAGTTGCTTGAGGCTGATGCGTCTGGCAAACGGGCGCAGCTCCTCGATCAGCTGGAAGTCGGGGTTCAGTCCCTTGGCCAGGGACTCGATGGTGATCAGGCACTTGAGCATCAGCGTGAACGCCTCGGGCGGGCGGACGTGATGCTGGCGGATCAGCGTGAAGGTCTGCTGCATCATCCTGCCGAACGGGATGTCCTTCAGCGGCATGTTGTGGTAGACGTCCAGCAGCTCTTCCATGTCCCACGCCAACTCGGAGCGGTTGGTCTTGTCGGTGAGCATCTCTTCCTGCTCGAAGGCGTGGATCAGTGTTTCGGCATCCTGATGGACAATCGCCAGCACCAGCTCGGCCAGGAGGTCCTGGTTTCGGGAGCCCAGACGGGCGACCTGCCCGAGGTCCAGAATCGCCACAACGTTGTCCGGGAGAATCATGATGTTTCCCGGGTGTGGATCGGTGTGGAACAGGCCCTGGTCGAAGATCTGCCGCAGCATGAACCGGGCGTAGCGACGGGCGATTTTCTCCGGCTGATAGCCCTGAGCGACCAGTTTCTCGCGGTTGGAGGGTTTGATCCCGTCGATGAACTCCATCGTCACCATGCCCTCGGCGCTCAGTTCCGGATACGCCTTGGGCACGTGCACGGTAGGGTCGTCCTTGAAGCTCCGCCTGAACCGCACGAGGTTTCGAAGCTCATTGCTCATGTCCGCTTCTTTGCGGATGGTGCTGGTTACTTCGTTGACCAGCCGCTTCGGATCCATCGTTTCTTCGATGGCGAAGGTGGATTTGAGCAGGTCGCCCAGGTCCTCCAGGATCTCCGTCTCGTCGCGGATTGCCTCCACCACGCCGGGCCGGCGAACTTTCACCGCTACAGGCTCGCCCTTCAGCGTTTCGGCCCGGTGGACCTGGGCGATGCTGGCTGCTGCCAGCGGTTCCTTCTCAAACGTGCGATAGTGATCGCTGAGTGTTCCGCCCAGCTGGGTCTCGATCGCCTTGCGGATTCTGGCGAACGGAACCGGTCGGACCGCGTCCTGCAGCTTCCGCAGTTCGTGGAGATACTCCGGACTCAGCAGGTCGGCGCGCGTACTGAGCAACTGGCCGAACTTGACGAAGGTCGGCCCGAGTTCCTCCAGGGCCATTCGTGCCCGTTCCGGACGGGAGTGGCCCTTAAAGTGCCCGCGTGCCTGCGTGCTGGAGGGCTTCGTGCCGCGCCGGATGGAATCCACCACCTCTTCGAACCCGTACTTGGTCAGCACGGTGAAGATGTGACGGTACCGCGGCAGGTGCCGGATTGTCCGGTTCCATCGAGCAGCCATGCAGATTACTCAGCCGACTGACATTGGGCGAGGATCTGGTCCAGCTTGCTCTCGATACGCTGAACATCTTCCTTTGTGGCCAGATCCAACTGGTCGATCGCCTTTTTCGTCTGCTCGTTGACGATCTTCTCGAGTTCCTTGCGCGACTTTTCCGTCGCGTCGACCAGTTCCTTCACGAAGCCGGAGCGGCTTTCCTTCTCCACCTTGCCACGCTGAACGTATTCATCGAAAATCTTCTCGGCGCGCTCACGGGTCATCGAAAGCCCACCAAGACCGGCCAGCATCAGTCTGTCGAGTGTCTCAAACATGCAAAACTCCTTTTTGGCTGAGGATGTCTCTTGCTACTCAACTAATTATATACGTGTACTTTGCGGGGCGGTTCGACTCAAGAAGAATGTAACGTTGACCTCTGTCCCTGCCGAACAACCGCCCGCCCATGGAACAAACGGCCGGACAGAGGCGTTTGCACAGTAGGGTACGTGCCTTAGTTGGCAATAGCCGGACTCTTTGTGCGTAATTCTTTCAAAACGGATCCCCTTGCCCGGCCGGCACTGGTGTTTTATGCAGCAGTCGCCGGCAATACGTCGATATTCTTGTAGCCGGTCGGTCGGTACGGTACACTGCTGCTGAAGACGGGGGCCCTTGCAGTAAACGTGCCTCGTCGGCTCGGAATATACCCTCCAAGGAGCAACCGATGAAGAAGGTTCTCGTAGCGTTTGCCGTGACCGCCATATTCTTCTCCAGCCTCGGCTGGGCGGAAGACTTCGACTATCCCAAGCCCGATTACTCCGAAGGCATCATCGATCGGGATCAGGCGGTCAAACGGGCCGCTGACGTCACCGCCGAAAAATACCCCGATGCCGATCAGGTCGTTGTCGATCGCGCCTTTCATGTCAAGTACAAAGAAGACGGAACCCATGTCCAGTGGCACGACGAATACCGGAAAGTGCTCACCGAGAAAGGCCGCCGCGCCAACGGTACGCTCTCGACGTATTTTACCATCCCGTATCAGCGCGGGCTGCAGGACTGCAATGTTCCGCTGCTGGAGATCATCCGGCCGGACGGTACCGTCGTCCCGATCGACGTCAAGGCCAACAGCAAGCTGATGATCAACCCGGGCTCGATGAGCGCGAACATCTACAACCCCAACAGCAAGGTCCTCCGCGTCAACGTGCCCGGGCTGAAAGTCGGCGACACGCTCCATTACGTGATGTTCGACCGCATCGTCCAGCCGCGAATCCGCAATACCTTCTGCGACTGGTTGGGCTTCGAATCCACCGACCCGATCCTTCACGCCACCGCGGAGATCCGCGGGCCCAGGAACAAACCGCTCAAGAGCATAGCGATCAAGGACCGCATCAAGGGCACACTTAAGGCCGACAAGCCCAGGACCAAAGGCGGCGAGATCATCTACCGCTGGGAAGCCCAAGACATTCCGCAGATCTTCCCCGAGCCGGACATGCCCGCCACCCACATGGTCGCCCAGCGATTGCTGGTCAGCACCGCTCCGGACTGGGAATCCATCTCCCGTTGGTACTGGAAGATATCCGAGCCGCACTACGAGCCGAGCGCCGAACTCAAAGCCAAGGTCGCCGAACTGACCGAGGGCATCGATAACCCGCAGGTCAAGATCAATACGCTCTTCCGCTGGGTTTCCCAGGAAATCCGCTACATGGGCATCACCGCCGAGGCAGAGGCGCCCGGCTACGAGCCCCACGACGTAAAGGACACCTTCGCTCAGAAGCACGGTGTCTGTCGCGACAAGGCTGCGCTGCTGGTGGTCATGCTCCGCCAGGCGGGTCTGGAAGGCTATCCGGTCCTGATCCACAATGGAGACAAGAAGGACCCGGAAGTGCCCATGCCGTATTTCAACCACGCCATCGTCGGCGTTCGCATGGGCGACGGTGAGTTCCAGTTGATGGACCCCACCGACGAAAGCACACGCAAGCTCCTGCCGTCGTACCTTAACAACAAGAGCTTCCTGGTGGCCACACCGCAGGGCGAGCCGCTGAGGACCTCCCGCATCGTCCCTGCCGAAAAGAACATGATGAAAATCCGCGTAAGCGGACAGGTGGACGAAAAAGGCCACCTCCGGGCCGAGGCGATGCTGACGTTCGACGGGATCAACGACAACATCTACCGCGGGTACTTCTCCCGCCTTAAGCCGGAACAGCGACGACGCTACTTCGAGGGTGCCGTCAAGGCCGCTGCCCCGGGCGCGAAACTGACCGGCCTCAACATCATCCCCGAGAACATGCTCGATACCAGCAAACGCTTGAGCGTGCTCATCCGCTTCGAAGCCGAAGATGTTCTCATCCGCGGGAGCGACAAGATCATGCTCCCGCTGCCTTCACTGGGCCACCGTGTGGGCATGGTCAACTTCATCCTCGGCAAGACCGGGCTGGAGAAGCGTCAGTACCCGCTGAAAACCGGGATCGCCTGCGGTGTGCAGGAATCGATCAGTATCCAGGTGGACCCGTCGCTGGGCAAGGTCATAGCCATCCCCGCCGGCAGCCCGGTGGACAATGATTACCTCTCCTGGAACATGAACGTCACCCACATCGGCGGGGCGTTGCGGGGCGAAGGCGACTTCCGCCTGAAGGCCGTGGAGTTCAGCCCCGAGCAGTACCTTGTGCTCAAGGGCACCCTGAAGAAGATCGAAGTCGACCGCCGGAAGATGCCGATTTTCTCCACCGCGACCGACACAGAAAACGAAGTGGTCTCTGCACCGAAGGCGTCGGCGGACGTCATGGTTCTCAACTCCGACGTGCTGTATGACGTGTCAGGCGATGCGGGCACCTGGTCCGAGACGCGGACGGTCCGCATGCGGGTGCTGACCTACGGGGGCAAAAAGCAGTTCAGCGAGATCAAGATCGACTACAATCCGGAATCGGAGAAAGTTGAGTTGGTCAAGGCGGTCGTGTATGACGCCGACGGCAAGGCCCGCCAGATCAGCGACAAAGAGATCAACGTCATGGACGCCCCCTCGGCTCGCACCGCGCCGCGGTACCCGACCCCGAAGGTGTTCGTCGCCTCTCTGCCCGGAGTCGAGATCGGCAGCACCATCGAATACCAATACAGGATCACCCGCCAGGACCAGCCGTTCTTCCACTTCCGCGAGCCGCTGCAGTCATTCGATCCGATTGTTCGGAAAACAGTGCGTCTGAAAGGCGACGCGGATCGCTTCATCCGGCAGGTTCTCAACACTGCCGCAGCGGTCAAGAAGCTGGAAGACGACAACGCAACGCTCGGGTGGAAGATCGACAAAAGCCGGGCTCTGCAGCGGGAGGACATGCTCCCGCCGCGATGGACGTTTGTTCCCACCGTCGCCGCAGCGGCCAAGGACTGGAAGACATACTTTACGCAGGACGTCTACCGGGCTTTGTCCAAAGCGGCTGAGAACCAGACCAAAGCTGCCGCCAAGGCCAGGGAACTGACCGAAGGCCGCCAGACACCGGACAAGGTCCGGCTGATCCGGGATTTCGTGGCCACCGACATCCGCGCCGCCGGCCCGGACCTGACCGAGATGTCACTGAAGAACATCACCCCGGCCGATAAGGTTCTCGCCGACGGGTACGGCAACACCTCCGACCGGGCCGTGCTGCTGCATGCGATGCTCAAAGCAATCGGGCTGGAGCCCAGGTACGTGCTGACCGGCGGAGCCTCCCGCGTCGATTCCATCCAGAAGACGCTGCTGTCGGTGCCCGATCCGGACATGTTCTCCAAGGTGCTTGTGCAGGTGAACGTGGACGATCAACCCGTGTTGCTGAACGATACCTCCCAATACGCGGTCCTCGGTTCGGTCAAACACGCCGACCGCCTCGGCTGGGCCCTTCCCGACGGCAAGCCCGCTCCGATACGTCCTGCCGACGGAAAACAGACGCTGGAGGATATCAGCTACAGCGTGGAAGTTCTGGAAGACGGCTCTGCCGAGATTACCCGCAGACGCCGCCTGTACGGCTCGCTCTATGAATCCATGAAGCGGACCTTCCGCGAAATGACGCCCGAACTGCGACGCCGTCACCACCAGGAACTGGTAGCCGAGGTGTCACAGTCCGCCACGCCCAAGGGACAACTGGAGACGAACTTCAGCGGGTACCCGGCGCTGGAGGAATTCACCGTCACCGTCGACCGATTCGCCATTCGCGACGGAAAGTACCTCTACTTCCAACTGCCTGAGTCGCTGGAGAATCTGTTCTGGCTGCGAAGTGCCGAGCGGGACAGCCCACTGTATCTGTCGAGCCCGGAGCGGATTAACCTTGCCGTGGAAGTGAAGTATCCCGAAGGCTACAGCCCGGTGGTCACGCCCGCTGCGGTGAGCTGGGAAGACCTGGGCGGACGGGTCCACCTGGACACAACCCGGATGGACAAGAACGGGAAGCTGACGGTATTGGCCAGCGTCCGGCTGGACGCGGCGAAGGTGACGCCGGGACAGTACAAGGACCTGTTCGAACTGGACCGAAAGCTCTCGCACGGAAGTACCCGCACGATCCTGCTGGAGAAGACGGCTCCGGCTGCCGAAAGCGGCTCCGGCGATACCGCCAAGGCCAACCAGGCAGACTGATCGTTCATGGTGACAACAGCGGGCCTCCCGGGCCGGCGTGCCGAGCGCATGTCGGCCCGGTCTCTGTTCCGGCCGGCAGCGGAGGGTTTGCACCCAGCCGGGCGGACGTTACAATGCCTGCTCGCATTGTTCGCCCCGAAGGAAAGGCACGCGCATTGGCAAGCTCGTCGGACAGTCTGATTCTCGCTTGGGCAGGGTGGGCTATGCGCATCCCGAGCGACTGGAGCCCATACCGCATCGAGGGCGGATGCGACCAAGGCGAGATGGACGTCACCAACGGGGAAACCAACACGATCAACATCACCTGGACGCGCCCCGGCAAGCGGTTCGACAGCCGCAAGTGGCTCGAACGCACCGCCCGCGCCAACTCCAAAGGGGACTATCAGCCCGACGCGGTGGAAAGCGCCTCCGATTGGGAGAATATCTTCATCCCCGGTGAGCACCTGAAGGCCCGCAGCGACGTGGCCCGCTGGTTCGGCTATTCCCCGAAGGCGGATCTGCAGCTGGAACTGGAATTCACCAAGGCGGTCGACCCCAAGCGTCTGCGATGGATCCGGAGCAACCTGATCCCGTCGATTGATTCGTGGGACAAAGACGGGCCGAGCCGATGGGCGGTGATGGATGTGAGCTTCGAAGTGCCGGCCGAGTACAAGTACGAGCAGCACCAGCTCCGCGTCGGCGATATCGCGCTTCGGTTCTCCGCGTCACGGCGGGAGCATCTGATCGTGCGACAGGTGTATCCCTCGACCATGGCCCTCAACCGCCGGTCGCTGGAGCACTGGGTGGGGGCGGCTACGTTCAGCTTCCAGGAAACGCTGAAGGACTCGGCCCCACCGGAGGAGATCACGATCGAGTCATTCGGGCGGGAGCTGAGCGGGTTCGCGCGAGTCGGCACGCGACGACGGCCTTTGCCTCTCGGGTGGATCAAGTCCGACTATGGCGTTGCGGTGGGGGTGGTGGATGAGGAGCTTCAGCGGGTACTCCTGGCCGAGCTGGACGCGATCAAGCCCGTCTCGGACGACGCTATCCGGCAATGCGTTGCCCGGATGAACTGGGCGCGGAAGGAGCAGAACTGATGGGCCTGTTCGGCAAGAAAGAGAAGAGGATTCCCCGCTCCGATTTCCTGAAGCTCCGTCCGATGGCGGTGACGAACGTGGAGATCACGCCCCGCGACGACGGGGGCATTGACGTGGAGACCATCGCGCCCCGCAGTGGTTTTCTGGGGTTCATGTTCCGCGACACCGTTCCGAAGAAGTACGAATTCGACCAGCTCGGTAAAGAGGTCTTCGAGGCCTGCGACGGGAAGAAACGCCTCAGCGCCCTGGCCAAGGATTTGGCCAAGAGACACAATATCACCCAAGCCGAGGCAGAGCTGTCGGTTATCAGCTTCGTCCGCACGCTGGCCGACCGGAGCCTGGTCGTCTTCCGGTGATGCGGCGCAACCCCTTCTGTTTCCTCACCTCTCCCGGTCCGCCATATCCCGAAAACTCCGATTGCTGTTAAAAGCGGCTCCGAAATCGTCCGATACTGTGGCTGTACGGAACCGGTCCCACTGTTCGCGTAACAGCCATTACGCATCTTCGCAGAGGTCGCCACAGAGGCGGCCGGGAGCCGCAAGTCATGTCATCCAAAGCCGTCGTGTTAGCGAGCGAGCTGTCCCAACGACGACGAGTCTGCTTCTACAAAACCTTGCTGTTCAGCGTGTTCCTTCTCATCGGGTGTCTGACAGCCGGTGTGCGGGCCGCCGAGCCCGACGAGCCGGGCGCGACCACCCAGCCGGTGGGGAAGCTGCCTCCGCTTCCGGAAGAGGACGACTCGGCCGATTTCGGAATGGGCTTGGGCGGGGCTTCCGCTGAAGCGCCGGATAGCGAAGAAGGCGAAGCCGACGAGCTGCTGCTCTTCGAGGACATGCCGGTGGTGGTTTCCGCGGCCCGGAAGGCCCAGCCGATGAACTGGCTGTCCATGCCGGTCAGCGTAATCACCTCCGAGGACATCCGCTACAGCGGCAAGACGAAGTTGCCTGATGTGCTTCAGCGGGTGCCCGGTGTGGACGTGATCAAGATCGACCGCAACCGGTACGCGGTGGGCGTACGGGGGTTGCATTCGACTTTCTCGGATCGGACGCTGGTGCTCGTTGACGGCAGGTCGGCGGAGAACCCGGCCTTCGGCGGAGGCGAGTTCTTCCGGATTCCGGTGTTGATGTCGGACATCGAGCGGGTGGAGGTCGTTCGCGGGCCGGGCGGGGCGGCCTGGGGCGCCAACGCCTTTAATGGCGTGATCAACATCATCACCAAGGACCCCTCCGAGACGCAGGGCTGGATGGCCTCGACGAGATGGACCGACTACTGCGATTCCTACTCGCACGTTCGCTGGGGCTCGCGCAAGGGCGACTGGCGCTGGCGGACCTCCATCGGGTACGCCAACCGGCAGTCCTCTACCGACGCGCTGAACCGATCTTTTGATTCAAATGCTCCCTGGCGGCCGACGTTCGATCCCCAGGATTTCTCGCGGAACTGGCGCATGTCCGCAAGGGCAGTCTATCAGCCAACCGAGCGAACGAAGTACACGCTGGACGGTGGATACAGCTACATTGAGCGGGGGACCTTCGGGATGTTCGGTTCGTACCCCTCGGGCGAAAACGAGCATCTTCGCACGGTGCGTCTGGCCGCCCGGGCCGACCATGAATTCCGCGACGGGTCGTCCTACTATCTGCAGTGGTACGGGACGTACCAGAACTCCTACAGGCCCAGTCTCACGCAGCTGACCAACTACCTCAACAGCCTCGAGGGCCAGTACAACTTCACCGTCGGCGGGAATCACCACCTATCGGTGGGCGGAAACGTCAAAGCGATCCGCCTGAAATTCGACCGGCACTCGCCGGCGGATATGGAATTCCCCGACGCACCCTTCACCGACTACTGGGTGGGCGCGTTCGTGATCGACCGCTGGGAGATCAGTAAACGGCTGATGCTGGAAGGGCAGTTCCGGATCGATTACTACAACCAGACCACCACGGACTGGTCCGGCAGGCTCACCGCCCTCTACGCACTGGATGACCAGCGGCGGCACGTCCTGCGTTTGAGCGGAGCCAAAGCATTCCGGGCTCCCCTGGCCGCGCTGAGAGAGATGCAGGCCAGCCGCCCACTCGCCAACGGGTGGTTACTCCGCCAGCGACAGCCGGTGGGTGACCTGGACCACGAACAGATATGGTCTCTGGAGGCCGGTTACAACGGGCAACTGACCGAACATCTGAGTATGGCTGTGGACGGATACTATCAGCAGTACCGCGACCTGATCGGATTCGGCGTATCGATGCCCACGCCCGGTGTTCTGGATTTCCGGCCCGGCAACAACACCCCGGCCAGGGCGTGGGGAGCCGAGGCCCAACTGACACTGAAGTACCCCCGCTGGAGCGTCTCGGGGTGGTACGCCTACAACGGATTCCGACGGAAGAACCAAACCACCATCCGCAGTTTCCTCCCCGCAAAGCATAAAGTCGGCGTCAACGGGAGAGTCCATCTTCCGCATGACCTGACGCTGGACATGAACTATCGCTTCTCCGGACTGACCCGGGGCCGGGTGAGCGGCGCCCAGAGCGACTACCCGCGGCACCACAAGGTCGATCTGGCCGTGACCAAGGAGTTCAAGAAGAGCGGCGCCGAGTTCACGATCGGGGTGGAGGACCTCTTCAACACCACGGAAGAAGACAGCCTGGACGTCGGCTCGTTTCTCTACTCCCACGAATCCCCCGGCAGGACCTTCTTCGCCAGGCTCAAATGGAAATTCTAGGACGGCTCGATCCCACAGTGCATCAACCGACCAGACAATCCGAAGCCCGGCCGATGCGGTCGCTGCTCTATCCGGCGATTCTCCTGCTGCTCCTCTCGGCGGTAGCGACACCGGCGCGGGCCGAGAAGGTAGAGGTGATCGTCAGCGGGTCGGCGGCTCCGTATCTGGAAGCCCAGCGTGAGGCGGTCAGGCAGCTCAAGCGGGCCGGGCATGAGGTGCGTGCGGTGCAGTTGACGAAGTTCGCCAAGGAGCTTTCCAGCAAGGGCGCCGATGCGGATCGTTTCATCGCCATCGGCTCCCGCGCGGCAAGATGGTTGAAGCTGGCCCTTCCCGAACCGGACAAGATGGTCTACTGCATGGTGTCGCACCCGGAATCCAAGGGTCTGGAGGATGTCCCCGGCGTTTCGACCGACGTGCCTCTGTCGGTGCAGATGGCACTGATTCACAGTGCTCTTCCCGGGTGCCGCAAGCTGGGCATGCTCTACAGCAGCGGTTCCAAGAAGAGCTTCGCGCTCAAGAAGCAGGCCGAACAGGCCTTGCCCGACGGCTGGGCTCTGCATGCCGTCGATGTCGACGGGCAGGATTCAATCGCCGATTCCATTCGCGCGTTGTACAACGGGCGACCTGACATCATCTTCACCGCTCCGGACTCTGCCGTCTACGACGTGTCGGTGGTGCGGGCGCTATTACTGAATTCGGTCCGGGCGAAGATCCCGGTCTATGGTTTCTCCCCGGCCTTTGTCAAAGCAGGGGCGTTGCTGGGCATCGGGATTGACGCTGCCGATCAGGGCAGACAGGCCGGGCGGCTGGCGATTTCTCTCATGAAGGTGCGGGCCGACGACGAAGATAAAGACGAACAGCAGGTCAGCGCCCGGTTCGAGATTGCCGTCAATCTCATCGTGGCCGACAAGCTCGATCTGGACATCCCGGATCGATTCGTGGCTCGCGCGACAACGATATACCGGTCCAGGAAAGGGGATTAGATGATCGGTGGTGTTCTGGCAAAAGCTTCTCTCCGCTGGAAGGCGACCGCAGCGGTGCTGGTGGTCGTGGTCCTTGCGCTGAGCGTGATGACCTTTACGAACATTCTGCGCACGAACGACTTCATCCGGAAGCAGCAATACGGCGCCTCACAGTCCATGGTCGGTTCCCTGGCCGACGCGGCGGAGCTTTCGGTAACGGTCCGTGACGAGTCGGAGGCATCGCGCCTGATCGACGGGTTCCTGCGTCGGGACGGCGTTCTGTTCATCGTCATCCGCGATGAACAGGGCGGGGCGATCGCCAGTGGTGTCGATCCGAAAGGCAAGACCGCCTGGGCCGAATACAGCCGCTCCCGCACCGAAACCGATCAGTTCCTGCTCGTGCAGGCGGACGTGACCGTCACGCCCAGTATCGAAGATCAGGCGGTCATGGGTGAACTGGCGGTGGCCGGGATTGGCGACGAAGGCGAGCAACCGGCCCAGGAGCAGCCCGAGACCCGCAAAGTGGGGTCGGTCGTCATGGCTGTCTCACGAGAGCCGATACACGCAGCCCAGCGCAGCCAGGCTACGATGAGCCTGCTGATGCTTTTTCCCGCCTGCGCGATCGCCATCCTGCTGACCTGCTTTCTTGTTCACCTCTCGGCCAAGCGGCTGAACCGGCTGCTCTCGGCCAGTGAACAGATCTCCGACGGCGATTTCCACGGCAGTCTTGAGGGGATGGGGCACGACGAAATCGGAAAACTCGGAGCCGCCTTCGAGAGAATGCGACAGGCGATCCAGCAGCGGGACTCCGAACTGCGGAAGTTCAACAACAACCTGCGCGAAGAGGTCGAGCAGCGGACCGCCGAGCTGGCAAGGGCCAATGAGGACCTCAAGAACGAAATTTCCGA
The DNA here is from genome assembly GCA_046539045.1 of Phycisphaerae bacterium. Classification (GTDB taxonomy): domain Bacteria; phylum Planctomycetota; class Phycisphaerae; order SM23-33; family SM23-33; genus JBKHHU01. The sequence continues at coordinate 20,122 of JBKHHU010000038.1, forward strand.
GCGGGAAGCCGCCCAGAAACGCACCAAGCGCCTCTACGAGGAAACCGAGGCGGCTCGGTGGCGAACCGAGACCATCAACACGGTCATGAGCGACATCGCCCGCATCGACGGGACGAACGAGATGGCCGCCGCGGTGCTCAACAGCCTTACCCAGGCGATCCCCGTCAGGAGTGCGTCGATCCTGGTCGCCGACGAACCATCCGGCGAGATGTCCATCGCGGCTTTGTACAAGGGAAGGCAGCGACGCATCGAAGATGCCGACCCGCTGTTTGCGGCCGGTGACCTTCCGTGCGTGGCGGAAGCTATGGAATCAGGACGGCCCATGGTCCGGCCGTGCAAAGACATCCACCAGTGCGATCAGAATTGCATGCTGGCGGTGTCCGGTGAATGCGGCATGACGGGCGTGTTTCCGGTCCTGTCCGGTCGGAAGATGCTGGGCGTCCTGATGATGGTGGTCGACTCCCCGGACAGTCTGGGTCTGCACGATCGGCTGATGACCGAGTCCATCTGCGGGCACTTCGCCCAGGCCCTGCAGAACAGCTTGATGGTGCAGGATCTGCGACAGGCCCGCATCCAGGCCGAGGCCGCCGACCGCGCCAAGAGCGAGTTCCTGGCCAACATGAGCCACGAGATCCGTACCCCGATGAACGGGATCATCGGCATGACCGATCTGGCGATGGCCACCGACCTGACCGACGAGCAGGCAACCTACCTGAACACCGTGCGAGCGTCGGCAGACTCGCTGCTGCTGATCATCAACGACATCCTGGATTTCTCGAAGATCGAAGCCGGTAAGCTGTTGATCGATCGGTCGGAATTCAGCCTCCGGCAGATGGTTTCCGATATCTGTAAACCGCTCGGATACCGAGCCGATCGCAAGGACCTGGAACTGGTCTGCGACATCCATCCGGCGGTGCCCGACGTGCTTCTCGGCGACGGCGGGCGGATCTGCCAGGTCATCACGAATCTGGTCAACAACGCCGTCAAATTCACCGAACAGGGCGAGGTGGTCATCTCCGTCCGCCGGCAGCAGGCCGGGAACGGCAAGGCCCGGCTCCGGTTCGCCGTCCGAGATACCGGAATCGGTATTCCTCCGGAGCAGCAGAAAGCGGTGTTCGAGGCCTTCCGGCAGGTGGACGGCTCGACGACCCGCAAGTACGGCGGGACTGGTCTGGGCCTGGCGATCTCCAACAAGCTGGTGGCGATGATGGGAGGAGAAATCTCCCTTGAAAGCCGGCCCGGGCGGGGCAGCACGTTCTCTTTCGAGCTGACGATGGGCGTCTCGGAGCGGACCTCGGTGCCGCAGGTGGAACGCGACGCGCTTCGCGGCCGGCGGGCATTGATCGTGGACGACAACCTTACCAACCGCCAGGTGCTGGAGGGTGTCCTGACCCACTGGCACATGCAGAGCGTGTCGGTCGCATCCGGCAGGGAGGCTTTGGACGAACTGGCCGCCTGCAAAGAGCGCGGCCAGCAGTATGACTTTGTCGTTATCGATGCCTGCATGCCGGGCATGGACGGGTTCGAACTGGCCAGGGCCATTTTCGAGAGCCCGGAGATCGACTCTGCCGAGGTGATGATGCTGTCCTCGGCCGGCCAGATCGGCGACGCCCAGCGATGCAGGGAGATCGGGATGGCTGGGTACCTGGTCAAACCGGTTCAGCAGCCGGAACTGCTGCGGAGCTTCCAGCAGGCACTGGCGGGCAAATGCGCTCACCCGGCTGACAGCGCCGCCGACGGCAGCAAAGCCAATCCCGTTCCCTCGCTGCGGATTCTGCTGGCGGAGGACAACCCGGTCAATCAGCAGGTGGCTACGAAGATGCTCAGCAAGCTCGGCCACCAGGTTCTTCTGGCACCGGACGGAAAACAGGCGGTGGAAATGTACCGCCGCGAAATGCCGGACATGATCTTCATGGACGTCCAGATGCCCTTGATGGGCGGGCTGGACGCTACCGATGCGATTCGCGAACTGGAGCAGCAGAGCGGCAGGCACGTTCCGATCATCGCCATGACCGCCCACGCGATGAAGGGCGACCGGCAGCGGTGTCTGGATGCCGGAATGGACGATTACCTGCCCAAGCCGATCAAGAAGAGCGTTCTGCAGGAAATGATCGAGCAGCATGTTCCCAGCGCACTGGC
>JBKHHU010000184.1:0-6804 GCA_046539045.1 Phycisphaerae bacterium
TAAAAACGACCGCCAAACCCGGCCGCCAAAACTTAGCCGCGAACAGCGCGAACTACGCGAACTCTTTTTGAAAAGGCTGACGCCAAACTGACGGGCCCGACGGTTCAACACGGCGGAATCACGAAGGAAAAGAAAAAGCTGTTCTTGGTGGTCTTCGAGGCCTTGGTTGTTCTTCGTGACTAAAAACGACCGCCAAACCCGGCCGCCAAAACTTAGCCACGAACTGCGCGAACTCTTTTTGAAAAGGCTGACGCCGAACTGACGGGCCCGCCGGTTCGACACGGCGGAATCACGAAGAAAAGTAAGATCACGAAGATCACAAAGGAAACAGAAAGCTGTTCGTGGTGGTCTTCGTGGCCTTCGTTGTTCTTTGTGATTAAGAACCGGCCGCCAAACAAGCCGCCTCCGTGGCAAGCCCAAAAAGCCTCTCAGCGCCTCGGCGCCTCTGCGGCAACCAAACCGACTTTCCTAGAAGTACAGATCCCGGTCATCGCTGGTGCGGATGCGTTCGAGACGTTGCTGGAGTTGAGTCTTCAGGTCGCCGTCGGGGAGCTTGTCCAGCTCGGCCCGCACGACCTTTGTGCCCGCGGCCTGGGTTTCCGGGGAGGCGTAATCGGTGAGATACTCCATCAACGTGCTCAGGGCATTGGGCGTGCAATACCGCTTGATGAAGCCGGGAATCGCGAATTCCATGAAGTGCTCGCCCGTCCGGCCGAGTCGGTAGCAGGCGGTACACCAGCTCGGTACGTATCCGTCTTCCAGCAGTTCGCGGACGACCACATCGAGCGGCCGGATGTCGCCGAGCTCGAACTGCTCGCGTTCCATGACCTGCGCGTCACCGGCTTCGGTATATCCGCCGATCTCGATGCGCGACCCGGCGTCGATCTGCGAGACGCCGAATTTCATCACTTCGCGGCGGAGCTCGGGCTTCTCGCGGGCGGTGAGGATCAAGCCGGTGTACGGCACGGCCAGGCGGAGAATCGCGATCAGGCGTTTGAAGTCCTCATCACCGACCAGCCACTTCTCATCAAACTCCACGCCGCTGGCAGGGTTGAGTCGCGGGAAGCTGATGGTATGACAGCCGCACCCGAAGCGGTCCTGCAAGTGCAGGGCGTGGGCGACCAGCCCGAGCACCTCGAACCGCCAGTCGTAGAGCCCGAACAGGGCCCCGATTCCTACATCATCGCACCCGGCAAGGAACGCCCGGTCCAGCCCGTCCAGCCGCCAGAGGAAGTCGCCCTTCCTCGTTCCGGCTCCGTGCACCTTCCGGTAGGTTTCCTTGTGGTAGGTTTCCTGGAAGATCTGGTAGGTGCCGATGCCCGCTTCCTTGACCTTCCGGTAGCCTTCGATATCCAGCGGGGCTGCGTTGATGTTGACGCGACGGATCGAGCCGTGCCCGCTGGTGACCTCGTAGACCTGCCGGACGGTATGGGCGATGAAGTCCGCGTCGTACTTCGGATGCTCGCCGTAGACCAGGATGAGACGCTTGTGGCCTCGGTCTTCCAGGGCGGTGACCTGCTGGGCGATCTCGTCGTCGTTGAGCGTGCGGCGCAGGACGTCGGTATTGGAGCGTTTGAACCCGCAATAGGTGCAGTCGTTGATGCAGTCGTTGCCGATGTAGAGCGGCGCGAACAGGACGATGCGGTTGCCGTAGACGGTCTGCTTGAGCGTGCGGGCGGCGTCGAATACCTGCTCGACCTGCTCCGGCTGGTCGGCGTGGATGAGATAAGCGGTCTCCGCAAGCGAGAGCGGTTGCTTGTCCATCGCCTTGGCGACGATTTCGCGCACGCGGCCGGAATCGACCTGCTGCGGCTGGAGCAGCTCATCAAAGCGATCGTCATCAATGAAATCGACGACGTCTTCGGACAGATTCATGTCAGCTAGAGCGCACATGGTTCCACCTTCCCGTACCTCAATTATAAGCTTGAGGGGGCGTTGGATCGATAGTTAGGCGAGTCGCCCCTGCCGGTGCCCGGCGTGCGGCCGATCGACCGGATGCGGCGTTTGATGCAGCCTTGACAGTCGGCGGCGGTCTCGTAGATGCAGGCTTTGGCGGGGTAGATCTCGTAGTGGACGCGGTATTCCGGGGGCGTCAGGTTCGGCATGACCACGTTGGCCCCGCGTTGCAGCCCGCTTTCGCGCCCGGTGGCCTTGTTCAGCGTCGCCAGAGCGGTTGTGGACGGGATATTGGTCTTCGGGCACAGGATCCGCGTCAGGGCGACGACCTTGTAGGTCATGTCCTCGGTGTTGGGCACCTGGCCGCTATCGGCGGGCGGCATGTCGGCCAGCGGCGTGGCTGGGTGCGGGATGTACGGGCCCACGCCGATCATGTCCAGGTCCATCTCGGCGAACGTCTCGATGTCGCGGGCCAGCGAGTCGAAGGTCTGACCGGGAATGCCGATCATCACGCCGCTGCCGATCTCGTAGCCGAGAGAGCGCAGCTCGCGGAGCTTGTCGAACCGGTCGAAATCCTGGTTCGGAAGCGGCGGGTGGATCTTCGCGTAGAGCTGCGGGTCGGAAGTCTCGAAGCGGATGAGGTAGCGATCGGCCCCGGCATCGCGCCAGGCGCGGAAGTCTTCGGTCGATCGCTCGCCGAGGCTGAGTGTCACCGCCAGGCCGGTCTCGGTTTTGATCTTGCGGACGACACCGGCGATCCATTCGCGCGAGAGTCCGTAGTCTTCTCCGGCCTGCATGACCACCGTGCCGTAGTCGAACTGTTTGGCGTCGCGGGCGCAGGCGAGAATCTCCTCCTCGCTCATGCGGTAGCGCTGCACGCCGGAGTCGTTGCGGATGCCGCAATAGGCGCACCGGCGGACGCAATGGTTGGAGATCTCGATCAGGCCGCGAAGGTGGACTTCGTCGCCGACGTTTTCCTTGCGGACCGCGTCGGCCCGGGCCCAGAGATCCCCCAGCAGAGACTCGTCGGTCTCCTTCAGCCGGCGGACGATTTGGTCATGAGTCATCGGGAACATGTTGCGGGTTTTCTTCAGCGGATTGGCTGGAGGCGGCGTTGCGCTGCAGCGTCAGGCGGAACGTCGTGCCCACATCGGGCTCGCTGCGCACGTGCGCGGACCCTCCGTACAACTCCGTCAGTTTCTTCACTATAGACAGCCCGAGACCGGAACCGAGGATATTGCGGGTCTTTTCGTTCTTGATTCGCACGAATTCCCCGAAGAGCCGCTCGGTTTCCTCCTCGGTCATGCCGATTCCGGTGTCGGCCACCGCGATGTCGACCGTCCCGTCGTCGGCAGTGAGGGTCACGTCGACCGACCCGCCGTCGCGGTTGTACTTGACGGCATTGGAGACGAGGTTGTTGAGCATGATCTCCAGTTCGCCGCGGTCGGCGGTCATGGTGATCGGCTTGTCGGCGTGGAGATTGACGTCGATATCCCGCTCTTCGGCGGCGGGGAGGACGGTTTCGATCGACGCCCGGGCGACTTCGCGGACGTCGATTTCCGACAACTCGCGCTGCTTCTTGCCGGACTCGATCCGCGTCAGATCCAGCAGGTCGTAGATGAGCTTCCGCATGCCGTCCACGCGGATCAGCGAGCGGTCCAGCATTCGCTGCCGGATTTCCGGATCGTCACCGGCAGTGCCGTCCTGCATGATTTTCAGGTAGCCTTCGACCGCAGCCAGCGGGGCCTTGAGCTCGTGGGCCAGCACGCTGATGAACTGGAAGCGGACCTGTCGCTTCTCTTCTGCCAGCTTCCGCGCCTGCCTGGCCAGGACGATCGACTCGCCCGCCTTGGAGACGGTGGCTTTGAGTTCCTTGGGGGTAAACGGCTTGGCGAGGAAGTCATACGCCCCGCGTTTGATCGCCGTCACTGCCGTTTCCAGCGAGGCGTAGGCGGTGATCATGACCGTCAGGATGTCCCTGTGCTGCTCGTGGAGCGTGCTGAGCACCTCCAGGCCGGTCATTCCGGGCAGCTTGTGGTCCAGCAGGAGAATGTCCGGGACGGACTGCTCGATCATCTCCAGGGCCTGCTCTCCGGTCTCGGCCATGTCGACGGCGAACCCGGTCTCCTCGTCCAGGTCGTCGACGTGGATGGTGAAATCCCGCAGCGCCCGGGCTACGCCAAGGCGCATGCCCATTTCGTCGTCGCACACCAGTACCCGGAGAGGTTCCATACGCAGCGGCTCCTAGTTGGTCAGCCGGGCGATCTCGCGCTTGAGCTGCTCGATCAGCACGGGCTTGGCCAGCATCGCGTCGGCCTTGACCCAGCTCTTCTCTTCGTCGGTGGAAGCGTCGAATTCCAGCCCGGTCTCGTTGGTCACACCGGAGACGATGATCACCGGAATCGACGGGTTCTTCTTCTTGATGTGGTAGCAGAGGGCGAACCCGCCGTCGGTGTTCTCCATCATCAGGTCCACCACAGCCACGTCGGGCAGCGCCTCTTCCAGCGCCTCTTCGGCTTCGATCTGCCCACCGGCGGACTTGACGTTGAACCCGGCTGCCTCCAGTTGCAGTTTCATCTGCTCGAGGAAGTCCGGATCGTCGTCCACAACCAGCACGTTTTTGGTCTCGTTCATCACTTCTGTCATTTGCCTTGCACAACTTCTGTATGGGTCTCGCTCGGGCCCAACCGGGCCTGAGTCTTTGCTGTCCCGCCGGCGTCAGTCCATCCGGCCCTTGCGGGGGAGCCTTACGGTAAATGTCGTTCCCGTCGGGCCTTTCGACGCGTCCGCGTTCGTGTCGACCGTAATGTCTCCACGGTGCATCTTAACGATTCCGTACGTCACCGCCAGCCCCAGCCCGGTTCCCTTGCCGATCTGCTTGGTGGTGAAGAACGGTTCGAAAATCTTCTTCATGTTCTCATCGGGTATCCCCCAGCCGGTGTCGGCCACGGCCACCTGCACGCTTTCATCGTCCCCGGCGACCTTCACGTCCAGCCGTCCGCCGTCGGGCATGGCTGCGTAGGCGTTGGTCACCAGGTTCGCCAGCACCTGCAGGATCTGGTCGCGGTCGACCTCCGCTACCGCGCTGCCGGACTCGCTGACCACGTCCACGTCGATGTTCTCCGGTGCAGGGTAAGCGGTGACCACCTGGTCGACCAGCCCGCGAAGGTCGGTCGGCTGGTGGACGACCTTGTTCTGCCGGGCGAAGTCCAGCAGGCCGGCGACGATCTTCTTGCAGCGGTCGGCCTGCTCGGCGATCATCTTCAGGTCCTCGTGATGCGAGGACTTCTCGGGGGCCTCTTCCAGCAACAGGTGAGCGTACATCAGCACCACGCCCAGCGGGTTGTTGACTTCGTGGGCGATGCCCGCCGCCAGCTGACCCATGCTCGCGAGCTTCTCGCTCTGGACCAGCGCTTCCTGGGCGTTGGCCAGCTGCTCGTTGCTGATCGCCAACTCGTCGACGGTCGTGTTCAACTGCTCGATCGTATGCGGCAGGCACATCTCCGACTCAGCCAGGCCCTTGAAAATGGCCGTGGCATGGTCGCGACAGGTCTCGTACCCGCACGCGCCGCAGTTGAGTTCGTCTTCCGGCCGCTCTTTGCCCATCCGGGCCATGATCAGGCGGATTTCTTCTTCGAACGGCACGGGAATCCGCTGGTCGTCCGGGTTGTATTTCCGCGACAGGTTCAGGTCGTCGAACTCCGCCATCCGGGCTTCGTACTGCTCGGGCGTTTCGTCCTGCACGCGAGATCGGGCGTACCGGCTCACCTCCCGACGACGACGGAAGGCCGACGTCTGGGCGGTCATGCCCGCGCCCATAATGCAGCCGTTGCAGCAGAGCACCTCCAGCAGCCGGGCGTTGCATTCGTCGGTCTCGAATTCCTTGATCACCTCGGTGAAGCTCGTCCTGCCGTCGGCAGCGACCACGTCGCCGGTAATCAGGTCCTCGGTCAGGTTCGCCGCCTGCAGCAGGCCTCGACTGATCGCGAAGACCGACCCGATGCCCGCGTGCGGCTCGTCAAAATCGCTCGGCTCAACATCTTTCGGATCGATCGCCCGAATCCGCAGCATCCGCTGCAGTTCGTCGAACGTCAAAGCCGCAGAGAGTTCATCCGGCAGCAGCTTGCTGGCGGCCTCGCCTTTCTTGGCAATGCACGGGCCGATGAACACCACGCGGATGTCCTTGCCGTACTCGCGCTTGATCGCCCGGGCCGCAGCCACCATCGGGCTGACGATCGGCGCCAGCTGGTCGGTCAGTTCCGGATGGTATTTCTCGACATAGGCGACGATCGCCGGGCAGCTGGTGGCGATATACCGCTCGCCGTCGCCGGAGTCGTTCAGCAGTTTCGCATACCGTCGGGCGACAAGGTCGGCCCCGAAGGCAACCTCGTTGACGTAGTCAAACCCGAGCTCCCGCAGCATCGCGACCACGGCCTGTGGGTCGACGCCGACGAACTCCGCCGGGAAACTCGGAGCCAGACAGGCAGCCACCTTCTTGTGCGAGCCGAGCAGCGCCTCCACCGTTGCGATGGAGTTATATACCTGCTTGGCGTGCTGAGAGCAGACGCGGACGCAGTTACCGCACCCGATGCACCGTTCGGTGATGACCTCGGCCTGTCCGTCGGCGATGCGGATCGCCTTGGCAGGACATTCGCGGACGCAGGTATAGCAGACCCTGCACCGCTCCTTGATCGTCGTCACCAGCGGAATGTTCTCGCTGCCCTTCATTCGAATCTTTCCGATTCACACCTCGGGGATCTTTTCGTTCGGCTTCCTCGTTTTATTTCTTCCCGCATGCACTTCGCGCGGTTACGCCCAGGGATCCGGATCCCTGGGCTTGTCGTTCGGGTGTTCCGCATGGTGGGTCTCCCGACCCACCATGTTCACACTTCATGCATCCTGCTCCGT
>JBKHHU010000185.1:0-6789 GCA_046539045.1 Phycisphaerae bacterium
CAGTTGTCGGGCTTGTCCTGCTTCGACCAATTTGCTATTCTTCGCGGTTTGACCTAACCCGATGACCGCTGAAACGCAGGAGAATTTCCGGTGTACGATCAACTTGCTTACGCACTAATCACGCCCTACAGCCTCTACAAAAGCCGCACCGGTGGGATCATCGGAAGGATGCTCGCCAACGCCCGGCTGGAACTCGTCGCCTGTCGCATGTTCGTCTTTTCCGACGAGTTCACTGATGAATACCAGAAGGTCTGCTGCAGTGACGATGTCGATCCGTCGCTCAGGGAAGCCTGGTCGGCATACATCGACAGTTCGCTGCGTCCGAAGAATCCCTGGGGGTATCTGCCCCGGTGCATGCTGCTGCTCTTCAGAGGATCCAACGCAGTCCGCCACCTGAAAGAGGAAGTCATCGGAGGCTTCACCGAGGAGCCGACCGGTGACACCATCCGAGGCACGTACGGCGACTTCATTCGCGACGCCGAGGGCAAGATTCACTACTTCGAGCCGGCCGTGATGACCTGTCCCGATCCGGAGCTCAACGACAAGCATCTTGAGCTTTTCGCTCGCTTCGCCCGGCGGGATGGTGGCGTTCTTACCGGCCGGATCGAGTACGAAGATGACCCGGAAGTCTCGCTGGTCATGCTCAAGCCGGACAACTTCGAAAGGCGAAGCCGTCGGCCCGGGAATATCATCGACGCGTTCAGCCTAACCGGGCTTCGCATCGTCGGGGCCAAGCTGTTCAACATGACCGTCGCCATGGGCGAGGAGTTCTACGGCCCGCTGAAGACCATCTTCGTCGAGAAACTGAAAGGCAATGTAACCAAGGAGGTCTACTCCCACCTGCACAACGCCTTCGGGTTCCCCTTCACAATGGCCGATGCAGAGATGGTTGCCGATTCCTTGGCCGAACGCAACGCCGCCACGGAATTCAACAAGATCGTTGAATACATGACCGGCGTCAATCCCGACGATATCGAAGACGATCAGAAGAAGCAGGCAAGCAAGACCAAATGCCTGGCCCTGCTCTATGAAGGTCCCAACGCCATCAGCAAGATCCGCACGGTTCTTGGCTCGACCGATCCGACCAAGGCCGAGCCGGGCACGGTCCGGAGTGACTTCGGCAGAGACCTCATGCGGAACGGTGCCCACGCTTCGGACTCCCCGGACAGTGCAGTACGTGAACGGACCATCGTAGGCCTGCGGGACACTGAGCAGGAAGAATCCGACATCGAGCGGATCATCAATGAATACCTGGAGCAGCACGGCCGCGGATGAGCATTGAAGTGATTAAACTTGCCTTGGGCCCGCTGGGAACCAACGGGTTCGTCCTGCGGGCCCAAGGCGAGTGCTGGGTGGCAGACCCGGGCATGGAGCCGGAGCCGATGCTGGAGTTCCTGGCCCAACAGGAGTTGTCCGTCTCCAGAATACTTTTGACTCACGGTCACTGCGACCATATCGCCGGAATCGAGCCGGTGAAGCAGAAGCATCCGCAGGCGATTGTCACCTGCCCCGCAGCCGACGCGCCGATGCTGCAGGACAGCTATCTCAACATGTCCTGTCCGTTCGGGTTTGATATCACCGCCCCCGAGGCCGACGAACTTGTAAACCCGGGCGATATCCTCCATCTCGGTGATTGCGAGGTACGTGTTCTGGATACTTCCGGGCATACCCCCGGCGGAGTGAGCTACTATTTCCCGAGCGAGCAGTTTGTTCTGGTCGGCGACGCCCTCTTTGCCGGAAGTGTTGGGAGGTGCGATATTCCGGGAGCAAATTACCGGCAACAACTTGCGAACATACGGGAAAGACTGTACGTATTACCGGAGGAAACAACAATCTATGCCGGACACGGGCCGCAGACGACGATCGGCACGGAAAAGGAGACCAACCCGTACACCCGAGATTGACTTGGCCGCGAGAACCCGAGAGTTTGACACTGGCCGCGGTAGTTTTTAGGATAGGACAGTCGGCTTGATACACAGCGTCAAACCGCACTTCATACGATTATATATCATTTCGAAGCCGACTCGGCGTTCTGAAACTGTCAACGGTGTGCTTCGGCAAGCGTCTCAGCAGGCTTGTGTTACCGGTATGCGCACTGAGTTCATTGACCGGAGTTGACTCCGTAGCAGCAAAGACGGATTGAGGACATCTGTGGCATCCATGCAGGTCATACAGGGACCGGATAAGGGACGTTCGTTTGAGCTCCAGGAGGGCGAGAACGTTGTGGGGAGAGCCAATTGCGACATCAAGCTCTCCGACCGCACAGTCTCCCGCAACCATTCTCGGCTGCGCTCGGTCAACAACCAGTGGATCCTTGAGGATATGGGATCCGCCAATGGGACGTTCCTGAACGGCGTCCGCATCAAGAAACCCTCGGCCGTCTACCGGGGCGATCAGATCCGTTGCGGTACGTCGCTCATGGTATTCGGCGGGGACAGCACCAGCATACGATCGTCTGTCGACATTGATGAGGAAGGCAATCTCGTTGACGCGGCCATCGTTGACACATTGCCGAGTAACGAAGATTCGGTCATCATCGCCACGCCCGAAGCCGGCAAGGAAGCGATCAGCAATCTCCGGATCGTCTACGATCTCATCACCGACATCAGCAGCATCTTCGAGGTCGACCGCCTTCTGCAACGCGTCCTGGACAAGATCTTTGATCTGGTCGAGGCCGATCGGGGTTTCGTTCTTCTGATCCCGGAAGACGGCGGATTGGAGCTGAAGGCATCCCGCGTTCGGGAGGACAGTGAAGACGAGGAAATCCCGATCTCGCAGACGATCGTCAACGAGGTCATCAGCCAGGAGGTCGGCATCCTTTCCTCCAACGCGATGAGCGACAAGCGCTTCGCCGCCGGGAAGAGTGTGCATGATTTCGGCATCCGGTCGGCGATCTGCGTGCCCATCAAGGGACGTGAACGGATCCTCGGCGTGATCCATCTGGACACCAGCATCGGCGAGCATACCTACACCAGGGAGCAACTGCGACTGCTGACCGCTATCGGCTACCACCTGGGCATGGCCGTGGAGAACGTTCATCTGTATGAAGCAGCCGTCCAGTCGGAAAGGCTGGCGGCCGTCGGGGAGACCGTGGCTTTCCTCTCCCACCACATAAAGAACATCCTGCAGGCGTTGTCCAGCGGAATTGACCTGGTGGAAATGGGGCTCAAGGCCGAGCAGTTGGACCGGGCCAAGAGCGCCTGGCCGATCGTCCAACGCAATCTCGGGCGAATCAACGATCTGATCCTGAACATGCTCGCATTCAGCAAAGATCGCCAGCCGCTGCTGGAGAATGTGAACGTCAATTCCGTGATCGAGGACTGCCTGGAGTTGGAGCAGTCTCGCGCCGACGAGAAAGGCGTGGCCCTTCTGAGCGATCTGGACGACCTGCCGGCAATCCCGCTCGATGCATCAGGCCTGCAGCAGGCTCTGCTGAATCTGATCACCAACGCTGTGGACGCGGTAGAGAAGAAGACCGGTGCTGTAACCGTCTCCAGCAGCTACGACTCGATGAACCGAAACGTGATCGTGAAAGTCTCCGACAACGGCAGCGGCATCCCGGAAGACAAGCTGGACAGCATATTCACGCCCTTCTTCTCAAGCAAAGGGCAGAAGGGAACAGGTCTCGGGCTGGCCGTGGCGCAGAAAGTAATCAAGGAACATCACGGATCGCTGGACGTGGAGTCCACCGTCGACGAAGGTACCACATTCACCATGAAGCTCCCCTCCATGCCAATGGGCGAATCCGGTGAAACAACCGGCCCCGCCCGCTGATACCGACCGGCAACCGAGACCGCAATAGAAAAGGCCCGGGAGCGCTTGGCTTCCGGGCCTTTTCTCATGACAGCTGTGCTGCGAGGGATCACTCTTCTTCGTCGGAGTTCTTCCCTTCGTCGACGTTATCCGCTTCCTCGGACGTCTCCACCTGGGTACTGTCAGCCGGGTGGCTGCTCTTCTTGCCGTTGAAGGGCAGTTGCGGCTGGTCCGAGTCTTCGGTGATCACCTTGGCGATGGCGACGAGATGATCGCTTGCTTTCAAAGCGATCACGCGGACGCCCTGCGTCGCCCTGCCGATCAGTCGCATCTGGTCGACACCAGTCCGGACGATCATCCCTTCGTGGGTGATCAGCATCAGTTCATCGTGATCGCGGATGCTCTTCATCCCGACAACCTTGCCGTTACGCTCGGTCGTCTTGATGTTGATGATACCCACGCCACCACGCGACTGGGTGCGGTACTCCTCGAAACTCGTCCGCTTTCCATACCCCTGGCCACAAACCGTCAGCAGCGAGGCCATGTCGTCAACGATCGCCATCCCGATAACTTCATCGTCATCGCGGAGATTGATGCCCTTCACGCCCGCGGCCGTCCTGCCCATGGAACGGACGTCGTTCTCATGGAACCGGATGGCCATTCCGTTCCGCGTGCCGAGGATGATCTCGTCATCGCCACGGGTGATGGTCACACCAATCAGATCGTCGCCGTCCTTGATGCCGACGGCCTGGATCCCGCCGCGACGAACGTTGCCGTAGGCTTCCAGGGTCGTCTTCTTGACCTGTCCCTGACGCGTAACGGTCATCAGGTACTTGTCGGCCTCGAACTCGCGGACGCCCAGCACCGCTCGAATGCTCTCGTCCTTCTCGATCGGCAACAGGTTCACGATCGCCCTTCCCCGCGACGTGCGGGCCATGGACGGAATGTCGTAAACTTTCAGCCAGTGCATCCGTCCGTTGTTCAGGAACACGAGCATGTAATCGTGCGTGCTGGCGATGAACAGCTCTTCGACGAAATCGCTTTCCTTGCTGTCCTGGCCGATGACGCCCCTGCCGCCTCGGCCCTGCCGGCGATACGTCGTCAGCGGGGTTCGCTTGACGTACCCTGCGTGAGTGACGGTCACCACCACGTCCTCTTCGGCGATGAGGTCTTCAATGTCCAGATCGCCGGCGTCCTCGACGATATCGGTGCGGCGTTCGTCACCGTACCTGTCCCGGACCTCGCGGATGTCTTCGCAGACGACATCCATCAGCAGGTTCTCGTCGGCGAGGATGGCTTCATAGCCTTCAATCTCTTCGACCAGCGCCGAATAATCGCGGGCCAGCTTCTCGATTTCCAGCCCGGTCAGTCGCTGCAACTGCATCGACAGAATGGCATCGGCCTGCACGCCGGTGAGCGTATGGTCGGCCCCGCTGGCCTTCTCCACAAAGCGGTCGGGCAGCAGTTTCCGAACCGTGGCCTGCTCGGTCAGCCGGAGCGGGTGCTCCATCAACCGCTGCTTGGCGGTCGGCACATCCGGCGAGGTCTTGATCAACTCGATGATGCGGTCGATATCCGCTACGGCAAAGATCAATCCTTCCAGCACGTGGGCCCGCTGGCGTGCCCGCCGCAACAGGAACATTGTCCGGCGACGGATGACGTCTTTGCGGTGCTCGACAAATGCGAGCAGCATTTCCTTCAGCGTCAGCGTTCGCGGTGCACGGTTGACCAAGGCAATATTGATGATGCTGAACGTGTTCTGCAGCGGGGAATACCGGTACAGCTGGTTGATGACCACCTTCGGCTCCGAGCCGCGGCGGATGTCGATCACGATCCGCATGCCGGTCCGGTCGGAGTGGTCCTGGACGTCGGTGATATCCGGAATCTTGCCCGCTTTGACCAGGTTGGCGATGCGTTCAATGATCGTGGTCTTGAGCACCTGGTACGGAATTTCGGTAACGATGATCCGCTGCTTGCCCTGGCGGGACTGCTCGGTATGGATCTTCGCTCGAACCGTAACCCTTCCTCGTCCCGTCCGGTACCCGTCCAGGATGCCCTTCTTGCCGCAGATGATCCCGCCGGTCGGGAAGTCCGGGCCCTTGATGATCCGCATCAGGTCCTGCACGGTACATTCCGGATTGTCAATCACGTACAGTAGCGCATCGCAGACCTCGTTGAGGTTGTGCGGAGGAAGGCTGGTGGCCATGCCGACCGCAATGCCCTGCCCGCCGTTGACCAGCAGGTTGGGGAACTTGCCCGGAAGGACCATCGGTTCGGTGCGGGTGTCGTCGTAGTTCGGCTGCTTGTCGACCGTCTCGAGGTTGATGTCGTGCATCATCTCCACGGCCGGGGCGGTCATGCGGGCTTCGGTATACCGCATGGCGGCGGGGGGATCGCCGTCGATGCTGCCGAAGTTGCCCTGCGGGTGCACGAGCGGGTATCGCATGTTCCAATGCTGGCCCATACGCACCAGCGTCGGATAAACCACGCCTTCGCCGTGCGGGTGATAATTACCGGAGGTATCGCCGGCGATCTTGGCACATTTACGGTGCTTGCTTCGAGGCCCGAGGTTCAGGTCGTTCATCGCGACCAGAACACGACGCTGTGACGGTTTCAATCCGTCGCGAACGTCCGGAAGAGCACGATCCATGATCGTGCTCATCGCGTAGGTCATGTAGCTCTCCCGCATCTCATCTTCGATGGGGAGATCCAGCACCCGCTCATTGTCCATGATGGTCGGTGCCGGAGCTGGCGGCTTGGCCGGCGCATCGCCGTTACCCTCGCCTTCCACTGAGTCCGGATTCGGGACTTCCCTGTCGTCTGCCACGCTCGATGCTCCCTGTCTCAAACAGTGAATTAACAGTCATTTCCACTCCCGATAAGCCCAAGCACCAAACGGCTCCCAAGGGCTTTTCAGGAAGTCCCCATTATCGCAGAAAGGCAGGCGAAAGTGTAGTCTAAACCGGTCTTCTCGGCTGCCGAAGTGTGCGACATAAATTGGGGGCGGTGTGTCAGGCGGCACGTTGGAGTTTCCAA
>JBKHHU010000186.1:0-6618 GCA_046539045.1 Phycisphaerae bacterium
GTTTCAGCTCTTGAAGGCAAAGAATCAGTTGTAACTCAAAATGAATGGCAATAGTAAACAGAGCTGGCTGAAGTTCCCTAATCCAGAAGAGTTGAAGCGGAATCTCAGTTCGCGTCGTTCGCGCAGTTCATGGCCGGTCAGGTCACGAGCTCTCCTGCCGAAGACGCATTTCCCCGTCAATACCCGCAATCGACCCTCCGGGTCTCTGAATATCTTTAGCGCCGGTTAACCCACCGCTCGCGCGGTGGCTAGTGGCAGTCGTCTAGCCGCCATCCCGAGTGCGTTGCCCCGGCTAGCCGCCACCCCACAGACGTTACCTCCGACCATCCGCCGGTGGTGCTGTTCCACATGGTGGTGCGGTTGCTCTTGTCCGGGATTGTCGGCGCGCTACAATCTCAAATGGAAACAGAGGGAGGTAAGCAGGTCGAGCCAAGGGAAGATCCATGATCTGTTGTCCCCGCCCGCCGTGGTTGCTCAGGCGTCCCAGCCGTGGGACGTCCTCCCGCGTCGAGTACCATTCCTGCCAGCCACAACGGCTGGCACACAAGTCCACGAAAGGAGAAAAGTATGTGGAAGAATGTTCTGTGGGTGAACTGTGCGCTTGCCCTGATCGCTGGGGCGTCGGCTGCGGCCGAGAACTTCACGTATGGCCACGTTTTCCTCGCCGACGGTGCCTGGCGCAACGGCGACGTCATCGAACTGGACCGGGATCTGAACCCGGTGCGGAACCTTGGCGATACCCTGCCGTCCGGGCACGGTATGGCGGCCACGCACATGCGCTTTGGTCCGGACGGGAATCTCTACGTCCTGGGTGAACTGGACGACGGTAACGGTTGGAGGCACGGCGTGCTGGAGTTCAGCAACAGCGGTTACGAGCAGTTCTACGCGGTCGACCAGCCACCGACCGGCGGGTTCTGGGGCTTCGCGGTGCTGCCCAACGGCAACTGGGTTGTCTCTCTGGAAGACTCGCCGACGCTTCGCGAGTACAGCCGCGATTTTACGGAGTCCTGGGGCTTCACCGGAATGCCGGGCGTCGCGGAGTCGCTCTTCGTGCAAGGCGGGAAGGTGTACGGGGCAGGCAACCACACCGTCGAAGTGTACGATATCGCCACGCGGACTTACTCGGGCATCCTCACGACCAGCGAGGACAACGACAACCTGGTCGTGTCGGCTGAGAGCATCGTGGCGGTGAATTACCAGTGGCCCCAGCCGGACAGCATCGAATATATCGAGCTGGTCGATGCTGACGACGGAAATCTCTCGGCAGTGGCGACGATGCCCGATGAAGATCTGATGCCGGATGCCGGGTTGGCGTTCGGTCCGGACGGAAAGCTGTATGTAGCCGCTCGCGTGGACGGTGGGAATCCGCAGTTGGTCGTTTATTCGGCCTTCATGGATTACGAGCAGACCGTCGGTGTCGCCGGCTGGGAGGAAGCCGCTGATGTGGCGGTATACATTCCCGAGCCTTTGACCCTGGCGATGCTGGGGCTGGGCGGGCTGGCCCTGCTCCGTCGCCGCAGATGACCGACGGCTCCCGCTGAGTGTTGAAACACAGACGGGCGACGATAGCTGGAACCCCGGGCCGGGGCGGTGAGACCTGCAGCGAGCATAGCGGCTCTGGACACCCGCGGCCCGGGGTGCTATATTCCGATCTGCCGAATCGGATTGCGGGAAGTGCTTCACATTCGTGGGAGCAGACAGATCAAAACGGGAGAGCCAATGAGTAAGATTACCCAGGTGTCTTTGCTGCTTATGCTTCTGTGCGGGCTGGCGGCCCCTTTGGAGACTGTCGCGTCGGTTGAGTCCCGCGAACCGCCCGGCCGCGGTCCTGTTGCTGGCGGGGTTTGTCGGCGCGATTGGCACGCTGGGGCTGTACGCCGGCTGGTGGGCCTGGTGAGGCGGCTGGAGCTACGGGCCGCGGTTCCTGATCCATTCCCTGCCCGCATGGTGTCTGCTGTTTGCGGTCGCCTGGGAGCGATGGGGCCGGGGACGCTGGTTCCGCCGGGTCGCCTGGGGGCTGGTGGGCCTGTCGATCGCAATCCATGCGGTCAGTCTCGGCCCGCGCGACGGGTACAAGCTCTGGCACAAACGATTCGACGCGGGCGAGATCACCGTCTGGGAAGCAGATAAGAGCCTGCCGGTCTACCAGGTTCGCGGAATGGTGGGTCTGGAGCGGGAGGAGGCAGAATAGGGATATCTGCCCGGCCGGTATCGTCCGGATCCCGGTTCGTCGTGCTAGTGCGGCAGGTGGTTCCGGGCGAACTGTCCGGAGGACATGACGGTGATGGGCAGCTGGTCGCGGACGCCAAGGAGGTGATCGTCGTTGAAGACCAGCAGGGCACCGGTCGCCTTCGAAAGGGCGGCGAACTCGCGGTCGAGCCGTCCCTCGACGGCGGGGAAATTCTGGGGTTCGGTTTCACCGTTGAAGCGGTTGTCGGGGGTGTAGAGTTCGGCGAATTCGTTCCAGTCCAGCGGCGGGATCTTGCCGACAACGCGTCGGGTTTCCCGCATGGTGGTTTCATTCCAGACCAGCGTCAGTCGCCCGTCCCGGACGGCCTGGACGGCGCGGGCGGCGCTGCTGTCGGGGTTGAATCCGGCAGCGACGAAGATGTTGGTATCGAGAATGACTTTCATGGTGTTTGTCCGTTCCATCCTTCGCAACGGGTGACGGGTTACCTCTGGTGCTCCAGGTCGGGGGTGTGCTGTTCGCGGTAGACCGTGGGCGGGACGTCGAAGTATTCCTTGAACTGCGCGGTGAAGCGGGCATGGTTGCTGAACCCGCACCTGCCGGCGACCGCGTTGATATCCAGCCCGGAGTTCAGCAGCAGTCGCCTGGCCTCGTCGAACCGGACGCGTCGCACCTCGTCGTGGATTGTCCGTCCGAGCACCTGGCGGAACCGTTTTTCCAGCGTGCGACGCGATACGTCCAGCGTTTCCATCATCTTTCCGATGGTCATCGGGTCGCAGGCGTGCTGTTCGATATACCGCATCGCCTGCCGGAGCTGGGCATCTTCGAACGCCATCATGTTGGAAGACGCCCGGGCGGTAAGCCCCAGCGGCTCGATGCGGATGGGCTCCTCCGGAGCGGGTCTCCCGTTCAGCAGGTCCAGCAGCATCTGTCCGGCGCGGAAGCCGATGCGGAACGGGTTGGGGTCGACGCTGCTCAGCGGAACCTCGGCCAGTTCGCAGAGGAAGGTGTCGTTGTCGAAACCGACCACCGCCAGGTCGTCCGGAACGTGCCTGCCGAGGTCGTGCCGAACCTCGATAATGCGCTGGGCGCAGTAGTCGGTGCTGCCCACTGCGGCGGTCACTCCGTCCATTCCGCGCCGGAATCTCTGCGTTACTTCGCCGCGCCATTCGAGTTCGATGCAGTTCCCGCCGACCCGCTCCATGCCGTGCTTCAGCGCGTGGAAGCGAGTGGTCCATTTCAGGCCGGTGGCGTAGTTGACGAACGCCACCCGCCGGTGGCCCTGGCTGATCAGGTAATCCGCCACGATCCTGCCCATGGCCGCGTCGTCGGGAAGCACGGTCGGGCAGACGCCGTCGCACGTTCTGCTGACACTGATCGCGGGAACAGACAGTTCCTGAACGCGGCGGACCTGATCGGGCATGAGGTACCCGACGACTGCTCTGGCTTTCTGAATCTGGCTCCATCCGAACTGGTTGTTCAGCGCCTGTCGCTCGATCAGGCGCACGTCCAGAGAGGAGTCCGATATCGCCAACGAGCGGCGAATGCCCAATGCCGTCTGCCGTGAGTAGTGCAGACCCTCATCAACACCAAGAATGATCAACTGGTCCGTCATGCGGATGCTCCCTTCGGAAACGCGTCCTCTGCCGGGTTCGGACAGACCTCTCCAAGGCCTGAAAGTCCGGAGCTGCGCAAAACAGTATACTGCACTGCGGAGTTTTGTATAGTCTGTTTTGCGGTTCTTGTTTGCAGATCCGGGCGTTTCCCGGGTTGGCTCTGTTTGGACTGTCGGTCCGGCGGTGCATAAACTTCCCCGACTGATCAACCTCGCATCAAGCGACCCAGAGAGGAGCAAAGACCATGGGCGACGCATCGGCCGAGACCCGGACCCGCGGAAAGAAAGCCATCGAGTTGAAAGACCAGCCGCTTGGCGACGAACTGCTACAAAAGATCGACGCCTACTGGCGGGCAGCAAATTACCTGTCCGTCGGGCAGATCTACCTGTACGACAACCCGCTGCTCCGCGAGCCGCTTAAGGCAGAGCACGTGAAACCGCGCCTGCTCGGGCATTTCGGCACCACGCCCGGGCTGAACTTCATCTACGTTCACCTCAACCGGGTCATCAAGAACCGCGGTCTGGAGGTCATCTACATCACCGGTCCCGGCCACGGTGGGCCCGGATTGGTCGCCAACACCTACCTTGAGGGCACCTACAGCGAGATCTACCCGAACATCTCGCAGGACACCGAGGGCATGCGGAAGCTGTTCAAACAGTTCAGCTTCCCCGGTGGCGTGCCGAGTCATGTTGCCCCCGAGACGCCCGGCTCGATCCACGAAGGCGGGGAACTGGGCTACTCGCTGGCCCATGCGTTCGGGGCCGTGATGGACAACCCGGACCTGATCGCCGCATGCGTCGTCGGCGATGGGGAGGCGGAGACCGGTCCGCTGGCAACCAGTTGGCACTCGACGAAGTTCATCAACCCCGCCCGCGACGGAGCGGTGCTGCCGATCCTGCACCTGAACGGATACAAGATCGCCGGCCCGACCGTTCTCGGACGCATCAGCGCCGAGGAACTGGAGAAGCTGCTGGAAGGCTACGGCTACACCGTCTATTGGGTGGAAGGCGACGACCCGGAAAAAATGCACCAGAAGATGGCGGCCACGCTGGACGCAGTGACCGATGAAATTCGCGAGATCCAGCGCAAGGCGCGGGAAGAAGGCGCCGACCAGCGCCCGCGCTGGCCGATGATCATCCTCCGCAGCCCCAAAGGCTGGACCGGTCCGGAGCAGGTCGACGACAAGCAGGTCGAAGGCACCTATCGCTCCCACCAGGTGCCGATGACGGACGTCAGCACCAACGAGAGGCACCTCAAGGTGCTCGAAGACTGGATGAAAAGCTACAAGCCGGAGGAACTGTTCGACGAGAACGGGAAATTCAAAGAGGAACTCGCCGAGCTTGCACCGAAAGACAACTGCCGCATGGGTGCCAATCCGCACGCCAACGGCGGGCAGTTGCGTCGCGAACTGAAAATGCCCGACTTTCGCGATTACGAACTGGAGATCGAATCCCGCGGTGGGACCATCGGCGAGGCGACCCGCGTGCAGGGACGCTTCATCCGCGACGTGATGAAGAAGAACATGGAAAACTTCCGCGTCTTCAGCCCCGATGAGATCGAATCCAACCGCTGGACCGCCGTCATGGAAGACTTCGACCGCATGTCGATGGGCGAGGTATATGACTATGACGAAGACGTATCCCACGACGGACGCGTGATGGAAGTGCTCAGCGAGCATCTCTGCCAGGGCTGGCTGGAGGGGTATCTGCTGACCGGCCGACACGGGATGTTCAGCTGCTACGAGGCGTTCATTCACATTGTCGACTCGATGTTCAACCAGCACGCCAAGTGGCTGAAGGTGACCAAGGAGATCCCGTGGCGACGCCCGATCTCGTCGCTGAATTACCTGCTCAGTTCCCACGTCTGGCGGCAGGACCACAACGGGTTCAGCCACCAGGACCCGGGCTTCATTGATCACGTGGTCAACAAGAAGGCCGACACGATCCGCGTGTACCTGCCACCGGACGCCAACACGCTGCTGAGCGTGACCGACCACTGCCTGCAGAGCCGCGATTACGTGAATGTGGTCGTCGCCGGCAAGCAGCCTCAGCCGCAATGGCTGACCATGGACGAGGCGATCAAGCACTGCACCGCCGGGCTGGGCATCTGGAAGTGGGCCAGCAACGATCAGGACTCCGAGCCGGACGTGGTGATGGTCTGCTGCGGCGACGTGCCGACCATCGAGACGCTCGCTGCCGTCGAACTGCTGCGGAAATGGTGCCCGGAACTGAAAATCCGCGTGATCAACGTGGTCGATCTCATGACGCTCCAGCCGCAGTCGGAACACCCGCACGGCCTGCCGGACAAGGACTTCGACGTGATGTTCACCACCGACAAGCCGATGATCTTCGCCTTCCACGGATACCCGTGGCTGATCCACCGGCTGACGTATCGGCGGACGAACCACAAGAACCTGCACGTCCGCGGCTACAAGGAAGAGGGCACCACGACCACACCGTTCGATATGCTGGTGATGAACGATCTGGACCGCTACCACCTTGTCGGCGACGTGATCGACCGCGTGCCGAAACTCGGCCACAAGGCCGCGTACCTCAAGCAGCACCTGCGCGACAAGCTGCTGGAGCACAGGCACTACGTCCGCACCCACGGAAGGGACATGCCGGAAATCAGCGACTGGACGTGGAGCTACGAAGAGTGAGTGATGCAGGACCATGGGTGGAGCCCGCAATGGTTGGCGGGTCTCCCGACCCGTCTTGCAATGGTTGGCGGGTCTCCTGACCCGTCTTGCAATGGTTGGCGGGTCTCCTGACCCGCCAACGGAACAAAGCGCCCGCAATCGGCGTGGTGAAACGT
>JBKHHU010000039.1:0-21876 GCA_046539045.1 Phycisphaerae bacterium
AACATTCCTCACTCGTTGTCCCTCTTTTGTGCTGCGGACGGACGACCCGCACTGCCAAACGCCTCGGATACGGTGGCCGATTTCAGCAGGGGGTTGGTCGAGTGCGTCTGGAGATAGATGTCGGACTCGACCTGCCTGGAATCGTAATCGATGATGTCGTTCATGCTCACGAAATCGCCGCAGAGGGCCTCCGGGCGGGGCAGAATGCGGACCTTCTCGAACAGCCGGTCGGCCTCGGTGGCGATTTCCTCGCTGTCGGTATCCACGAGGATCTGGTCGATAGCGTAGGTCTTCTCAAGCGTCTCGAGGATCCAGTGGAACAGCGGTTTGCCCGCAAACGTGCGGATGTTCTTGTTCGGCACCCGCTCGCTATGAGCTTTCATGGGAACCATCGCGACCACGTGCTGATTGTGGATCATGCGTTCAACCTCCGTTAGACACCGGGGCGTCTGACTCGCGCAGCAGATCACAGGGTGCGCGGAACGGGCGCATCAGGAACTGAGCCGGCTGAGCAAACCTGGTTGCGGAACTGAAAAAACAGAAACGATTGCGTCTCAACCTCGATCGCGGCAAGCAGCCAGAACAAAGAAGTGTCACCGCGACTCAGGTAAAGTATAGCCCCTTGCTCGGTCTTCTCCCGCCGGGAAGATGGGGTATGTCTCGCTCACCCCTTCATCGACGAAAGATGCAGCGATATTTTGGTACCCGCCCGGGTCGGTGCGACAGTTGGTCGGTCAGAAACGTGCAGCGTGGAAGGGTTCGGGTCACCGGGTGCGGCTGAGGCCGGCGTCGTTGTCCTCATTGCGGAAGACACCCTGAAAGTCCACGCGTGGGTATACCTCCAACCTGCCGCCCAGGCCCGCGTTGTAGATCCTGCTTCCGTCGTGGACGATCTCTTTGCCCGCGCGCTCGAGACAACGGATCATGCGATCCACCTCGGGATCGTGGTACCGCCGGCCCGGACCGAAATAGTCCGGATGAAAGTGATTCACATCCGCCTGCTCGGAGGTGATCCGCTTGCCGGCGCCGTCGGGGACATCGTAGCTCATGTCCATGCCGATGACGTAAATCGGGTCGCAGCCGGTCCAGTGGGCGTACTGGAGCATGAGGTAACTTACCGTTCCGCCCCAGAAGGCGTAGAGATCGCAGCGTCGCGAGAAGCGCGGGAATCCCGGTGGCTCGCCGCGCAGAAAATGTACGTAGGCGGTATCCTCGTCTCGGTGCAACCATTGCGACCGGTCGCGGGGGAAGATTTTCGTCATCCCTTTCAGGGCGCTGACCTCCTCGCCATTGTCCTCCGCCACAAGGCTGTCTTCGAGGAAATAGTAGGGGTCGATGATCCATTGGGCACCTTCGGCATCTACAGGTAGACGGTGAAAGTTCGCAGGGGTCTGTTCATGAGCGTGCTGAAGACCACCGCCAGCACGGACATCATGAGAATCGGATTCAGCAGTGTCCAGAGAAAGCCCAGCACGCTCCGCTGATAACGCACCTTGAGATTACTGCGGACCATGTAGCCTAACGCGCTGCGATAGTCGTAGATCTCCCGCGCATCGTTGGCCATCAGCTTCAGCCACGACCCGGGACGCCGCGCGATGGTCGGACCGGACATGATGTCCGCGTCCACGACGCGGCGCACCATGTTCTGTGACTGCTGAGCATTTTCCGTCGGCTTGAGCATGCCTGGGAAATCCACTGAGCGGTGGTTGGTATAAAGCGGCGGACATCCAACGCCCGCCGGCATGTCGCAGACCTTCGCTGCAAAGCCCGCACAGCGGCAACAACAGCCTCCGGTCTGCCTCCGTTATATCATAGCGGTCATCTGTCAGATATTCTCGCCGTACAGCAGAGCGCGGGTGAATTTGGACACGATACGACGGTTTACGAACAGCAGCGGAAGCAGCATGTGAAGCGAAGTGTTCGGCGGGCGCAGGTAATCGGCCATCTGCTTGCGCCAGGCTTTCTTATAGCCCATGAGCGTGTCCTGCGGGTTGTCGGACTTCAGCGCTTTTTCCATGGCATCCACCGCGAGGCCCATGGACAGCGCCCCAGGCATGAGCGTATGCCCGGTGATGCTGCCGACGAACCCGCCGGCAGTGCCTGCCAGAAGGCAACGTTTGGCGACGTGGGTTTCCAGTTCCAGCGCGACACCCGACGGCGGTCGCCAGACGGCACCCTTGGCTCGCCCGAGAGACAGATCGGTAGGCAGTCGGCCTGCTTCCTGCAATCCGGCCAGCATCTGCGAGAGTTCTTCGGCCCGGTTCCCCGAAGCTGCGGAGGAGGACACTACCCGAAGGTGCAATGCAGTCTCCGTAGCGAAAAACATTCCCAGTTCGCTGCGCTCGGGCATTTCCACCACGTTCAGCGAATTGCGGGCGTCCTTGCTGAGATCCTGTTCCTGGATCGGAATGTCCAACGCAGCGACGGTCAGCGAACTGCGGGGCACGGTGCGCATGGGGATCGCCAGTTCACCGATGACCGAATGCGGCTGACCCTCACAGGCGATGAGCATCTTCGCCCGCACTTGGGTGGTGCCGGTCAATTGCACGTGATCTTCTTCGAGTTTGATGGTCGGCGCCGTCTTGGTGTTTCGGATTTTGACCCCCGCGTCCGTCGCTTCCTGCTTGAGCTGGGCGGTCAGGTCTTCCATGTTCAGCAGGTATCCTGCCGCTTTCCGGGCTTTGTAGAGTACGGTTTCATCCCGGCCGCTGTTGTGGTAGACCACGCGTCGGAACTCCTTGGCCGAGGTGCCGCGGATGAGCCCTCCGGGCATGCCTTCCTGCTTGAAGAACTGCGGCGGAACCCATTCCGATATCGGCGGGTCGGTCGATTCGGACGGGGGATTGAGAACGGCAACGCTAAGGCCTTTTTTCGCAGCCAGGCTCGCTCCGGCCAGCCCGACCGGGCCTGCACCGAGAATCGCGATATCGTAGGTAGTGCTCATGGCCGAATACGGTAACCGTCACGCCTGCCGTAATCAAGACGCATCCGGCCGACCGCACTCATTCCCGCTCCCGCGGTCTTCCAGTCCGATGAGGTTGAACCCGTGGTCGATCAGGATATCCTCTGCCAGGAATGGATCGCTCACCTGAAATGCAATGATCGGCGAGAGATGGCTCCGGGCGGCCATGGGATAGGCTGTCAAAACGGAGATTTCTGCACCCAGCAGCAGCCGCAACACTTCCGTATGGCTCTCTTGAGAAGGGGTCTCCACCAGCAGCATGATCGCCTCGGTAAACGGCTGGTTCCGGGCAGTGAGTTTCTCGCGTGCTTTGCCCGGGTCGGCGAAGACGATCCGTACCAGTCCCCAATCATCGTGATCCTGGACGAAAAACCCGACGACCTCCAACTCTTCCCGGTCCAGAAAGTCGAACAGGGACTTGAGTTGCCCCAGCCAGCCCGAAAGGAACAGCGAGAACTGTCGGGCGTGCGGTTCCTCGTACCCGCGAGCAGTCTGATTCTCTTGTGAGTTACTCATGCGCAATTATATGAGCGGAAAGCGCACCTGCGGGGATTGTCGTACGCCGGACACCTGCGCGGGCGCGATTTTCTGCTTGTAGACCATGCTCTGGTCGGGTAAGAATCGCCTCCATGAGAACATGCACAATGATCCTGTCGGTACTGGTTCTGGTGATCCTCTGCGGATGCATCGAGCGGGAAATGACCATCCATTCCGAACCGGAAGGGGCGCTGGTGTACGTCTCCAACGAGCCGGTCGGACGGACCCCCGTCACCGTCCCGTTCATCTGGTACGGAGACTACGACATCATGCTCCGCAAGGACGGGTACGAAACGCTCAAAACCCACGCGGAGATCAACGCTCCGTATCACCAGTACCCGCCGCTGGACTTCTTCGTCGAAATCGCCCCCTGGACCGTCACCGACAAACGCTACCTCAAGTTCGACATGTCCGAGCAGCAGCAGGTCAGCGACGCCGAACTCATCGAGCGGGCACGGGGAATGCGGGAACGCAACGAACAGCCGGTGGAGTAGCCTTAGCATCCACCCGCGAAGAACCTGGAACACAAAACAAAGACGCGACCGATTCTCAGCGAACGGTCGCGTCTTTCTCATTGTGCCTGAAACGGATTGGTCGGGCAGCGGGATGTATTCTCAGTCGTTCCCGACGGGTTGGGTGCCGGTGGTTGGTTGAGTGTCCGGGACTTCGCGAACCACGGGCAGGTTTTCCTGGTCCTGGACGCTTTGGACGATCAGGAGCGGTGAGGGGGCCTGGAATGTCTGCAGGATGAGGTCTTCGTCCACCGTCTTCCAGACCATATCGCCGACACGTCCGGCGATTGGGCGGTCTTGCCGGAAGAAAACGTGTGCTGTGGATTCACGCCCGTCCGGGAATCTTCGGACCGTCTGCACCGCAGCCTGCGGGTCGGCGATGGGGGCGTCCTCGGTATCGGCAGGGGATACGCGCAGGTTGATCAACGGCAACTGCCCGCCGGGAGAGGGGAAATTGGTGTGTTCGGACTGGAACACCGCCTCGGTATCCCGCTGCACCGCTTTCCAGTAGGCGATGCCGACCAGCGGGTCCGGCAGGTAGTTGTCCGGTACGGTGCCGGTGGCACGGTAAATTTTGCCGGAAAGCTGATGCTGAATCACCAGCTTGCCTTCGGTCATGACGACGCTCATGTTCTCATTGGGGTTCGGTACACCGGCCAAGGCGAAGGAATTATGCTCCAGAAGAAGCGATTCCCCGGCCTTGTCCATTTTCCAGTGCAGCGAAAACCCCCACCGTCTGGCCGTGTACAGTACGATCGTGTAGCCTTCGTAGCCGGATTCGGTGGGCCCGAACACATCGTATGCCCAGCCGGCCGGTTTGCCCCGGCTGGTCAGGATTGTCCATTCGGTTCGGGTCTTGCCGTAGGCCTCCCGCAGATCGGCGGGAGCAATGGAGGCCATGATATCCGCCCCCTCGGCCGTTCCGGCGCCGCGCGTGACGGTCAGCGTCCAGGCCCCCAGCAGCGCCAGAACCAGCAGCACTGCCAGGAACACGGTCATCATGACCTTGCGTTTTTTCTTGTCTGGCGAACCTGTTGCGAACATGGGCAGTATGTTACTTCCAGACGCGGGCGAATGTAAAGCTCTGCGCGACAACCGGTGACAATTTGCCTCTCCGGGCCCGCCGTCGGATCCCAACGGCTCCCGGAATGACTGTGCGGCTGGATGTTCTTGATGTCCAGCCGCCGATGGGGCAGAATGGCGTCCGCGAATCTTTCTGCATCCGCAGTGGCAGCTACAGGAGCAATTTCAGTTGGCAAAAAAGCGACGCCCGTCGAGAAAAACACAGCCATCCCGTCGTCCCGGCAAGCCGACTGAGCCGAAGGCGACTCCCCAGCCGGTGCTGCCGATATGGCACCCTTCGCGGATAGTTGGGATGATCCTCTGGTGCGGGTTGTCCATTGTGCTTCTCACGCTGTCGTTCCCGCCGTTCGATCAGTTCTACCTGGCGTATGTGGCCCTGGCGCCGCTGGTTGCTGCGATGGTGATGGCCAAAACCCGTCGGCGGGCGCTTGTGGGTGCCTACCTGACAGGCCTGGTTTTCTGGGCGCTGAACCTCTACTGGCTGACCTGGATTACGCTCGTCGGGTACATTCCGCTGGTGCTCGTGGCGGGCCTTTTCTGGTTGATCGCGTGCTGGCTGATCCGCGCGGCGTTCCGCCTGAGAGTGCCGGTCTGGATCTCGCTTCCGCTGGTGTGGATCGCGGGGGAATACGTGCGGGCGTATATGCTCAGCGGGTTCCCGTGGTTCTTCCTGGCCCACAGCCAATACGAGCAGACGCTGCTGATCCAGATCGCCGACGTGGCAGGGCAGTACGGGGTCAGTTTTTTCGTCGCGATGGTAAACGGGGTGGTTTTCAGTCTCCTGTATGCAGGTCTGACGCGGGAAGGGCCTGTCGTCGCCCGGCTGAGGAGCAAAGCGAACGCTATGGGCACGGCCGTCACGGCAGGACTGCTGGTGGGGATTATTGCCTACGGTCTATTCCGCACGCGCCAGGAAACGACGCGTCCGGGCCCGGTGGTGGGGATTGTTCAGGCGTTTCATCCGATTGCCTTGGGGCCGTCGGACCACAAATACAACGTGTTCGAGTGGCATCTGGAACTCTCCCGGCGGTTTGTGGGGAAGGACGTCGATCTGGTGATCTGGCCGGAAACCATGCTCCCTGCCGGCATGAACAGACAATTCCTCACCGCAGATTTTCATCGGATGGAACCGAAGGAACTGCGCTTGGTCGGCTTTTTCTTCTTCGGTCCGGTGGTGTGGTCTGAGGGTATTCCGGACCAGGAGATTGCCGGACGGCTGGAAGCCTATGTGGCGAAGCTGCTCCGGCCGAAGGCTGAAACGCTTGCCGAGCATACGCGGGAAGGCGGTTTCGTACTCCTTGCCGGCGGTACGAGCTTCTACAAAGATCCGGATCCTCTCGGCCCGAGGCACCAGTGGGTGATGCAGAACAGCGCCCTGTCCTACGCGGGTGACTGGAAGAGCAGGCAGCACTACTCCAAGCAGCACCTCGTGCCGTTCAGCGAGTCCGTGCCGTTCCGTCGCAGTTGGCCTTGGCTACACAAGAAGTTGCGATGGTTCGTCCCGGAGGAGATGCCGCAACTGGTTGCCGGTCTGGAAACGCGTGAGTTCACCGTCTCCCGCGGGCAGGAGCGGTTTTCACTGGTTGCGCCGATCTGCTATGAAGGCGTGTTCGCCCGCGTCTGTCGCGACATGGTCTACCGCAATGGCGGGAAAGCCGATGTGCTGGTGAATATGTCCAACGACGGCTGGTTCGTCCCGCAGTTTGGCGATCCGCCTTACGGCAGGAGCACCGAGCACAGCCAGCACCTGTCAGCTTACGTGTTTCGCGCGATAGAAAACCGCGTGCCGGTGTTGCGGTCGGTGAATACCGGTATCAGCGCATCGATTGATTCGGAAGGGCGGATCCTTTCGAGGATCGATTCCCGGCAGGGCACGCTCCTGCTGGACGGACAAAGGGACAAAGAAGGGAAACTTCTTGTTGATCACGCTCCCAAAGTGCTTGTGGACAGCAGGCGGAGTCTGTACAGTGTGCTCGGCGATGTGTTCGCCCAAGTCGTTAGCCTCGCAGCACTGGCGCTTGCGGTCGTAGTGGCATGGAAGGCCCGGATCTCAAGGAAAGAGAAGGACAGCAAGTGATGCACAAAAACAGGATCGCAGTTGTCTCAGCCGCTTTGTTAGTGGGTCTGGTCGCTGGTTGCAGCACCACCCCCCAGGTACCCGAGATGCAGTTGAACGCCTCCCGGGCCTACCTCGACGCCAAAACTTCGCTCCAACAGGCCGCCGGTGATGTCGACCCGATCGTCCGGGCCAACGCCGTCGAAGCCATGGCTCAGGTCATGGGAAAGGATGCCGGCCCGACGATCATGCAGGGGCTCTCCTCCGAGAACGTACCGGTTGTCTTTGCGTCTGCAATGGCCGCCGGTGACGTGCAATATGAGTCCGCCAAGCCAAAGCTTCTGGAACTGGCACGCCTGGAAGGCCCCGACAAACGCGTCCTCGCCGCTGTCATCTATGCCCTGAACCGCCTGGGCGTCACCAGCTACAACGATTTTCTCCCGCGACTGCTGTTCCACCGCGAGCCGCAGGTGCGCTCCGTGGCCGCCATGGCCATGGGTAAAATCGGCAAGACAAGCTATATCCAGCGCCTGGAACGTCTGGAGGAGTTGCCCCAGCCGCCGCTGGTCGAGTTGCAGGTGGTCGAGGCCAAAGCCCGCCTGGGCGATCCCCAGGCTCTTTACACCCTCGAAAGCTTCACCAAGGGCATCTATCTTGACGATCGCCTGATGGCGATACGAACCCTGGCCCAGGTAAACGCACCGCGTGCAGCGAAGGTCTGTCGGGACCTGCTTGAAGACGATCGCAACCAGCCGCGTGTTCGGGTGGTTGCGGCGGAAGGTCTCGGCCGCCTGGGCGTGGAAAGTCCGGAAGGCTTCCGGTACGCAAAGGCCTGTGCATCCGATCCTCAGGGCGTGTTGCGTCGCGTCCGGGGTCCGCAGCGCCAGGTTGAGGCTGTCGAGGTGACTTCCCTCGCGCAACTCTCGGCGGTCGCCCTGGGATGGCTCGGGTACGACGCCGCGGTCGATACGCTGCATCCTATGCTCAGAAATCAAAATGGTACGGTCCGCGTAGCCGCGGCCATGAGTATCATGCGTTTGCTTCCCGAACAGGCAGGGGGCAATGAGCCCGAGCCTGTTTCTCCTTCCGGTGCGAGCCCTGCCGGAAGCAGCCCCGAGACGCTACCAAAACTCAGAACCTCCGGCTTCGACGACTGATCGAACCCCGCCCGGAGCAACATGGAATGAAATTTGCTTGACTTGCCCTGTTGGCAAAATACAATCGCCGAAGATGGTTCGTGCGGGCGAATTAGCTTCATACCGATCATAAACCAACAGGGCCGAACCAGCTAAATCGATACCCCCCAGGGTGCCGTACGATCACTGGAAGGAGATGACCCTTGAGTATCCTGACGAAGATTGCCATTGTCCTGCTGGTCGTTGTGAGCTTGTTTGCTTGCGCGGTCTTTGTGACCTACGCTACGACCGTTCCGAAGTTCCGGACCCTCTACCAGGGCGCGATGGAACAGAACCAGAAGCTGGCGGTCAACAAGCAGCTTGCGGAAGTTGAACTGCAGCAACTGCAGCGCAAGTTCACCGACCTCAGCACCGAAACAGAAGACAGATTGGCCGAACTGCAGTCGGACAAGAGCGAACTGCAGGACCAGTTGCAGCAGGTCCGGGACGAGAGGACGCGTGTCCAGGGCCAGTTCGACGATATGAAGGCCCAGTTGGAGCAGCTGGCGATCAAGTACGATGAGTATCTTGAGCGTGACAAGGCCAAGAGCGAGCAACTCGCCACAGCCCGTACCGAGATTGATAACCTCAAGAAGGAAATCAATCGCCAGTTCAACCAGATTCAGGAAACCAGTCTGAAGCTGACCCGGGCCGAGCAGATCGTTACCAGCACCCGCCGGCGTCTGGCCGAGGTGGAAGCGTACAATCGCGAACTTGAAGAGAATGTCGCCAAGCTTCGCGAAGGCGGCGCCACTGTCGCCGAGGGCGACGATGAAAGGCCCACCACCGAGGCCCTTATCGAAGGCACCATTACCGCCACCAAGGGCCCGCTGGTCAGCATCAACATAGGCTCGGCCCAAGGCGTCGAAGAAGGCATGAAGCTGATCATCCACCGTGCCGACCGGTTCGTCGGTTACATGACCGTCGAAAACGTCTATCCGGACGAAGCTGCCGGTATCATTTCCACCAAGCAGGTGGACCCGTTGAAGGGCGACAAAGTCACCAACAAACTGGAACGCTAACCGGAGGCCAGAATGTCTCAGATGACAACGATGGGCGGACCGGCGGTTGAAGAGGTGAAGCCCACTGCAAATGTATATACCGTGCTGGTCTTCGTGGCGATCCTCGCCATCGGGTTCACCGCCGGGTATCTCGCCTGGCAACTGACGGCTCCGGTGGCCGAGGGCGGATACGGGCTGGAATTCGGACAGCTCTTCGCTCCGCTGACGGAAATCGGTCAGAGCAACTGAAACGCATAACCATCGCCGGTGGGGACCCTCTCACCGGCGATGGTCTATTCCAGGATGTCCACGGACCCGGCGTCGGGTACTTTCCGCTCATGATCTGCCCAGCGACCGGTCGATACCTATTGCAGGTTCTCCTGACGACTGTCGCCGGGAGAGTTCGATGGATCTGGATGAACCATGAACCGGTACGGATGCCGGTTGTCAACCTCGGCCGCGAAGGGGATGGCTCGATAATGATTTTCGACTCACTGCTTGGTCTGTTCTCGATGGACATGGGTATAGACCTTGGCACGTGCAATACGCTGGTCTGCGTACGAGGCCAGGGAATCGTGCTGAACGAGCCTTCCGTAGTTGCCGTCAAACGCGGCACCAACCGCGTTCTGCAGAACGGTAACGCGGTTGGCATCGTCGCCAAAGAGATGCTCGGAAAGACCCCGGGCTCGATCTCTGCTATTCGCCCGATGAAGGACGGCGTGATCGCCGACTTCGATATCACCGAGGCGATGCTCAGCTACTTTATCCGCAAGGTTCACCGCCGCCGGTCCCTGGTTAAACCACGCGTCGTCATCGCTGTGCCCTCGGGTATTACCGCTGTCGAGAAGCGGGCGGTGCTGAATTCCGCCGAACGGGCCGGCGCCCGCCGGGTCTACCTCGTGGAGGAGCCCATGGCCGCCGGTATCGGGGCGGAATTGCCCATTACCGAGCCGACCGCCAGCATGATCGTCGACATCGGCGGCGGAACCACCGAAGTCGCCATCATGTCCCTGGCCGACATCAGCGTCTGCGAGTCGATCCGCGTAGCCGGCGACGATTTTGACGAGGCCATCTCCGCCCACATGAAGCGGACCTACAACCTGATGATCGGTGAACAGACCGCCGAACGGGTTAAGATCGAAATCGGCTCGGCCTCTCCGCTGGAACAGGAACTGACGATGGAAGTGCGAGGGCGGGATATGATTTCCGGCCTGCCGCGCAAAACCGTGATCTCCTCGGAGGAAGTCCGCGAAGCGTTGAAGGAGCCGGTCGGTGCGATTATCGACTGTGTCACTCGCACGCTGGAGCGGGCCGAGCCGGAACTGGCTGCGGACCTGGTCGACAACGGGATCGTTCTCGCCGGCGGTGGAGCACTGCTGCGTGGAATGGACACCGTGCTTGCCAACGCCACAGGGCTGGACGTTCGCGTCGCACACGACGCGTTGACCTGCGTCGCCCGGGGCACGGCCGTCTATCTGGAAAACATCGAGCTCTGGAAGGAGACGATGGAATCCGACGAGGACGAGTTCTAGCTCCCACCGGAGCAAACCGAAGAAACACTGAGGCCCGGTCGCCTTGCGACGACCGGGCCGTTTTTTCCTTCTGATTTATTCGACGTCTTCGGCGTCCAGCGTTCTGACGCTAAAATCGCCATGGTCGCGGTCCGCATGTTGAGCAGGACGAACGGATTGGACTGCAGCGGAAACTTCGTCAGCGGTCTGGCGGTGGGGGAGATAGTGCGTCAGTGGACGTGCGGAAGGCGTTCTGCATCTGCCGGATCGCAGCAAGCGAACAGACCAACAGCAGCGGCTCGACTCCAACGAGATTCGCCAGGACCGTCGAGCCGAAAACCGGGACCAGCGATACACCGGCCAGTCCGATCAGCGGACCTGCGGCGAAGCCTCCGCCGATGAGTCCCTCGTGTTTGCCTCCGGCGTCGACCGATGCGTTGGTCACCACCATCCCGTAGTAGAGTGCCGAGTAGTAAATGATGCCCGCCGAAAGGCCGAAAAGGACCTCGCCCAGGAGCACGGTCGGCAGGTTTCCGCCTAGCAACACCAGGAAGAAACCGACCTGTATGGCTACCAGTCCCGCCAGCAGCGGCCCGCGACGGAAGTGCCATCCGGTCCAGCGATGGAGCACGAGGAACGCGCCGAGTCGGCAGACGTCCAACAGCCCCGACAGCCCGGCGGCGTAAGCGACGTCGATCTGGAGCCGGCGGATGAGGATGTCCGGCATGAGGGCGGCCAGAACCCACATCGCCGAATAGCTCAGGAGAAGCATCCAGCGGCTGGAGGCGAGCATTCCGCGGAGGCGGCGCATTTCCGATTCGCGGGGACGCGATTCGTGCTCGTGCGGCAGGTGCTTCGGACGCATGGGCAGCGGGAGGATCAGGAAGAGCGATATTGCGTTGACCGCGGCGGGTATGAGGAACAGCAGTTGCCCGGCAAGGTCGATGACCGGACCGGAAACCAGCAGCGTCAGCGGCACAGCCACCGCGAAGGAAATGCTGAACGCGCCGACGGCCCGTGCCGATTGTGCGGGCGTTTTCCCCGCGCTGATGAAGCTCTCGATCACCGGCCAGGTCAGCGAGACCAGCAGCCCCAGCGCCGCGTTGCAGACGAAGAGGGCCGGCGTCGACGGTAGGGCGGCCAGCGCCAAGTTGAACACCACCTGCCCCGCCAGCGCGACCGCCAACAGGGGCTTCTCACCGTACCGGACACTGACGGCATGGCTGGAAAGGGCTCCGACCACATAGAACACCCCGAACGTCAACGCCAGAAGGAGGTTGGCTATCTTGCCAAACTCGAGAATCTCCGTGGTGTAGAAGAAGATCCCGCGTTCGACGAAGATTGTGGCGAAGCTTTGCAGAAATGCCAAGATCAGCAGGCGGTGCATCAACTTCATCGAAGCCCTCCGCAGTTCACTGGAGGCAAACGGTGAGAGAAAGACGATCGCGTGGCAGGCCGGTGACCCACCACGCGATGGCGCCTAGGTCAGGCCCGGTCCAATGCGTCGACGACAAAATCTACGCGACATTGATCGAGACAGGCTGTCTCAGCCGGTTTGCTGTCTTCTGTCCTGCTGTTACCCCAGGGCCGAGTCGATCTGCTGGATTGTCCAGTCGCCTTCGGTGCCTTGGATGGTCGCGTGGACCGTCTCGCCGGGCTTCTTCCCGAGGAAGTCCTGGGCAATGCCGGTTTTGTAGCTGAAGACGCGGTTTTCGAGGTCCAGGTCCCACGGTCCAAGGAAGGTCACGTCGGTGGTCTCGCCGGTTTCGTTTTTGACAGTGACCTTGGTGCCGATGGTCACGCGGGCGGTGTTCACGTCGGCAGGTTCGAGGATGCGGGCCTGGTTGGTCTCATCCTGCAGCTTGCGGGCGCGGGCATTGAGGATCCCGCGTTCTTCCATCGCGAACTTCCATTCGGCGTTTTCGCGAAGATCGCCGTGGGCGGCCGCCTCGCCGATGGCCTTGGCATTGGCGGGGATGTCGATTTCGATCAGCTGCTTGTACTCGGCCTGCTGAGCCTCCAAGCCTGCTTTGGTGGTCCAGATGACGTTCTCGTCTTCCCATGCTTCAACGACTTTCCTCTCGAAGAACACCTGCCAGTGTTTTTCGCGGAGGATGGTGGTCATGTCACCGCGGACGGCTTCGGCGAGTCCGTCGGAGCGATTGATGAGGCGACGCATGGCTCCGGCAACGCCCTCGGACATTTCCTCCACCGCCTGCCGGTAGGAGGCGTAATCGGCGGCAGAGATCGCCGAGCGGACCCGCTGGAAGACCTCTTTGCGGAAGTCGTTGTCGATCTGCCATTCCCTGCCGATTTCCTGCATCATGTTCAGAATGCGGGTCAGCAGTTCGGTTTTGTTGGGGCAACCCGGAACGGGCTTTTTCGGCCCCTGCCAGAGCCAGAGCACGAAGTCCAGATACTTGGCCGGTTCGAGCAAGGCATCACCGACGGCATTCTCGATAGCTTCCTGACCGTCCTCGCATTTGCGGACACGCCGTGCGAGGTTGTCCATCAGGTTCGTCGGCGTTTTGAGCAGCAACTTCTTCAGATGGACGCACGCGTCGTCACGTTCTTCCAGTGCGTCCAGTGCCTTGGGCCAGAGGTTCTCATCTTCCAACTGGACGATGGCCTGGGCGGGTTTGTCCGCACCGGCAAGGATCTCAGCCGGGCTCGGCGGAGTGGTTTGCGGTTCGGGCAGGCCCATTTTCTCGCATTCGTCGATCCCGAGCGAAGCGACCAGTGCGTGAACGGGGCTGGCGGTGCGGTATTTCAGGGCAGTCTCCGCCAGTTGCTCGACAAACGGAGCGGCGAAGTCGGGGTCCAGATCGTTCTTGCGGTTCTTGCTCTCGCGGACATAGCTGCGGAGCATTTCCAGGCGATCCTGCGGAGTGCGGAGCGTGCCCATCTGCTCCTCGAACTCCTCTTCCAGCGTTTTGCCGTGCGGATGGTATGTGATGACCGACGGATTCCTGCCCTCGATCGTCAGATAGTCACTCCGCTTCAGGGCGTTGCGGGCCTTGCTCCACCAGCGGGACCACTTTTGGGGCTCGATGTATTTCGGAACGAGCGTGTCCTTGATGTCGTCGGACGTGATCTCGTTGTTGTTGGCCATCGCCATTCCGCGGAGGATCGTGCCCGGCTCCTTGTCGAGCTTTTCGGCAAGAGCGTCTTTGCGGTGCTGTGTGAGCACGCGGAAGTCATCTTCGTCGGCGATGTCATATTCATCGGCCAGCAGTTTCGGTTCGAACGAGACGGTGGACCCGCGAGCATTTTCCAGTTCGAACTCCTCCATGATGTCGTTGAACCCTGTGACACGGAGGGCGTTGTCATCGAACCGGTTGAGCATCCAGTCGCCGGGCTTGATCGCCAGGCAGGTCTCCAGCGTTCGCAGCGAGCGGCGGGGGGTCTGGTTGGATTCCACCCCGGCGGCGCGGAAGATGGCATCGAAATGCTCATGGGAATCTGAATGCAGCATCTTGAATCTCTCGGCCACCTTGTGCCGCAGGTCCTCAGATTCCGGAATCGCCCGCCAGAAGGCCACAAGGGTCTGGAGGGCCTTCTTGTCGGACATACCTTCGAGGTTCTCTTCCAAATACATCGCGGCGCAGGTACGAGCCAGTTCCTCCTGGTCCGCCGCTACCAGCATCTCCAGTACCTCGGCGAGGTCGTCGACCGGGGTGTCGTCCCCGAGAGAATCCAGCCAGGCGTTTTCCACTTTCCCGAACGTCTCGGTACCGATCCACTCTTTCACTTGTCTGATATCCATGCGACTCCTCAATAGAAAACAGGCTGCGTATCTTTCCATATCGGAGCCCGGAAGTCGAGAGAGTTTGGCTTTTCGTGGTGAACTTTGTGGTCCTTGCAACGACGCGTGAGATGGATCCGGCCGGTCATGAGAAGTTGGGTTCACCTTCTGGGGCTTTACAATTCCCACAGGCGATTACCTGGAAAGGACTTCCATCGCTCCAAGTGACCCGGCACGCATTTGCGGGTGCCATTTGTGAATGTTCTCCGAAAGGAAGGGCCAGTGGATTACCTTGCCCGCTATGGTGAAGCTGCAAAAACTGCCGTCGGCTTCTTCTGGAAAGCCGGCTGGGCTTTTGTGTTGGGATACGCCATCAGTGCCGCCATCCAGACGTAGTCCCTACACCCGTTCCACGACGACGAGCTTGCCCTGGTCGCGCAGTTTCTCTGCGATGAGCGGTACGATATTGCCGCGGGAGACGATTCCCTGCTGACGGAAGGTCAGGGACTTGTTGGCGGGATTCTCTGCCGTGCCCAGAAGGAAGTTCACGCGGTCGGCCAGACGCAGCAGTTCGACCATTTCGGTTACGGCGCTGGTCTCCTCGAACCCGGCGGGGTCGGCATCGAGCACGTTGTAGACCTGGTTGAGCGTGACGGCCCCCTCGCTGACCAGATCGATCCCGTCGATTTCGTATTTCGGAGGCGTAATCAGGCTGCTGGGGTTGGCCTCGATTCCCAGTTCCTTTCCCGTGCACCGGGAGACGATGCGGGCGGTTTCGGCCCCGGCGACGATCCGCAGCCCCTCGGCGTCCATGAACCGCTTGACGGTTTTCTCATCCATTTGCGGATTGGCCGGCGGGCCGGTGAAGATGTTCACGGGCACTCCCTTCCGGCACCGGGCGAGCAGGGCGGTGCAGTCGTCGCCCTGCACCTGACCCCAGTGAGCCAGTGCCCGATCCACCAGACACTTCGGGAGTTGTTCAGGCCTAATTCTGCGGGCCAGGAGCGACTCGGCGCACTGTTGCACTCCGTCGGCCGACCAGCCTTCGACGAACCGGCCGCCGATCCCGGCCTGGGTCAGTCCGTCGGTCATCAGCAGCACGCCCTCGCCCGGGTCCAGAACGCACTCTGTCTCGCCGACGACTTCCGTTCCGAGCATCTCGGTTCGCAGCTTCAGCGTCGACACGTGGCCGCGGGAGATCAGCAGCGGCCGGGGGCTTTCATAGGTCAGAATCGTCGCTGAGCCGTCGTTGAGGATGTACGCCACGGAGAACACCGCATACGGGTAGACCACCTCCTGCCCGCGAAGGCGGTTCATGCTCCGGGCGACCTGCATGAAGCTTTTCCGCAGGCTCCATCCGCCGTTGAGCAACTCCACCAGACGCTGGGTGGCCATGGTCGCTGCCAGATTGGCCTTGATGCCCGAGCCGATCCCGTCGCAGCAAATGACGGCCGTGGCAGCCTTGGTCCGCAGCACCCGCACGACGTCGCCGGATGCTCCGGGCTTCTTGGCCACTTGGTGGGAATCTACTTCGACGTGTATGTATCCCATAGCCAGCTCTTGCTTTTGCGTTTTGCGGGTTTGGGTGCCGGCTTCTCCGGTGTATCGGCAGCGGGGTTCTCTTTCCGCGTGAGCAGCATGAGCTTCTCGACGAGTTCTTCGCCGTGGGCGGTAGACTCACCGAGGAACCGGGCCATCGTCTGTGCCATCTGCACCTGGTGATCCAGCAGTTCGCGGGCCTGGTCCATGGTCTGCGTCCGCAACTCGTCCAGTTTCAGTTTGTCTTCGGCACTCCGGGTGATGTTCACGAAAATCCCGACGTACTGGTTGTCCTCGGGCAGGGCGTAGAGCACCTCGCGGCAGAGGAGACTATATTTCTCGTGCCGCGCGGTCCGCTCGACCAGCGCGGTTTTGCCCGCGGTCAGGTCTTCAAACCCGTCCGGGTCCATCAGGTAGCTGATTCGCTTTCCGATGACCGCGTCGGAGCACATGAAGTACTTTCGGAAGGCGGGGTTCATGCTCAGAATGTTGAGGCGTTCGTCGAGGATGACGATCCCGTTGGGGCTGGTCTCGATGATCCGGTCGGTCCGTTGCTCAGCCAGCCGACGCATCTGCGGAACGCACATCTCCGGCTCGGCCAGGCCGCGGATGACAGCGACCGCTTTGTCCCGACAGGTATCGTATCCGCAGGCGCCGCAGTTGAGCTGGTCGGACGGGTCGCCCTTGCCGGTCCGCTCGAGCACCTCGCGGATTGCCTGCTCGCTGATCGGCTCAGGATCGGCTATCGGTAGAGGCGGGTACTGTTTCTCCAGGCAGGCATTGCAGGGTCCAGCCGGCGTTCCGCTGCGGTCCCGGTCGGCAGCATACGCGAGCACGTTGCGCCTTCGGTCGAACAGACTGCTTTGGTCGTCCAGCGTCGGTCCGTTGATGCAGCCCTGGCTGCAGAACAGCGGTTCGAGAACCACCGGGTCGCCACCGGCACGAATGCTCTGCAATGCTTCCCGGAGGTCGTCGATCCCGCTGACGCTGACCACCTGCGTGCTCAGAAGGTCGGTGTCCATGCCGGCGGTTCTCATCGCTCCGCCGAGAAGGGGGAACAGGCGAGCGTTCTCGGATGGTACCTCGTCAAACGGACTCTCTTCGCAACGTGCTATGTCGACGTTCTCGCGCTGCATCCAGCGGGCGAGTTCCTCGAACGTGATG
Organism: Phycisphaerae bacterium; assembly: GCA_046539045.1. Lineage (GTDB taxonomy): Bacteria > Planctomycetota > Phycisphaerae > SM23-33 > SM23-33 > JBKHHU01. The sequence continues at coordinate 17,286 of JBKHHU010000039.1, forward strand.
GCGCAGTCGACTTCGGTGGGGCCTTCGGGGCCGTCGGCTTCGTCTTTCTTTGCCACGCACGGGCCGATGAAAACGACCGCGGTATCCTCGCCGAGTGTTGCTTTGATGTGCCTGGCGTGGGCCAGCATGGGGCTCACCAGCGGCAGCAGCAGCTCTGTCAGGTCCGGTTCGTAGCGGCGGATGTAGCTGACCACCGCCGGGCAGGCGGTGCCGATGTGACTGCGATCCGGGTTCTCGGCGTCCAGTTCCGCAGCTCGTTTGGCGGCGAATCCTGCTCCCACGGCCGTCTCGGCGACGTAGCTGAATCCCAGCTTCCGCAACGCCGAGGCCATTCGTTTTCGCTGCCACGGCTCGAAGAGAGCGGCGAAACTGGGAGCGAGGCTCGCTGCGACTTTCCTCCCGGAGCCAACCAGTTCCATCGCAATATCCAGATCGTCGCGGAAGCTCTTGGCCTTCTGCGGACACTGACGAATGCACGTCCCGCACGCCAGGCAGCGATCCTCGAGCACCTGCGCCTGGCCGTTGCGAACCTGGATTGCCTTGACGGGGCAGACCCGCAGGCAGCGATGGCAGTCGCGGCAATCGGCCTTGTTCGTGTAGACGACTTGTCGTGGATTCTGGAGCATAGTTTTACCGTGAGCATTGGTTGGTTGAGCGTAGTGAAGTCCGTCAACCGTGAGGCATTCATTTCCGCTTGTCGCGTCGGCGGAGGCCCCGTTCCCCGGCGGAACCGCGGCAGGAAATTGGCGGGTCAAGACGACCCGCCAACTCCCGGGCAGATGGTTCTGCCCTATCCGCACCCAGTGCAGCCGGCAGAGCAGGTCGGGCAGGCGATCCGTGAGTTGATCACCTCAACCACCTCGTCAAACGCAGCTTTGTTGAGGACGGTGTCTCCCACCTGCACGTTCGGGCCCTTGTCGCACGCTTCCATGCAGAAGCTCGCCCGCACATTGACCTTGTTTTCCAGCCCGTGCTCTTCCACGTGCCGGATCAGTTCATTCAGTAGCTTCTGCGCGCCTTTGACATAGCAGCTTGTTCCGACGCACACGCTGACGTCCACCTTCGCGCCATCGTTGCCTGTAAGATGCATCTCGGGCTGGAAGACGCGCCGCTTGCTGCTGTAGTTCGTGTGCAGCAGTTCATGAGCGGTGTGGCCGTTGGGTTCGCCAAGGACATCCTCGTACAGGCTCTGGAGGTAGTGGTTGTCCTGGGCCTTGTGTAGCTGCAGCATTTTGTCGGCTTCGTAGAGCCCCTTGGCTCTCAGCTTGCGGGCGTCGGCGTTCTCGGACACCGGCTGACCGGCTCCTCCGATGCATCCGCCCGGGCAGGCCATGATCTCGATCAGGTCATAGTCAGCCTCGCCCTTGCGAACCTTCTCCGCCAGTTGGCGGGCGTGCCGCAGACCGTGCGCGACAGCCAGCTTCAGCGTTGCATCGCCGATGGTCAGCTCCGCTTCCCGCAGTCCGCCTTCACCGCGGACCACCTCAAAGTCGGCATTCTGAAGTTTCACACCCGTCAGCTTCTCGGCCGCGTACCGCAGCACCGCTTCGCTGACGCCACCGGTGGTGCCGAAGATGACTCCGGCCCCGGTCTTGAAGCCCATCGGCATGTCCAGGCTTTCCGGCTGGAGGTTGGCGAACTGCAGCCCGGCTTCGTCGACCATCCTCGCCAGCTCCTGCGTGGTGATGACGTAGTCGACATCCGGCAGCCCGTCGGTGGCGAATTTCTCCTGTTCGGCCTCGTGCTTCTTGGCCGTGCAGGGCATCACGGAGACGATGACCAGGTTCTCCGGATCGATCCCGAGCATCTCGGGCAGCATGCGTCGGGCAACGCTTCCGAACATCTGCTGCGGGCTCCGGCAGGAGCTGAGATTCTCCAGCAGATCCGGGTAGTACTGCTCGGCGAAGGTCACCCACCCGGGGCAGCAGCTGGTGAACATCGGCAGCGGTTTGTCTTCGGTCTTTCGAGCGAGGAACTCGTTGGCTTCCTCGATCACCGTCAGGTCGGCGGCGAAGGAGGTGTCGAACACCTTGTCGAAGCCCATCATCTTCATCGCCGCGACGATCTGACCGGTCGCGATGGTTCCGGGCTCCAGGCCGAAATCCTCGCCGATGGCCACCCGAACGGCAGGGGCGATCTGGGCGATGACGACCTTCTCCGGATTGTCCAGTTCTTTCCAGACGTCGGCGGATTCATTCCGCGGGGTAATCGCACCGGTCGGGCAGACCGCCGCGCACTGGCCGCAGTCTACGCATTCGACGGTGCCGAGTCCGCGGCCGAAGGCGGGGGAAACCGTCACGCCCGCACCGCGGTTGGCGAAGTCGATCGCCCCGATGTCCTGCACCTCGTGGCAGAACCGCACGCAGTCACCGCAGAGCACGCACTTGTTCGGATCGCGAACCAGCGCGGAGCTGGAGGTGTCCATCTCCTGTTTTTTGCGCTTTGCGTGGAAGCGGATGTCCTTGACGCCCATTCGTCGGGCGAGGGCCTGCAGCTTGCACCGCCCGTTTTTTTCGCAGGTGGTGCAGTTCTCGTGCCCGTCGGCCAGGAGCAGCTCGAGCGTGATTTTCCGCATTTCGCGAAGCTCGGCTGTGTTGGTCCGCACGACCATACCGGGTTCCGGTTTGATCGAGCAGCTGGCCATGACGCCGCGTCCTTCAACATCCACGATGCAGAGTCGGCAGGCACCGTAGACACTCAGTTCAGAGTGGTAGCAGAAGGTGGGCAGGTCGATATTGGCTTTGCGGATCACTTCCAGCAGGTTGCCATCGTCTTCGTAGCTGACCTGCCGGCCGTCGATTGTGATGCTGTTGTTCCGGATCATGTTGATTACATCCCAACTACTGCGTCGAACTTGCAGGCTTCTGCACACGCACCGCAGCGAATGCACTTGTCTGGATCGATCGTGTGAACTTGTTTGACGTCGCCTTCGATTGCGTCGACCGGGCACTTGCGTTTGCAGAGCGTGCAGCCCTTGCACTTGCTCGGGTCGATTTCCGGCATGGCCAGGTCCTTGCACTGACCGGTCGGGCACTTCTTGTCGAAAACATGTGCCTCGTACTCGTCGCGGAAGTACTTCATCGTGCTCAGCACGGGGTTGGGGGCAGTCTTGCCGAGCCCGCACAGCGAACCTTTCTGGACCGCGCCGCCGAGCTTTTTCAGCAGTTCCAGCGTCTCTGTCGTTGCGTTTCCTTCCATTACGTCTTCCAGAAGGGCGAGCATCTGCTTGGTGCCTTCGCGACACAGCACGCACTTGCCGCAACTCTCATTCTGGGTGAACTGCATGAAGAAGTGGGCGACCTTCACCATGCAGGTTTTCTGGTTCATGACGACCAGTCCGCCCGAACCGACCATCGCCCCGACGTTACGCAGGCTGTCGAAATCCAGCGGGAGGTCCAACTGCTCTTCGGTCAGACAGCCGCCGGACGGGCCGCCAATCTGCACGGCCTTGAACGGCTCGTCGATCGGTGTGCCGGTCGAATCGGTGACTCCGCCGCCGATGTTGTAGACGATCTCTCGCAGCGTCGCCCCGAAAGGCACCTCGATCAGCCCGGTGTTGGCTACGTGTCCGGTCAGGGCGAACGTCTTCGTGCCCGGGGAGTCCTGCGTGCCGATGGTGCGATACGCATCGCTGCCCTCGGCGATGATCCGCGGGATGCACGCCAGCGTCTCGACGTTGTTGATGATCGTGGGCTTGCCCCACAACCCGCTCTGGGCCGGGAACGGGGGCTTGGGCATGGGCATGCCACGCTTGCCCTCGACGGAGGCGATCAGTGCCGTTTCCTCGCCACAGACGAACGCGCCGGCCCCTTCCATCACGTGGATGCGGAAGTTCCAGCCCGTGCCGAATACATCGTCGCCGAGAATGCCCATCGCCTCGGCGTCGGCCACCGCCTGGCGGACACGCTTCACCGCCAGCGGGTATTCCATTCGCACGTACACATAGCCTTCGTCGGCCCCGATGGCCCGGGCGGCAATCATCATGCCTTCCAGCACCGCGTGCGGGTTGCCTTCCATCACGCTGCGGTCCATGAACGCGCCGGGGTCGCCCTCGTCGCCGTTACAGATAATGTACTTGCGCGGGCCGGGCTGCTGCCGAGCGAGGTCCCACTTGCGTCCGGTCGGGAAGCCACCGCCCCCGCGGCCGCGGAGGCCGGAGGCGAGCACTTCGTTGCAGACCTGCTCGTCGGTCATCTCCAGGAACGCCTTGCGGGCCGCCTCGTAGCCGCCCTCGGCGATGTACTCGGCGATGTTCTCCGGGTCCAGCGCCCCGCAGGCGGCCAGGACCGTTCGCTGCTGGCGGGTGTAGAACGGGATATCGCCAATGCCGCGGCAGGGGTCTTCCTGGCCCGGCTGAACGTACAACAGCCGCTCGACGAGTTTGCCTTCGACCAGCGTGGTCTGGACCAGCTCGGCCACGTCCTCAGGTCGCACCTTGCAATACAGAATGCCGTCCGGCTCGACCGTCACCAGCGGGCCCATCTGACAAAAGCCCTGACAGCCGCTCTTGGACAGGTGAATGCCCTCCGGCGACTCGGCTCCGTCCTCATGGGCTCGCAGTTCGGTTACGACGTTCAGGCCTGCTTCGCCG
>JBKHHU010000187.1:0-6561 GCA_046539045.1 Phycisphaerae bacterium
TCGCAGCCGTATAAGTACGTCTGGACCGCAGAAGTCGGCGGGAAGCGCGTCGGCGGGGCGGAAGAATCCGGCACGATCAAATCCATGCAGACGCTGAAGTTACCGATTAAACTCGACCTGCCGGAGCAGCCGGCCGGCGACAAGGTCGATGCGAAAATCACGCTGAAGGCGACCATCGGCCGGGCCGAGCATAGCGACGAACTGGCCTTCCGCGTCTTCCGCAAGCTGCCCGAAATCGACGCAACCGTCGCCGTGTTCGACCCCTACGCAGGGAGCTCGGCCATGCTGTCCTATGCGGGAATCTCCCGCCGGTCCTGGAATGGTCGGGCCGCACCCGGCGTGCTGGTCATTGGTCGCAACGCCGTCTCCGGCGGGCACCGACCGCCCGGAGACGTAAAGAAATTCGTCTCTTCCGGTGGGACCTGCGTGATGTTCATCCAGGACCGCAAGTGGCTGCGGGAGAACATCGGTTTCCGCATCGGACCGCACGTTCACCGGCAGGCGTTCGCCATCGACACCGACCACCCGGCCGTGGAGGGCCTGGACAACACGGACCTGAGCTACTGGACCGGGTCGAGCACGCTCATCGACGGCTACCCTCACTACGAGGGCGACGGCTATCCGGAGCACGGCTGGCACTGGGGCAACCGCCACGGCGTGACGTCGGCGGCGCTGGAGAAACCGCACCGCGCCGGCTGGCGACCGATCCTGGAATGCGGGTTCGATCTGGCCTGGTCACCGCTGATGGAACTGGACTACGGCAAGGGCCGCTTCATCCTCTCAACCCTGGACCTCGGCGACCATTACGCCAAAGACCCCGCCGCGGTGCGGATGGTCCGGAACATCATCCTGTACGCCATCCGCAGCAAGCCCCGGCCTCGCGCGGAAAGTGTCATCTACATCGGCGGCCGATCCGGCAGGGAGACGCTGGAGAAACTCGGCGTGCGGTTCGACACACCGGCAGAGCCGGACCTCTCCGCGGCGTCTCAGACGCTTCTGATCGTCGGGTCCGGCGCGAAACCGGACGCCGAGCGCCTGACCGAGTTCCTCCGCCGGGGCGGAAGGGCTCTGGTGCTCGGCAGCGACGAGCCAAACGGTCTGCTCGGTGTCAAGCGGCGAAACCAGCCCCGGCACACCGGCTCGCTCAGCGTGCCCGACTGGCCGGAAGCGGCAGGGCTCAGCGCATCGGACCTGCGCTGGCGGGCGGCCCATCCGGCCTTCGTCATCAGCGGCGGGGCGGATGTCGCTTCCGATGGTCTGCTGGCCCGCCGGAAAATCGGCAAGGGCGTCATCGTCTTCTGTCAGATCGACCCGGACCGGTTCCACTGCGACAAGCAGCCGTACTTCCGCTACACCCGGTGGCGACAGACGCGGGCCCTGTCCCAGATCCTCGCCAACCTCGGGGCCGCCTTCGAGGAAGACGGCCGCATCTTCCGGTTCTTCGACTCATCACAGGCCAAGCCCGACGCGATGAGCCTGGCCGGCAACTGGAAGGTCAAGCTCACCTGGAGCAAGAAGGAAGTCGACAAAAATCTGCCCGACCCGGGCATCAGCAAAGCCGCCCGCAATCTGCTCCAGCCGGACGCGTCCGAGGCGGGCATGGACGACGTGAAGCTCCCTGCCTACTGGGGCGGGTTCTCCGGAAGCGACGGAGAGGCCGTGTTCCGGCGGACGGTGACCGTGCCCGAGGACTGGGCGGGCAAGGACCTGGTTGTGCACCTCGGGCCGATCGACGATTTCGACGCGACCTACTTCAACGGACAGCAGATCGGCAAAACGGACATGACCAACACGCCCGTTCCGGTAAGCAATTCGCGGACGTATCGGATTCCCGGCAGACTGGTCAAAGCGGGCAAGAACGTCATCGCCATCCGCGTCTTCGACCATCGTGCCGGGGGCGGCTTCCGCGGAAAGGCCGACGACATGCAGCTGATCCGCCCGAAGCCCGGTTTCTACCACCCCGACTACCGCCACGACCACGCCAACGGCGACGACCCATACCGCTACCACAGATGGTGATGGAAAGTACGAAGTACAAAGTACAAAGGACGAAGTACAAAGGACTAATGACAAAGTAAAACGTGCGAATTACCAAGGAGTAATGACACAAGGAGGGCGGCGGCGGCTTCTTGGAAGCTACCACTGAGGACAATAAAAAGACGGCGTCAAGGCGGGGCAGTGTCTTGACGCCGTCGGGAGTCGAGGGCAGCTCCAGGTGGAGGGAGACCTGAAACCGCCATTCGACTTCTTCGTCTCTTATTACACCAGTATAATATCCTAACAATCCAAAGATTTCAAGTTTTTCGGGGAATAGCCGACGGACTGGCCTCGTCGTTCCGGCTTCCTCGCGGGGCATGTACCGTGACTGTCAGGCATTGGAATGGTTCGTCCCGGCTGGGAAAGCGGCGTGATTTACGGGAGATCCCAACAATATTCCGCCCTTGATCGGCGAGGCGTGTCCGCGCACCAAAAAAGCCCGCTGCACTGGCAACGGGCTTTTCCGTAAATACCCCCAAGGGGACTCGAACCCCTGTCTCCAGGATGAGAACCTGATATCCTAGGCCACTAGACGATGGGGGCATCTGGTTACTTGGCCTCCGCCTTTCGGCGGCGTCTCATCCAAGGGTCGGGAATACTACTGATTTGTGCGGGGTGTGTCAAGTGCGATTTTCCGGTCGGCGTCAAATTGCCGACCGGCCCGGGGGCAGGCGGCATCCGTTGCCGCAGACGGCGGTTGGGCGTGGTGTATCCCGGTCGGCGCATTGACAACCGGACCGCTTTGGCCAAAGATGGCGAACGCTGACCGTCCGGAGCCTTGCTCGTGTGAGCCGAAGCGGAGAGGCTTCCGGGCGGGGTGGTTGCTTCCCAACCGGTCGGCCGACCTTGTACGGATCTGTTCGGAGTGGACGAATGTCGACGTTGCGAAAGCTGGAGGTGTACCGTACCTCGATTCCGATGCGGAGTTTCGAGCATGCCGCGGCAGGGCGGGATCTGTCCGAGTGCATTCTCGTGCGCCTGGAGCTTTCGGACGGTGTGAGCGGCTGGGGGGAGACGCTCCCGCGAGAATACGTTACCGGCGAAACGCTGGAAAGCGTGCCCGCCGACATCGAGAGCGAACTGCTGCCGATCCTCCGCGACGGGCAGGTCGAGCGTCTGCGACCGGACGACTACCCCACCCGCTCCGCCGACGGCAGGTGCATCCAGGCAGCGGTCGCGGCGGTGGATCTGGCGTGGGTGGACTGCATGGCCCGGGCGGGGCTGCGGGTTTCGGACCTGCTGGGTGTGGGCACCCGCGAGGGGATCCCGCGGGAAATCCGCACCCGCATCACCGGCGTGCTGGGCTCGAGCGATGCCGGCAAGACCGCCAAGCGCCTCCGGCTGATGCGTCTCGGCCGACTCCGCGACTTCAAGCTCAAACTCGGGCTCGGAGAGGACGTCGATCGGGCGAACCTGGACCTCGTGGCCGGTAAGCTCCGCCGGTCGCTACGAAGCGGAAAGTGCACACTCCGTGTGGATGTCAACGGCGCCTGGGACGCCGACTCCACGCCCGACCGCGTGGAGGAGCTTGCTTCGCTGGGCGTGATCGCGGTGGAGCAGCCGGTTTTCTGCGGGGCCGCGGAGCTGGCCGAACTCGCCGGCCGGTGTTCCCTGCCGCTGCTGGCCGATGAGAGCCTCCTGACCGCCGAGGACGCCGAACTGCTGGCCGAGCGCCCCGGGCATGTGTGGTGGAACGTCCGCATCAGCAAAAACGGTGGACCCCGCCGGGCCAACGACCTGCTGAATCTCGCAGCCGAGAGGGGCGTGACGGTTTCCAACGGCTGCATGGTCGGCGAAACGAGCCTGCTCTCTGCCGCCCAGCGACACCTGCTGGTCGGTCATCCGGAGGTGCGGTTCGCCGAAGGCAACTACGGCAGGTGGCTGCTTTCGGAGGATGTCACCGACCGGTCGCTGCGGTTCGGGCTCGGCGGTCGACTCAAGCTGCCGCGTGGCGACGGGCTGGGCGTGACGGTGGACGACGAGCGACTCTCTCGCCTCGGCAGAAGGGTTGTGTCATTTGCGGTTTGAGCCTATGATACGCAACCCTTTGTGACCGGCACCGGCCGGGAGAGGCGATCATGAGATTTCTACGCTGTGACAACGGCAGGATTATGGGTTTGACCGGCTCGGGTCTGCGGCCCCGTGCGAGGCGGATGTCGCGCGGCGGGGCGGAATGACTGAGTGACGAAATCGGTTGATCTGAGACTCGAGCTTTGAGAGTGAGACATGGCTGAAAACAATACGATGGACAAACTGGTAGCGCTGTGCAAGCGGCGGGGATTCGTGTACCCCGCCAGCGAGATTTACGGCGGGCTGAATGGTTTCTGGGATTACGGCCCGCTGGGCGCCCAGTTGAAGAATAACATCCGCGACGACTGGTGGCGGAACATGGTCGAGTGCCCGCCGGTCGGCCCGGACGGTCACCCGCTGCAGATCGTCGGCCTGGACAGCGCGATCATCCAGAATCCCAACACGTGGGTCGCCTCCGGGCACGTCGGCGGGTTCAACGACCCGATGGTCGACTGCACCGAGAGCAAGAAGCGCTACCGCGAGGACCAGGTGATGGTCTTCGTCACCCCGCAGGACGACCAGCACAACTACGCCTTTCCGGAGAATCAGCCGGACCATATCAGCAAGAAGCTCAAGCGGGCGAACGTCGATCCCGGCGAGTGCGAAATCAAGCCGCTGACGCAATTCGATGCGTCGGAATACGCCAACATCGTCGGCCCGGACGCCAAAATCGCCGGTACGCTGACCGAGCCGCGACTTTTCAACCTGATGTTCGAGACGTTCGTCGGCGCCATCCGCAACGATGAAGCCAAGGCGTACCTCCGGCCGGAGACGGCACAGGGCATCTTCCTGAATTACAAGAACGTGCTGGACACGATGCGCGTGAAGATGCCGTTCGGGATCGCCCAGATCGGCAAGAGCTTCCGCAACGAGGTCACCCCGCGAAACTTCATCTTCCGCAGCCGCGAGTTCGAGCAGATGGAGATGGAATGGTTCTGCGCTCCGGATGAGGCGCTGGACTGGTACGAGTTCTGGAAGGTCGAGCGGATGAAGTGGTGGAAGAATCTCGGGATCGCCGAGAGCAACCTCCGCTACCGCGACCACGACGAGGACGAACTGGCCCACTATTCCAAGGCGTGCGTGGACGTGGAATACAAGTACCCGTTCACGGACCCGGGCTTCGGCGAGCTGGAGGGCGTGGCCCATCGCGGGTGCTTCGACCTGACCCAGCACGAGGAACACTCCCGGACGAAGATGCAGTACTTCGACCAGGAGCGGCAGCTTGCCGCCAAGGAAGCCGGCCTCAGCAAGGATGAGATCAACGCCCGCTCCAAGTACATCCCGAACGTGATCGAGCCGGCAAGCGGCCTGACGCGTGCGGTGCTGGTGATGCTCTGCGAGGCGTACACACCGGACCCGGACCGTCCGAGCAAGGTATTCATGAAGTTCCTGCCGAAGCTGTCGCCGGTCAAGGCGGGCATCCTCCCGCTGGTGGCCAAGGACGGCATGCCGGAGATCGCCGAGAAACTCTACTACGACCTGCGGGACCGCTACGTCGTGGACCTCGACGTCAAGCAGAACATCGGCAAACGCTACGCCCGACAGGACGAGATCGGCACGCCGTTCTGCTTCACCATCGACGGTCAGACGAAGGAAGACGACACCGTCACCGTCCGCTACCGCGACACGCTGGAACAGGACCGAATCCACATCGACAAGGTCAAGACGTTCCTTGCCGACAAGATTGGTGGGGAGTAACCACGGCGGGCACGGAACTCACAGAGGTTTCTGCAGGCTTTGTTTCTAATCACGAAGACCGCCAAGGCCACGAAGGTCACGAAGAACAGCGTATTCTTTGTGCTTTCCCTTGGCGGTCTTTGTGGTCTTCGAGCCCGTTGTGACTTAAAAACCTCCGTGCTCTCGGTCGCCTCTGTGGTTAAGCAACCACGGAGGTCACAGAGTCCATAGAGTCCTTCCACGCTTCCTTCTTAATCACGAAGATCGCCAAGGCCACGAAGGTCACGAAGAACAGCGCATTTCTTTGTGCTTTCCCTTGGCGGTCTTTGTGATCTTCGAGCCCTTCGTGACTTAAAAAAACTCGGTGCTCTCGGTGTCTTCTGTGGTTAAGCAACCACGAAGTTCATTGATGTGTTCTCAGTCTGAAGTCAAGCCGAGTCCGAGCAGGACTTCGCGGGCGCGGACGGTTTCGATGGCTTCGTCGGCTTTCCGGGCAAAGTACAATTCCCGCGCCGCCTGCTCTTCGGGGGTGAGGAGGCGGCGCCCGACGGCCTGCTGCCACTGTCTGTCGTCGACGCGGGGGTTCTCCCGCAGGAGGCCGGACCATTCGAATCGCCAGCCCCAGGCGCTCGCCTGCCGGTTCGGGTGGGTCTGGTTGAGCCTGGCCCGACGGGTTTTGTGTGTTCTGGCTACCATCTGTCGGTAGCCTACGTTACGGATGTCCCGCCGGCCAATTGCATCAGGGCAGGTGCCAAAGAGCCTGCCCGCCTGCCAAAG
>JBKHHU010000188.1:0-6466 GCA_046539045.1 Phycisphaerae bacterium
GTCTTCTGAGGCATTTGATGCTCCTTTCGAAGGTTGCGTTCACTGTACCCTTCCGGCCCGGCCGTGACAACTCCGCGGGCTTCGGGTATATTCTGTCCACGCCCGCACCGACCGTGTGCTGCCGGTGATCGAGGCCTTTTCCGCTGTTCCCGGAACGTTCTTTCAGTGAGAAGAAGATGATCGCGAACGCCTTTCTGAATACCGAGTTCCTGGAGAACCAGGTATGGCAGTGGCTTGCGCTGCTGGGGACAATTCTGGGCAGTCTGATGGTCGGAAAGGCGACTGCCTTCATCCTCGAGCGCCAGGGGACGAAGCTGGAGGAGGGCGGCAAGCCCTTGTTCGGCAGGTTCCTCAAGAGCCTCGGCGGTCCGATTGCGATGATCGCTTTGGCGGCAGGTCTGTACTTTGCGGCGAGTTTCATGACGCTGAAGTACAGCACCGTCGACGTGGTCACCAAGGACGGCGAGGAGATCAAGACCCCTGTCCTGCATGACGTCACCGATTTCTGGATCAACGTCTGCAAGACCATCGCCGTGCTGGCAGCGGGGTGGTTCATCTTCAAGCTGGTGGACCTGGTCGAATACTTCCTGCAGAAGTGGACCAGCAAAACCGACACGCTGCTGGACGACCAGCTCGTGCCGCTGCTGAGGAAGTCGCTGCGGGTGTTCGTGGTGATAGTCACGGTGCTGTTTATCGCCCAGAACATCTTCCGATGGGACATCGGGGCGCTGATCGCCGGGCTCGGGCTTGGCGGTCTGGCGTTCGCGCTGGCAGCCAAGGACATGCTGGCCAACCTGTTCGGCTCGGTGACGATCTTCGCCGACCGCCCGTTCCAGATGGGCGAGCGGATTCAGGTGGTGGGCAAGGACGGTATCGTGGAGGAAGTGGGTTTCCGCTCCACGAGGATCCGCACCCTGGACGGCAACCTGGTGATCGTGCCGAACTCGATCATCGCCAACGAGGCCATCGAGAACATCTCCCGCCGGCCTTTCATCAAGAAGGTAATGAACGTCACCGTCACCTACGACACCCCGCCGCAGAAGGTGCAGGAAGGCGTGGACATCATCAAGGAACTGCTGGATGAGCGGCGGGATTCGTTCCACCCGGATTTCCCTTCTCGCGTCTACTTTAGCGATTACAACGATGCCAGCCTGAATATCGTGATCTACATGTACTTCGCCCCGCCGGACTGGTGGGAATATCTGGCGTTCTGCCACGACTTCAACATGGCGCTGCTGGAGCGATACAACGCAGCCGGGATCGAATTCGCCTTCCCGACCCAGACGCTCTACCTCAAGCAGGATTCGCAACTGGAAGCGTCAATCCGCACGATCGGCGGAAACGAACAGTAGCGAACCGGCTCCGGCAAACTTAGAATCCCTACTGTAACTTTCACTCAGAAGCCCACGGGACGATCTTCCGTGGGCTCTGATTTTCCACGAGACAAGGACAAGGCTTCTCCCACATGACTCAGATCGATCCCAGAACCACCGACGAGAAACTTCTGATTGGCGCCAGCTGGTACCCGGAGATGTGGCCGGAAGACGAATGGCCGAAAGACATCGCCCGGATGAATGAACTGGGCTTCAATGTTGTCCGGGTGTTCGAGTTCGCGTGGCACCGGATGGAGCCGGAGGAGGGGAAGTTCGATTTCGACTGGGCGCGGAAGCTGCTGGACCTCTGTCACGAAGCGGGCATAAGCGTCATGCTCGGCACGCCCTCTGCCGCCCCGCCGGCGTGGCTGACCGACAGGTACCCGGAAGTGCTGCAGGTCCGGCCCGACGGCACGCGGCGGATCCACGGTATGCGGAAACACGGCTCGCACGTCAGCGCCAAGTACCGCCAGATGTGCGGGAAGATCGTCCGGGCGATGTGTGAGAACCTGGCAGACCACCCTGCCGTGCATAGCTGGCAGATCGACAACGAAATGGGCGGGCGCGATTACAGCGACGAGGCCCGGGAGAAATTCCACACCTGGTTGGAGAATCGCTACGGGAGCATCGAGAACCTCAACAAAACCTGGGGGCTGGAATTCTGGTCGCAGGCGTATACGAGCTTTGACCAGATCCCCATGCCCACCGCAGCGGTCGGATCGATCGAGGTGCCGGAACGGCATCACCCGTCGCTGATTTACGCCATCGCGCGGTTCAACTCGGACATGTGGACCGAATTCATCAAGCACCAGTGCGACATCATCCGCGAGTATACCAACAAACCGATCACCACGAATATGTGCGGCGCGGCCACGGGCATGAATTGGCCGCAGAACAACCGCCTGCTGGATCGCGTGGGTTACAGCCTCTACAAGGACCTGGACCACTACCCGTGGAACCTGATGTACCTGGACCGCATGCGCGGCGAAAAGCCCGACCGCCCCTATTGGCTGCTGGAAACCGCCCCCAACTGGTCCGGCGGTGGTAAGCAGTGGAACATCCACCACAGCCCCGACGGCGTCAAGGCAATGACCTGGATGTGCACGCTCATGGGCGGGAGCATGACGCTGTACTGGCAGTGGCGACAGCACTGGGCCGGTCAGGAAATGCAGCACGGCACGCACGTGACCGCCACCGGGAAATGGCGGCCGAACAAGGAAGTCTGGACCGAGCTGGCAACCGCTTACCGCGAGCACGGCCGATGGCTGCTGGACAATCCGCCGGCAGAGGCGAAGATCGGCATCGTCTTCAGCACCGAAGCCGCCTGGGCCTTCTCCGTCGACCCCATTGACGACAACATGAAATACCTCGATCGCTGGCGGGACGACTACTATCAGCCGCTCGTGAAAGAGCACGTCTGGCGGGATGCGATTCCCGAGGATGCAGACTTCAGCCGGTACAAGGTGCTCCTGCTGCCGATGATGCCGATCGTGAAAGAGTCGACCCGCGAGCGTCTGAAGCAGTGGGTTGCCGACGGCGGACGGCTGCTGCTGGGCCCGATTACCGGGACGCGCACCGAGGAGTTCACCGTCCCGCGGGAGCAGGAGTTCAACGGCCTGGAGGAGTTGATCGGTGCGGAAAGCGCCCTGCGGTTCACCGCCCACTTGCAGGAGGACAAGGTGAAGGTCGCTTTCCACGACGGCTCGATGACCCGCACGCGGAACTGGTGCGAAGGGTATGACGTCACCACCGGCGAGAACGTGGCCCACTACGAGGGCGGTTACGGGCATGGGCAGGTTGCTGTCGTCCGCAACCAGTACGGCAAGGGCAAGGTGATCACGCTTGGATGCCACATGGGCCCTGCCGCCTACATGCGGATGGTGCGTGAGCTGATGGACGACGCGGGTCTGCGTGCCGTGGCCGGCGGGTCCCAGCAGGTACTGGTGGTTCCGCGAGCCGGGACGGACGGGAAAATCAGCGGTTATGGCGTGGTGAACATGACCGAGGACCCGCAGACGGTGATCCTCCCCAGCGAAGGGACGGATCTGCTGACCGGCAAGTCGACGGTCGGCACGATGAACCTCAACCCGCTCGAAACGCGGATCGTGAAGATCTGAGCCCCACCGGAAGGTGGTGCCGGCCGGCGATGCGAGCTAGGATGGTCTGCATGGAATGGCTTGTGAACAACCCGGCGGCGGTCAATGTTGGAGTGGCGATGAAGGTACTTGCCGGCGCCCTTGCCGGCGGCGTGGGCGGATATGCGCTGTCGCGGGCAAAATCCCGCCGGCCCGGCCAACCCGCCGCGACCGCCACCCGCATCTACTACGTCCTGGCCGGGGCTTTCTTCGGAGCCGCCCTGACATGGCACTTCCTGGGCGACTGAACCGGGACGGCTTTGGTCCACGAATTACACGAATTGGCACGAATTCAGGCTGGCGCCTGCGAGTGTAAACCCCCGCTCGACACTCCAACGGCTTTGTCCACAGATTACACAGATGACACAGATTCTTCTGGCTGACGCCTTCCGGGAGAACCCGCGAGTAGAACGGGCGTGCCCCGGTATATCAGGTAACGCAAAGCCACCCGGACCCTCAAGCGGAAGTCATATTTGCGATTTTCTGCGGCGGGTATTTCCGCATCGGCGACAGCCAACACATCTGTGCAATCTGTGTAATCTGTGGACTCTCCGCCGTTCGCCGTGTCGACCGTGGGCTTCTTCCCGCAGGCGTCAGCCAAGAATTCGTGTGAATTCGTGCAATTCGTGGACTCCGCCGTTACACGTCCAGCCGGCCTGACGCTTTCATCAGCAGCTTGGCCAGGTATTCGGCGTAGGTGATCGGTTTGCCTTCCCGGCGGAGGTAGCCCTGCAGCAGGCGGTAGTGGGCTTTTTCGGGCAGTTCCAGACCGGTTTCGGACAGCAGGCGCACCGGCGAGCGCTTCGGCTGGGGCTTGGGTCTCTGCAGGTCGCGCGGCAGCGGCCGGACGCGACGACGCTCCGACGCGAAGATCATCCGCTCGGCATTCTCGCAGAACAACTTGTGCTTATCGGCCTCGGTTGCCGCCGACAGGTGCCGCTCAATCCACTCCCATGTCGACGCGTAGCTTTCGTTCCGCCATAGCGACACCGGAAACCCGCTACCGTACAACAGGCGGTCCCAGCCGACGAGATCCACCACCGCCCGGGCCCACGGGATCAGCACATCCGCATCTATCGCGCCATGGTTGGAAAAGATCACCCCGAACCGCTCGTGTTGAAACAGCCGTCGCACGCTTGGGACTTCGTCGAAAATCGCCGGCCTGGTCGGACCCGCGAAATCCGCCGCGAGTACCCGACAACCCGGATTGGCGTCCAGGAAATCCGCCAGCAGGGACGAAGCCGACAGTAATCCTTCCCGACCCACCAGCACGATCAGACAATCGAATTTCGCAAACTCGTCCAGCACTTCCGGCTGGGATGCGATCAGTGAATCCGGCATGCGGACACCGTCGAACCCGCGGTCCAGCTGCTCGAAGATGCTGCGTCGCAGTTCGTCGATACCCCTGCCAATCGGCAGGCCCACCGCCCGGAAGCGGTCCGGGTACTGGGCGATGGCGTCGGAAAGCGTCTTGAGGTCCGGGCAGGTCCGTGCGGTACTGATCAGCGCCTTGCCCACACCGTACGCGTCCATGACAGCCAGCATATCCTCCGGCGAACAGAACCGGGGCAGTGATACGTGAGCGTAGGCGTCGAGCGTGTCGGCGTGCGGCATGCGGTTACTTCTCCCAGGGGATGATCCGTTTGTCGAGTTCTTCCTCGTTCAGCGAAAGCCCCAGTCCGGGCGCGTCAGGGACGGTGAACACGCCATTGTTCGGCGAAGGTGCGTCATCAAACACTACGTGCTGGAAGCCGGTGTGGCCACACTCGTCAACCAAATGATCACAACCCATTCGAGAGGGCGGGCAATGTCCGTCGTAAATCTTCAATGATTCGATCTTAGATTACTAAATTTCCCGCATGTCGTCCAACGCCGGAAATTCGCTTCGGTAGGTCCGCAACGCCTCGGCATCCAGATCGGCAGACACCGCTGCGGGCTTCTGCGGGCCCTCGGCGAGGATCTCCCCCTTCGGGTCGATGATCATGGACGCGCCGGGATAGGCGACGTTCGGGTCCGAGCCGGTGCGGTTGACCGCAGCGACATAGGCCTGGTTCTCGATGGCCCGGGCGATCAGCAGTGCCCGCCAGTGATGGACGCGGGCGGCAGGCCAGTCGGCGATGACCGTCAGTAGCGTGGCGCCGTCGGCAGTGAGCTTGCGGTACTGTTCGGGAAACCGCAGGTCGTAGCAGATGCTCAAGCCGATGCGGAAGTCGGCGTGATCGAAGGCGGCTGGGCGGTCGCCGGGTGAGTAGTGATCGGTCTCGCCGGCGAAGCTGAAGGGGTGGATTTTCGTGTAGCGGGCCAGCCGGGCCCCGTCCGGCCCGACGGCGACGGCCTGGTTGAGCCCGCGTCCGTCCGGGGCGGGGTTGACCACCCCGCCGATCACAGCACAGCCGCTCCGGCGGGCGAGGTCCGCCAGAAATGCCTCAGCCGGCTTGTCGTCGCCCTGCGCCACCGCGGGCACGTCCATGCTGAAGCCCGTGGAGAACATTTCGGGCAGGAGGATCAGCCCTCCCGGCGGGGGGGCCGCGGAATCCATGAGGGCGTGGACCCGCTCGAAGCTGGCCTGCGGGTCTTCCCAGGCGATATCGAATTGCAGGCAGGTTACGTGCATGGTCGGCTCCCGGGGATCGTGTGGAGCGGGGGTTACTCCGCGTGCGGGCACTTGCCGTCGGCGCACGGCGGCGTCTTGCCGTTGGAGCCGCCACAAGACTTGTTCTTGTAGTCGGTTGCGTAGAATCCGCTGCCTTTGAACATCACGGCAGCTCCGGCTCCGATCAGCCGCTTGACCTTGCCCCTGCACTCCGGACAGGTCTTGACCGGGCTGGCCGTCATCTGCTGGAACTTCTCGAACCGATGGCCGCACTCGGTGCATTCATAGTCGTACGTCGGCATGGTAAAACTACCTCAATTCGGGGACAGAATTACGGCATTATACAACAGCTGGGTCCACGAATT
>JBKHHU010000189.1:0-6455 GCA_046539045.1 Phycisphaerae bacterium
AAACGTGGTGGGTCGGGAGACCCACCACGCGATAGAAAGAGCCGTCCCGGAGCGGTTGGCGGGTCTCCTGACCCGCCAACGGAACAAAGCACCCGCAATCGGCGCGGTGAAACGTGGTGGGTCGGGAGACCCACCACGCGGTAAACAGGCGAGCCGCCACGTGGGAACCAGGATTCCCGCCATTCGGGAACTACGTTTTTCCCAGTCAACCGCCTTTTCCAATCAACCGTCTTTCCCGACATACTCGATCCGGTAGATCACGCCGGTGTTGTCGTCGCCGACCAGCAGCGATCCGTCCTTGGCGATTGTCAGCCCGGCCGGGCGGCCGAACACTGCCGGCTCGTCCATCCCCTCCAGCTTGAACCCGGTCAGGAACTTCTCGAACTTTACCGGCTTGCCCTTGTCGTCGAACTTCACGCGGACGACTTCATACCCTGCCGGCGGTTTGCGGTTCCAGCTGCCGTGCATGGCGATGAACGCGTCCCCGCGGTACTCCTCGGGGAACTGCTCGGCGTCGTAGAATTCCATCTCGATCGGCGCGGCGTGGGCGGTGTATCCGAGCACCGGCGTGACCGTCTTCTTCGCGTACTCGCTCAGGTCGCCGACCTTCGGGTGGCTCTTGAGCGGGATCGTCTTGCGGTCGCCATACACGAAAGGCCAGCCGTAATCGTTGCCCTTCTCCAGCAGGTTCAGTTCTTCCGGCGGCTCGTTGTCGCCCAGCCAGTCGGTCCCGTGGTCCATCCCCCAAAGTTGCCCCGTCTTCGGGTGCCAGTCAAAGCCCACGGTGTTCCGCAGCCCGCGGCTGAAGATGATCCGCTGCTTTCCGTCCAGCGTGCTGCGGAGGACGGTTGCGCTTTCCTCGTTCGGCTCGACGCAGCAGTTGCACGTGCTGCCGACGCTGATGTAGAGCATCTTGTCCGGGCCGATGCCGAGCGTGCGGTTCGGGTGCCTGCCGCCCTTGGGCAGGTCGTCGATGAGCACCCTCGGCTTGCCGACCTTCCCGTCTTTGACGTCCGCGACGTAGATCTTCCGGATGGTGCCGATGTACAGCTTGTTGTCGTGCACCGCCAGCCCGTGTGCCTGCTCGAGGTCGGGGATGGCTTTTTCGATCTTGTCGGCCTTGCCGTCGCCGTCGGTGTCCTTGACGGCCAAAACGTCCCCGGGTCGGCGGCGACTGACGAGGATCGTCCCGTCGTCGAGCGTCAGCAGCATTCGAGGCCGCCCGAGACCGGTGGCGAACAGGCTGATCTTGAACCCGTCGGGCAGCTTGAGCTGGGCCATGCGCTCCTTCGTCGGACGCATGACATTCGGCCGGACGCTATGGCCCTGGCGTTTGCCCTTCAGCAGTTCCTCGCCGGGGACGTAGTCCTTGTCGTCGTCGGACCCGCCATTGGCGGCATTATCGCAGGCGGCGGTGATGAGCAGCAGGGCGGCCAGCGAGATCGTCAGAAGTGCGCGCTTCATTGCGGTTCTCCTTTTCAGACTGAGCGTTGGTTTCCGGGGAATTGTAGCTGCACGCACCGAAGCAATCCCGGCGCCCACGATTGACGCGAAGCTTTCTGCAGCGACCGGTCGGCTGCATGGCGGCACGCGTTCAGGGACCGACTGCGGGAACCGGAAGGCAGCGGCGTTCCGGACGGTGCAACCTGGCCGGGATCGGACGCCGGCAACCATCGTGCGGTGATCCGAACCGCTTACCATAATTCCGAGTTTAGAGATTCCCCTCGGAGCGTTCGCCGGACCATCGCCGAAAATCTTGAGCGGCTTCTCGCCAAAGAGGAAAAGTGGGCAAGGCTTGGCGGCAATAGGCCGGTTTTCCGGTCAAAATCGCTCGGCCGGAAGCATCTCACGGTGGGGCGCTTTTGCCGCCGGCGGGGTTTTTCCGTAGTTTTGCGCAGTTCCAGGGAGGCGCTACAGAGTCGATTTTTGCGCCATTTTCCGGAAAAAACAGGGCCACTTGACCCATGTCAAGGCGGGTAGCGGCGGATTCTGACAGAATATCGCTCACGTGGAACGAACGAGATTCACAACCAACAACCACTCGCGTGGGAGATCAGCCATGACGACCGATGCCCAAACCAAAACCAAAACGACTCGCAAGATCGTGCACATCGACGAGGACAAATGCGACGGCTGCGGGCTGTGCGTCCCGAGCTGTGCCGAGGGAGCCATCCAGATTGTCGACGGGAAGGCAAAGCTCTTAGCCGAAAACCTTTGCGACGGTCTGGGCAACTGCCTCGGCGAGTGCCCCAAGGACGCCATCCACATTGAGGAACGAGAAGCCGACGAGTTCGACGAGCAGGCCGTCGAAGAGCACCTTGCATCCCGGGAGGAGACCGAGATGAAACACAAAACCCCCGAGCCGCAGCGCAACACCAAGCCGCAAGCCAAGTTCGGCGGATGTCCCGGCAGCCGGATGATGCAGTTCGCCAGGGAAGACAAACCCGAAGCCAAAGCCCCCGCCACCGAAACCGCCACCGGGTCCAGACAGTCCCAGTTGGGCCACTGGCCGGTTCAGCTGACGCTCCTGCCGGAACAGGGGCCGCTCTGGAATGGCGCAAATGTACTGCTCGCAGCGGATTGCGTCGCCTACACCATGGCCGATTTCCACGAAAAACTGCTGAGCGGCAGGACCCTGGCCGTCGCCTGCCCGAAGCTCGACGATGTCGAGCCGTATGTCGGGAAACTGGCGCGGATCCTGGCGGGCAATGACGTCGAATCCGTGACGATCGCGCGGATGGAAGTCCCGTGCTGCGGCGGACTTGAGATGATCTTCCGGGAAGCAGCCCAGCGGGCCGGTGTCGATGTGCCGTTGAACGTGATTACCGTCAGTCTGGACGGGAAGGTCAAGAGCATCAACGGCGTGGTCGCGACCGGGCTGATGTAAGCTATTGGTTTGATGAGGTTTGTGCCCCAGTGGTCCGGGCCCAACCGTAGCGCATACAATACAACTTAACCGACATAGGGAAAGGATCCATCATGAGTACGATGTTTTGTTATCAGTGTGAGCAGACTGCCAAGGGGACCGGATGTACCTCCTACGGTGTCTGCGGAAAGGGGCCGGAAACGGCCAACGTTCAGGACTCGCTAGTCCATATTACCAAGGGAGTTGCGCAGTACGGACACCGTGCCCGGCAGCTCGGCGTCTCCGACGATCTGACCAATCATTTCGTTCTGGAAGCGCTGTTCACTACGGTCACGAATGTGAACTTCGACGAGCATCGCATCGCCGACGTCGTCCGCAAGGGTGCCGAGGTCCGCGATCACGCAAAGAAGGTCTATCACCAGGCTTGCGAAGACATGGGCAAGACGCCCGAAGAGCCGACCGGCCCGGCGGAGTTCCAGCCGTCAGACGATGACGACGAGCTGTTCAGGATGTCCGAGCAGTTCAGCATCGAGATGCGGCAGCAGGAACTCGGCGAGACCATTGCCGGTTTGCAGGAGCTCCTGATGTACGGCCTGAAGGGCATGGCCGCCTATGCGGACCACGCGCAAATCATTGGCAAGGAAGAAGATGGCGTATACGGCTTCTTCCTGGAGGCCTTGGACTTCCTGGCCGACAACCCGACGGACATCGACGCGCTGCTGGGGATGATCCTCCGTTGCGGTGAAGTGAACCTGAAGGTGATGGGCCTGCTCGACGCCGGTCACTGCGAACATTTCGGCAGCCCCGAACCGACGCAGGTCCGCGTCACGCCGGTCAAGGGCAAGGCGATTGTCGTGACCGGTCACGATCTGGCCGATCTGGAAGAATTGCTCAAGCAGACCGAGGGCAAGGGCATCAACGTCTACACCCACAGCGAGATGCTCCCGGCCCACGGCTATCCGGAACTCAAGAAATACAAACATCTTGTGGGCAATTACGGCGGAGCATGGCAGGATCAGCGCGTGCAGTTCGACGAGTTCCCCGGCGCGATTCTGTTCACCACCAACTGCCTGCAGAAGCCCAAGGAAAGCTACAAGGACCGCGTGTTCACCACCGGCGTTGTCGGCTGGGATGACGTGACGCATATCCCGGGTGCCAAGGCGGGCGAGAAGGACTTCAGTCCGCTCATCGAGGCCGCCCAGAAGGCAGAAGGTTTCACCGAAGACGGTCCGGAGAAGTACATCACCGTCGGGTTCGCCCACGACGCGGTCATGGGCGTGGCCGACAAAGTCGTCGGTGCGGTTAAGTCCGGTGATATCAGGCACTTCTTCCTCATCGGCGGATGCGACGGCGCCAAGACCGGCCGGAATTACTACACGGAATTCGCCCAGTCCGTACCGGACGATTGCGTCATCCTGACGCTGGCGTGCGGGAAGTACCGGTTCAACAAGTTCGACTTCGGCGACATCGGCGGGATCCCGCGCCTGTTGGACGTCGGGCAGTGCAACGACGCCTACTCGGCGATCCAGATCGCCCTGGCGCTGTCCGAGGCTTTCGATTGCGGGGTCAACGACCTGCCGCTGTCGTTCATCCTGAGTTGGTATGAGCAGAAGGCCGTTGTCATCCTGTTGACGCTGCTGTACTTAGGCATTCAAGACATGCGGCTTGGCCCGACACTTCCGGCCTTTGTCACCCAGGATGTGCTCAACGTGCTGGTCGAGAAGTTCAATATCAAGCCGATCGGTGAAGTGCAGGAAGATCTGGACGCCTGCCTGTCGGCGAACTAAGGCCTTCCGAATCCCACGCGACGGCCGGCCCGGATCCTTCCACGGATTCGAGCCGGCTGCTTTATTGCGCACAATGAATTTCGGTGGGACGGCCTAAAAGCCTTGAGGCATGAGTGCAAGATGTGTAAAATAACCTCATCATGTCAATCTGGCCATCGCGGCAGGGAAGTTCGGAAATGATTCCACGTGCCGCGCTGCAGAGCCCATTGAAATGTTGCGCCGGTGTTTCGGCCGTTTTGCGGCTGCGGGTATATTTCATAGACTTCATATTGGGTCGAGCAGTTAGGAGAAAATCATGTCCAAGTGCAAAGCTTTCACCCTCATCGAACTCCTGGTGGTCATAGCGATCATCGGGCTGCTGGTTTCGCTGCTGGTGCCGGCGCTGGCGAATATCGAGGAGATCGCCAACCACACCAAATGCCGAGCCAACCTCAAGAACATCGGCACGGCGATGCATATCTACAAGGAAGCCAATGATGGCCGAATGATGACGCTCGGTTACGCCAACGATTACCGAGCCAAAGCCGAAGCGCAATCGAGTATCGGAAACCTCTGGTCCAACCAGGTCGAGTGCAACATCCAGAGCTGGTGGCTGCTGTGCGGCGAAAAGATCGCCCAGGAGGAACAATTCGTCTGCCCCTCCGACCAGGAATACCTTCCGAGGTCTCCAAACGGGGGCAACTACGGCTTCCAGACCTACTACAACGTCTCCTATGGTTTCCAGCCGGCGGTCCGTAACAAAGAAGAGAACCCCGGCTACCCCGGTGCGGAGGATCAGCCGTCAGATACAATTGTCGTTGCCGACAAACAGAGAATCCGTAGCGGCAGCGATATCAAGCCCGAGGGCGGCGACAGGAGCAATCAGTCCAGGACCCCGAACCACGAAAGCCTTGGCACCAATGTTCTGAGTGTGGATGGCAATGTCGGGACCATCGACGGGATCGACGGGGCCTACTTCAAAGATCGCCATATCTACTGGAAAGAGAACGGCTACCAGCACGGCAGCTGGACCGGAAAGGTGTGGGATACCAACCTGTTCTGGCGTAGGCAAAGCGACTGAGAACCCCGCCGTTTGCCTTTGCTGGATTTCGCGCAATCATAGAATCAACCGGTTTCCGGTCGCGTCGCGGCCGCGAGTGTATTCGATGCATTTCATAGCTTTCATATCAGTCGAGCAGTAAGGAGAAGATCATGTCCAAGCGCAAAGCCTTCACGCTTATCGAGTTGCTGGTGGTTATCGCGATCATCGGGCTTCTGGTTTCCATTCTGGTGCCGGCACTGGCCAACATCCAGGACATTGCCAAACACGCAAAATGCAAGGCCAACCTCAAGACCATCGGTACCGCCGTCCAGACGTATAAAGAGAGCAACTACAGGCGAACAATGACGTTGGGCCGCGCCGACGACTTTAAAGCCGAAGCCGAAGCCCAGTCCAGTCTTGACAACCTCTGGGCCAACCAGGCCGAATGCAACATCCAGAGCTGGTGGTTGCTGGTTGCCGACAACGTTGTCGAGGAAAAGGCGTTCGTCTGCCCCTCCGACCAGAAGGCCCTGCCGTTATCCAAAGACGGGGGCAACTACGGTTTCCAGACCTGGATGAACGTGTCCTACGGCCTCCAGCCGGCAGTGCAAAGTGAAGAGAACCCCGCCTTCCCGGGCGCTAACGGTCAGCCGTCCGACACGGTCATCGTAGCCGACAAGCCGGATATGAAGAACGATACGAAGGTGCACGAGTGGAACGTGACTCCCAACCACCCGAAACTCGGGATCAACATGCTGTCGCTCGTCGGGACCGTCTCCAC
>JBKHHU010000190.1:0-6406 GCA_046539045.1 Phycisphaerae bacterium
AGGGGTTTATGGAGTTTCTCGAAGAAAATTCAGTCCCAAGCCATTTCCCTGCCGTAGCCAAAGGAGGCCGGTTGGGTCGAGGTGGTGATTTTCCCCTCCGAAAGACGGATCAGGTACATGTTGCCGACCTGGCCCGTAGTGATGTAATAGGACCCCGCCTGCACCTGCCCGAGTTCCCAGGGCTTGGTCAGGTATCTCTCCTCATGGTAGGCATAGAAGTTCTTTATTCCGGGCGCGTTTGCGGGCAGGCGCTTGTATGCGCCCAAGTCCAGCAGGTCCTGATCGCTAACGATCAACCATTCCGGCCGGTTCTCCATCTCGTTGAGCTGTTCGAGGCTTTCGAACCGTTTGGGCAATCTGCCGAGATAGAGCTCAACCGGGCTAGGCTGCATCGCCGCATATGGCCGGCCACCAATGAAGTCGTGACTGTCCCGGGCAAACAGCCGCATCTCCGATCGATCCGCTGTCTGCGCTTCTTCCGATAGAACATTCAGCCACACAAATGAGAACCCTACCATGGCCACGCAGAAAGCCATCGCCATGGCTCCCGGCTTTTTCCTGATCCACGACCAGACGCACAGGCCCAGCAGGAATGGTGCGACCATTCGCAGTGCTCCCAACGCAGTGGCTATGGGCCAGTCCAGAGGCATGGTCGGCAGGTCTTCGACGGGAGCCGTGGATGGTTCGTATCGGATCCAGAACAGGTTCAGCAGGACAACCAGCGCTGCCGCCGGCAGGAAAAACGCTGTTTGGAGTACGACCAGCAGTGGTCTGCGCGCCTGCTTGTCCACCATGTGCCTGTCAACCAGCTTTGCTGCTCCCACACCGGCCAGCAGCGGGGCCAAGAGGAACGGAAGCACGCCTGCCCAGAAAACCGTGCTTGGGAAGAACCACACCGCCGGCAGGACCGGTATCGCCACAGCGAGTCCGTTGCTCACCGGTGCCCCCGGAGCAAACCACTGCTCCCGCGAAGTTAGCAGCGGGAATAGAACTGCCAACAGCCATACCGGGAAGGCGGACCCCAGCACAATCGCCAGGATTCCCGCATCTTCAGTTTCCGCTGCGATCTGGAGCAGGAAGAAAACCGCAACAAGGCCCGTCACCAACAGCAGAACAAACGTAGCCTTGAGAGCCCATTCCAGGCCCCGCCGAACCCTCCCGCCGACTGCGGATTCATCGCTCCGGTATCGGCGCAGCCGGGCAAAAACGAGCAGTTCCAGCAGGCACAGCAACAGCAGCATGAGCAACTGCCCGAGCATCATCGGCGAAGCACTGAAACAGAAAAACCAGTTCATCGGCATGGTGGCCCAGAAGCTTCCTGCTAACCATGCTGCCGTGCTGCCGCCCCATCGCAGGCCCAACCACCAGACCATTCCGGCAGAGAGGAAAGCAAACACTGCAGAGGGCAAGGTATAATTCCAGTCCGCATACGGCGGATCGGCCGGTTGCAGGCTCAGACGGATCGCCAACGCCTGGGCTCTGTCAGTCCATGACTCTACATCAGGGACCCAGCGACCGTGCATTTCGGCCTCCACGGCCGACCATGAAGGTTCAAACGAAAGGCGGCTCCAACTGGTGGCGGATACTCCGACCACGGC
The DNA here is from genome assembly GCA_046539045.1 of Phycisphaerae bacterium. Classification (GTDB taxonomy): domain Bacteria; phylum Planctomycetota; class Phycisphaerae; order SM23-33; family SM23-33; genus JBKHHU01. The sequence continues at coordinate 1,599 of JBKHHU010000190.1, forward strand.
TGCGGTTACGAGCAGGACGAAGAGCAAGCCACCCACGCGCCGCAGGGATCCGCGTCCGGCCGTTCCTGCCTCCGCTTTGTTTTGTACCGATTCTTCCATCCGGACAAAGCTACCGGCAGGCAAGTGGGCCCGCAAGCTCAAAGGTGGAAGCGAGTAGGCGCGGCGTGTATCATCGCAGCCGGAATCGTAAGCACGGAACAAATCGGCCGCCGAATCCGATGAAAGCACAAATGAGTCAGCGAATTACAAGACTTGCTCCATCCCCCACCGGCGCTCTGCATCTGGGCAATGCGCGAACGTTCCTGGTCAACTGGCTGATGGCCCGTCAGGCCGGCTGGCGGATCATCATGCGGATCGAGGATCTGGACACGCCACGGACCAAGACCTGGGCGACCAAAGCAGCACTCGAAGACTTGGAATGGCTCGGAGTCGACTGGGACGGCGACATCGTATACCAGTCGGATCGCACCGAGATCTACAACGATGCGCTGAACGAACTGATCCGCAGGGACCTGGCATATCCGTGCGTGTGCAGCAGGAAGGACGTAGAGACGGCAGCCTCCGCCCCGCACGCCGAGGATGCGATGGTCTGCTATCCCGGAACATGTCGCGGGAAGTACCGTGCGGCGGAACATGCTGTCGAGACAACCAACCGCCCTGTGGCGTACCGCGTTGTCACCGACGGCAAGACAGTTCGGGTGCACGATCAGTTTGCCGGTGACTTCGAGTATGAATTCTCCAGGATCGGCGGGGATTTCGTGGTCTTTCGGAAGTCCGGGTTGGCTGCCTATCAGCTCGCGGTCACGGTGGACGACGCCGAAGCGGGGGTCAACGCCATCGTCCGCGGCGACGATCTTCTGGATTCGGCTGCCAGGCAGATCCACCTGCGTCATCTGCTGGGGCTCACACCGGAGGTGGAATACTGGCACCTCCCGCTTGTCATCGGTGAGGACGGCAGGAGGCTTGCCAAGCGCCACGGGGACACGCGCCTGAGCTACTACAGGGAGCACGGGACGCCCATCGAGCGTATCTGGGGGCTTCTGGGCTTCTGGTCCGGAGCGATCGACCGACGCCGACCGGCCGGCATTCAGGAGTTGCTGGACAAATTCCGCCCGGACCGCATGCCGAAGGGACCGGCAGTGTTCACTGCCGAAGACGACCAGTTCCTGCTCAACGACTAGAGTGAGTGACAGAAGTAATTTCGTGGTTCAGCGTCGGCGAAAGCGTTCCTGACAAGGACGGCGATGCAGGCAATGCCGTAGCATTGCCGAAGCAGCCGGACGCAGGCAGGGACGATTGCAGCCGGCTGAACCGGAAAAGAGTTTTGTCACTCGCTCTAATCGAGGTTCCACTCGACACTGCCGCCACGGAGAGCTAGAATCCCGGAGTATTGCCCTTCCTGCTCATATTCTGGCTCGAGGTGAACTATGTCCCGCAGATTCTCTTCTCTGCTGAGCATCATCGTGTTTTCGGCTGCCACTGTCGCCGCTCAGGCCGAGCGAATCATCGTCAATCCGGTCGGCAGCCCGACGATCGCCGCATCGTCCATTGATCTGCCCGAACTGCCCTTCCTGCTCTACAACGAAGACGGATCGGTCATTACCGACGACGGCGTACCGGTAATCTATGACGCTTTCATTGATACCGGTGCCTCTTCCTTTGCCATCAGCTACCTCAGCGCTCGCGGCATGGAGTCCGAGGGGCTGCCATCGTTGGGCCTGGATGGAGTGCCCGAAGGAGAATTCGTCGGCGAGTTCACGGAGATCGGGATCGGCGGCGGAGAAACCGGCGATGTAACCCGGCCGTACGGGGTGAAGGTCCTCAACGGATTGGCCGGTACGGGTTACTCGGCGTCCACGAGCGACTTTATCGACTACGGACAGCATTCGCTCTGGGTGCGGCGGCAAGTCGGCGAAGGCGAGAGCCTGTACGGGCTGCTGTACGATCCCATCAACATAGTGGGCATGCCCGCAATTCAACAGCGGGTTCTGCATATCGACCCAACGAAGATGTACACCGAAGGCAGGCTCGGGGTAAACCTGCTGGAGCCGGGCTCCGGCAGCATTCCCTCGACCGACGTGACGCTTTCGGTGGAGATGCGCGATTATCTGGAGCTGACTACCGGCACGGCCGTGCCGTCATACGCCGACAACCCGATGCTCAAGAACATCACCCTCAAGCACGGCGACCTGGCCAGCACAGACAACGAACTACTGTTGGACACCGGGGGCAGCAGTTCTTTCCTCTGCTTCGACAAGGCCCGGGCGATCGGGCTGATCCCGCCCCAATATTGCACGATGGAGCAGTTCATGGCGGAGTTCACCGGCACCATGGTGCCGATCGGCGGCGTGGGCGAGACGCAGTACCTGCCGATTGTGACGCTGGATGAGTTCTCGGTTCAGACGGAGGAGGGGCATGTCCTGGTTTGGGAGAACGTGGAACTTCTCATCGTGGACGTTCCCGGGCTGCCCGGGGCGGTCGGGATGAATATGCTGACCGACGCGGTCACCATCGACAGCCTGGGCAGCATCACGGGCAGTTCGGAAGGGGCTTTTGACGCAATTGTGTTCGACAGCACCGACCCGGACCATGCCCATCTGCGACTGGACCTGAACCACACCCTCCCCGAACCGACGACGCTTTTGCTTCTTTCGCCGGCTATAGTTCTGTTGAGGAGACGTCGCAGGCGTACAGACACCTGAACTTCAGAACGTGAAGGAAGAATGCGAGAGAAGCACGCGGACATACTGATCGTCGGAGGGTCTACGGGCGGTCTTCTTGATCGGAACTGATAAGACAAGACCCCGCCGAGAATCACTCCGCAGCGGGGCCGGCACTTTGTCTCAGGTCTGCTTAACGGTACCGCTTGTTTTCCTGGATGTAACGTCTTCGAACGAAATTGGAATGCCGGAAGATATTTTTCCGTAGTGCCTGATAGCCCGGAGTGTCCCAGTTGGAGTCGGGCGGGACGCATTCCTGAAGAAGCTCCTGGAATCCTTCTTCGGCCTCGCCCCACCGTTGCGCCTGTTCGTGGATCCAGGCTGCACGGTATTTCTTCATGACCATATCGATGTATTCGGACTGTGCGGTCCGGAACTCGGTGTGATCCTCCGGGTCACGCAGTTCCGGGGCGTCGAGGTACGCCAGATGCATCTTGTAGTTTCGGACGGTCCGGAACAGGTTGTTCGGCCGGAAGTTCCGGTTCTCGTACATGTTCTGGGCCTTCACCAGCCAGTCGTCTGCCAGCGAGGAAGAGACCTGCCGCTTGATCGGTTGGCGGATCATCTCCGGGATATCTTCTTCGACGCGTGGCGGCTGTCCGCGGAAGACGCTGCTCTTCTCCGCAGTGTCCGGCTGGAATGCGGCGAACAGGCCGATGCCGAGGAACAGAACCACCGATGCACCCAGGATTCCTCCGTAGATGATCAACTTCTTCCGCCCCGATTCCTCTCGCTCCGCCTCGGCCAGCGCGATCTGGTCGGCGGCAGTGGTGGCTTTGCGGCGGGACTGGGCGCGGACCTCCTGCGGGTCGGCCGTCGGTTTCGGTGTGAAGCTTTCCTCGAGGGGCGGAGGCGGAGCCGGTTCGGCCGGTTCTTCCCCACCGACCCCCACCACGGGCGGAAGGCCCTGACTTTCACGCCATGCGCGGACGGCCATGTCCGGATCATCCCCGGGGGCGACAAAGAGCAGTTCGGTCTGCTCACCGGCGCCGCAGGTATCCCCGGTCTCCAGCACCACGGGTCGGTCCTTCTTATATCGCTTGCCGTTGATCCTCGTCCCGTTGGAGGAGAGATTCTCAACAACCCAGCCGTCGTGAGTCAGTGTGAACTGCATATGCCGGCGCGAGGCGGTCTCTTCCCGCAGTTGGATGTCGGTATCCGCCGACCGGCCGATTACCATCACACTCCGGCCCAACAGGAACCTCTCCCCCTCCTGCGGACCGGCAACCACCACCAATTCAGCCGTACCTACGGACATCAGAACAGACCTCCCTGTCGCATGACCTTGACTATAGCAGGCGCGAACAAAGCAAGAATGACACTCATCACGATCAGGAGACTCGGCAGGAGGATCCGCACGCTGGCCACGGCCGCGAGATGCTCTGCCCGGACCGAACGCTGCAGACGCAGCAATGTGGCCTGTTCGTGCAGCACGTCGCCCAGCGGAGTACCGAGTTCCTCGGCCTGGATGACACTGGCAACGATGCTGCGCAGGTTCTCCAGGGGCACGCGGTCGGCAAGGTTCTGCAGCGTCTCGCGACGCGTGTTACCCAGTTCCATCTCGGCCAGTACCGTCCGCAGTTCCACATTCAGCGGGTCTTCCTCGTCCGTCACTTCCTCGCGAACCACCGATCTCAGCGCCTCGGTGAAGGTCGCCCCGGCACCCATCGCCAGGGAGATCAAATCCAGAGCGTATGGAATCCGCCGAGAGATCAATCGGAGTCGCTGGTTCGCCCGCGACTGCAACTGCAGAATACTCAGTAAGGTCCCGACAACGAAGCCAGCCAGCCAGCCGACCGCGATCGAGCCGGCGGAGAAGAACGAGATCAGTTCCACCACCACTCCCAGCACGCAGCCGGTGAAGATCGACAATGCCAGATATTCTTCGGCAGTGAAGTAGTTCGGGTTTCCCGCGGCGATGAGTTTGACCCGGAGCCATTCTTTGAGCTTCGGGAAATTCAGCCGGTGAGCAATCACCAGCAGGACCCAGAGCACCTGTTTCAGCACCGGTTTTTCAAAAATGGTTTCGCGGTCAGTATGGCCGGTGGCGATTGCAGCGCGTCTCTGCGGAGAGACCTGTACCTGACC
>JBKHHU010000191.1:0-6345 GCA_046539045.1 Phycisphaerae bacterium
GCGGACACCTCGTCCCGTTGGCGGGTCGGGAGACCCGCCAACCACGGAACGCTCTGTGCCCTCCGTGAACTCCGTGGTTGGTTCTGCTTCTAGAACAGTTTACCGGTCATGCCGATGTCGCCGACCAGCGGCATGGCGTAGTCGACGAAGCTCTGGTCGATGTTGTTGCCTGCCTCGTTGATCATCTCGCGCGGCAGGTCCTTGGTGTACCGGGCGACGTCTTCGAGATTCGCCAGCTGGTACTCGATGACGTAATCCTCGCCGGTCAGACGCTTCATCACGACCGAACCGTCGATGTTGCCCGCCTGGGCGTACTCCACGGCCTTCCTGCCGCACTGGCGGGCCTCCCGCTGGTCGACATCGCTGGCGATGCCGAAGAAACTCCGCTGCAGGTAGCCGAACGTATCGGCCCGGACGCGGAGGCTGCCGTGCTTCTTGCCGAGTTCCTGCTTGAGGTAGTCGGCCAGGAAGTCGCCCAGCGCGCCCGATCCGGACAGCTGCACGTTCCCGTGGCTGTCGCGCTCGACCTCTTTGCCCAGACGCTCGGCCAGCACCGCGGCGATCGCCTCGCCCTTCTCGTTGGAAATGCCCTCGGAGACGGCGATCTGGCAGCGGCCGAGTTCGGTGTACACCGCGTCGACATCTTCCACGAACTTCTGCTCGTCGAACGGGACTTCCGGCACGTAAACCAGATGCGGGCCGTCCTTGGTGCGTTCGCGTCCGAGCACGCTGGCAGCGGTGAGCCAACCGGCGTGGCGACCCATGACGACGTTGATCTTGATCCCGGGCAGAGCGGCCGAGTCGCGATCGTCGCCCATGAACGCCTGCGCGACGAACTTGGCCGCCGAGCCGTAGCCGGGGCAGTGATCGGTGGTCCGCAGATCGTTGTCGATGGTCTTGGGAATGTGGAAGACGCGCAGCTCGTAGTGTTCCTTGCCGGCCATCTCGTTGACGATCCGGGCCGTGTCGGCAGAGTCGTTCCCGCCGATGTAGAAGAAGTAGCGGATGTTGTACTTCTTGAAGACGGTGAAGATCTCCCGGCAATATTCCTCATCCGGCTTGTCGCGGCTGGAGCCGAGTGCCGCCGCGGGGGTGTTCGCTACCTTCTCAAGCTTGTCTGCGTCGATTTCCGTCAGGTCGATGAAGTCTTCCTTCACGATCCCGGACACCGCGTGATGCGCCCCGTAGATTTTCCCGACGGCTTCGAATTTCTTGAGTTCCTCAACCACGCCGACGAGCGACTGGTTGATCACTGCCGTCGGTCCACCGGACTGACCGATGCACGCGTTACCTTCCAACACCTTGGACATTGCTGCTGTTCCTTCCTTCTATACGTCGATAGTTTCAGTTACATCGGCGGGCCGGGGTTCCCGGCCCGATATTGTGCGTTCATCAACTCCGCAGAAGCTCGCGTTCGATGAGTTTGGTATCCCAGGTCCCGTTGAAGAATTTCGGATGCCCGAGAATCTCGCGACACAGCGGGATGGTGGTCTTCGTCGGGTAGATGACGAATTCCTCCAGGGCCCGGCGCGAGACGGCGATCGCTTCCTCACGCGTCGGGCGGTGCACGATCAGCTTGCCGATCATGCTGTCGTAGGTCGGCGGGATGGTGTAGCCCTGGTAGACGTGGGAATCCCACCGCACGCCGAGACCGCCCGGAGAGACGAACGCGTCGACCTTGCCCGGGCTCGGCCGGAAGTTGTGCTCCGGATCCTCGGCGTTGATGCGGCACTCGATAGCCACGCCTTCCTGCTTGATGTCGTCCTGCTTGAGGTCCAGCTTCTCGCCGGCGGCCACGCGGATCTGTTCCTTGATCAGGTCGACTCCGGTGACCATTTCGGTCACGCAGTGCTCGACCTGGATGCGGGTGTTGACCTCGAGGAAGTAGAAGTTGTCGTCATCGTCGAGCATGAATTCGACGGTGCCCGCGTTGCAGTAGCCGACCTCCGCAGCGAGGCGGCGGGCCGATTCGCAGATCGCCTCCCGCAGTTCCGGCTTGAGGTTCGGCGCGGGGGTCTGCTCGATGACCTTCTGCTGACGGCGTTGGACGGAGCATTCGCGCTCCCACAGGTGCACGACGTTCCCGTGCCGGTCACCGAGGATCTGCACCTCGATGTGGCGGAAATTCTCGATGCACTTTTCCATGTAGACCCTGCCGTCGTTGAAGGAGACTTCCGCCTCGGCGACGGCCTGCTTGAACAGGCTCCGCAGGGTGGCTTCGTTGTGGGCGAAGCGGATGCCGCGTCCGCCCCCTCCGGCGGCGGCCTTCAGCGCGACCGGATAACCGATCTTCTCGGCCATCTTGACCGCGTCGTCGACGTTGGCCAGTTCGCCGTCGCTGCTGGGGGTCGTGGGCACGTTGGCTTTCAGAGCCAGGGCCTTGGCCTGGATTTTGTCGCCGAGGATCTGCATGTTCTCGACGCTCGGGCCGATGAACTCGATCTTGCACTCGCGGCAGACTTCCGCGAAGTGGGCGTTCTCGGCGAGGAACCCGTAGCCGGGGTGGATCGCCTCGACGTCGGCGATCTCGGCCGCAGCGATGATCCGGGGTATATTCAGGTAGCTGTCGACGGAGGCGGCTTTGCCGATACAGATGCGTTCGTCGGCAAGGTGCAGGTAGCTGGCATTGGCGTCGGCTTCGGAATAAACCGCGACCGACTCGATGCCCATTTCCTTGCACGCGCGGATGATCCGGAGGGCCACCTCTCCGCGGTTCGCCACCAGGATGCGATTAAACATGTGCGTCCCTTCAGGCAGGATTTCTTAAGCGGGTTTGACCCGGAACAACACCTGGCCGAATTCCACCGGCTGGGCGTTCTCCACGCAGATCTCGGTGACGGTGCCGGAGCACTCGGCCTTGATCTCGTTCATGACCTTCATCGCCTCGACGATGCAGACGACGGTATCGGCGCCGACCTTGTCACCGGTGGAAACGAACGGGCCGCTGTCCGGGCTGGACGCTTCGTAGAACGTGCCGACCATCGGGCTCTTTACTTCGATGAGATTGTCGGCCGGAGCTTCCTCGATCTTTGCCGGGGCGGCAGGCTCGACAGCGGGTCCCGGGGTTGCCGGTGCCGGTGCCGGCTGCTGGGCAGGCATCTGGGCCTGCATGGGAGCGGATATCTGCACCGGGCCCTCTTCATTCTGGCGCCGGAGGTGGATTTTATTCTCGCCCTCTTCGATGTCCATTTCGCCCAGGTCGTTGTCGACCATGAGCTTGACCAGCTGCTTGATTTCCTTGATGTTCATTTTCATCCCTGTCGTTGCGCCGCGACTGATCCGACTTGCGCGACTCATTTGATGACGTAGGCGGCTGGGTCTGTCGGTAGCGTCGAAAGTTTGACGAATCCGTCCGCCGTAACCAGCACGTCGTCTTCGATGCGGACGCCACCGGTGCCCGGCTCATACAGACCGGGCTCAACCGTCACGACCATGCCCTTCTTCAGACGCGTCTTGACCTGCCTGCCCATCACCGGCAGTTCGTGAATCTCCAGGCCGATCCCATGCCCGAGCCCGTGGAGATACTTCTCCTCGAGCCCTGCCTGGGCCATCTGCTTCCGGGCTGCTTTGTCCGGCGTGCTTCCCGCGACACCTGCGCGGATCGCCGCCATACCCGCCTCCTGCGAGCGGACAACAACATCGTACAGTTCGGCTATTTTCGGCGGGATTCTACCGGTGAACACCACACGCGTCAAGTCGCTGCAGTATCCATTCACCTTCGCGCCCCAGTCAATCAGGACAGGCTCGCCCGCCTGAATCTCGTAATCGCCCGGCCGGTAGTGAGGTAGCGACCCGTGCGGGCCGGCAGCGACGATGGTGTCGAAGCTGGATTTCTCCGCCCCTTCAACACGCATCAGGTAGTCCAGTTCCGCCGCGACCTGCCGTTCGGTTCTCCCGACGAAGGCCTTCTTCCCACCGTCCATCAGCTTCCTGAGGGACGTCTCCGCCACCTCGATGGCCCGGCGGATGATGGCGACCTCCGGCTGGTCCTTCACGGCGCGGAGCTTGCGCAGCTCGCCGGTGATGGGATGAAGCGAATTCGCGCCGAGATGCTCCACGAGAATGTCCCGCCAGCGGACGGTCAGGTGCTCTGCCTGGATGGCGAGCTTCTTTACCCCCCGCTGGTCCAGCACGGCGGTGACGGCCTTGGCCATCGAGCCGTCGCGCTTGTGGATGTCGACGTCGCCGCACTCGTTGGCGGCCTGCTCGGTGTACCTGCCGTCGGTGAGGAGTACCGCCCAGTCGCCGTTGGTCAGCAGGTAGCTGTCGGCGCCGGTGAACCCGGTCAGCCAGGTCACGTCAACGTAGCTGGTGACCAGCAGCGCATCCGGAGTCGAATCGGATTTTCCCCCTGCCGCCTTGAACGCCCAGCGGCGCCGCTTGGCGAAATCCGTCCCGCGTCTGCTCTGTCGCTTCCTTGCCACAGTCCATCCTCCACAAAAGGGGCTCCGGGCCCCGACTTGCGATCGCGTGGCATTGTCCCGCACCGTCGCAGGGCAGTCAACGCAGAAAACGCCAATCGATTTTGGCCGACCGGCCGTTTCGGATCCCCACTGAGCCCTGATTGAAGATACGCCCGTTCTATGGGCGCTTTGCTGCCGCGAACGTTGCCATCGCGGGAAGTTTTTTCCGCCCGAAACAGGATTTTCCTGCCGGCCACCTGCAAGGGCCGGCGGTTCCTGTTAGAATCTGCGGAGCGATTTGCCGACCCCAGAGAAGACCGAGGAGAAAACCGTGAGCCAATACGCGCTGAAGTCACGAGACATTCCGCTCAACGACCGGTGGGACGTGATCGTCGTCGGCGGGGGCCCTGCCGGGTGCACGGCCGCCGCTGCTGCCGCCCGCGAGGGAGCAAAAACCCTGCTGATCGAAGCGACCGGAGCCCTGGGGGGGATGGGAACCAGCGGCCTGGTGCCTGCGTGGTGCCCGTTTACCGACAAGCAGAAGATCATCTATTCCGGAATGGCCGAGCGCGTGCTGCGCGAGACGATGGCCGGGATGCCCCACCTGCCGAAGGAACGCTATGACTGGGTGCCGATCGACCCGGAACACCTCAAGCGCGTCTATGACGATCTGGTCGTCGAAGCCGGTGCGGAAATCCTCTTCAACACGTTCGTCACCGGGGTCGACCTGGCCGGCGAAGGGCAGATCGATGTGCTTCTCGCAGCCAACAAGGACGGGCTGACCGCCTATCGCGCGAAGGTCTACATCGACTGTTCCGGCGATGCCGACCTGGCCGCCTGGGCGGGGGCCGAATTTCACAAAGGCGACAAAACCGGCGACCTCCAGCCGGCGACGCACTGCTTCGTGCTCACCAACGTGGACATGTACGCCTACCAGTTCGTCACGGGCATCAAACACAGCCCGACAGGCGCGGCCAAGATCAAGGACATCATCGCCAGCGGCAAGTACGCCGACATGATTCCGGACGACCACGCCTGCAACAGCATCCTCGGTCCCGGTGCGGTCGGCTTCAATGCCGGGCACATCTGGGACGTGGACAACACCGACGCCCACAGCGTCTCCAGGGCGCTGATCCACGGACGCAAGCAGGCCAAGGCGTGGCGGGATGCGTGCGCGGAGTTTGCCCCCGAAGCGTTCGGCAACGCCTGGCTGGCCCAGACCGGCACGCTGATGGGCATCCGCGAGACGCGGCGGATCGTGGGCGATTACGAGCTGACCGTCGATGACTACGTCAACAAGCGGAGCTTCGACGACGAGATCTGCCGCAACTGCTACTTCGTGGACATCCACCACAAGAAGAGCGAGATCGAGAAGTCGCTGAGCGGCTGGAACCGCGGCGAGGCAGGGTCGATCCATCTGGCACCCGGCGAATCGCACGGGGTGCCCTACCGCTGCCTGACGCCCCGGGGCCTGACCAATGTCATCGTGGCCGGGCGGAGCATCTCGACCGACCGGCCGGTGCAGGGCTCCACCCGCGTCATGCCGGTCTGCCTGGCGATGGGCGAAGCTGCCGGTATCGCCGCCCACCAGGCGAAGGATCACGAGCGAGTGGACGTGCACGCAGTCGACACCGACGCGGTGCGGGAGCGACTCAGGGAACACGGAGCGTATCTGCCCTGACGGCAGGTTCGATCGGGCAGGTTGGCGGGTCTCCCGAACTGTTTAGGCGTATGCGAGGGATGCAGTCGGTCTGTTGATCGACGCCCACAGATGCCGGCCGTTGGGAAACCGATCAACCCGCAATCGCCCCTCCGGGGCTCTGCCGACAGAAGTCGGCGAGATTTCGGACGTTCGCTCGACCACGGTCTGGCGACCGTGGCTACTTTCTCGGGCCCCTCCGGGGCGAACGGGAGGCATGCAGCCTTACATAAGTCCCGTAGG
>JBKHHU010000192.1:0-6321 GCA_046539045.1 Phycisphaerae bacterium
CAGGCGATCGGTGCCGCCGAGCGGTTCGTCGCCAGCGCCGAGGAAAGCGCCCGCGTGGCCCAGGGCGAATACAAGAACGGCACCGGCTCGATCGTCGACTTGATCGACGCCCAGACCCAACGCACCGTCGCCCAAGACCGGCTCATCCAGGCTCGACTGGACTGGCGTACGGCCGTCGCACGGCTGGAACGCGCAGCAGGCCGATCGGTAACCCAACAAGCCCAGCCGGTCGAACCGGAAGAAAGTGAGTGACCTTGAAGAAGAAGACGAAACGAGTCCTGCTGATTGTAGTATCGCTGGCGGTTGTGGCCGGCATCGGGGCCTGGTGGAAATACGGTCGGGACGACGAGTCGACGAGCAATGCGCCGGCAACTGCCCGTGTCGTCCGACGCGACCTGTCGTCCACCGTGCTGGCCACCGGTGCGGTCAAACCACAGGTGGGGGCGGAAGTCCGCGTTGGCGCGCGAATGAGCGGCAAGGTGGAACGGCTGCATGCCAACATCGGCGATGTGGTCCGCAAGGGCCAGATCATTGCCGAGATCGAGAAGAGCGACCTGGAGGCGAAGGTTCGTCAGCGTGAGGCGGAGTTGCGACTTGCCAAGGCTCGGTTATCAGCGGTCAAGACGCTGGGCCCCCGCGAGATCGAAAAGGCCCGCGCCGAAATCAACCAATGGCAGGCCAGTGTGGAGTTGTACGAGAAAGATCTCGCCCGGCAGGAGGAGCTTCTAAAGCAGGATTTCACGTCGCAGCAGGCCTGCGACCGCGCGCGGGAGCAACTTGCCGTCAGCCAAGCACGACTGGCCGCCGCCGGCGAGGCTCTGACGTTGGCGAAGGAAGGCTACCGCGAAGATCTCAAGCAAGCCCAAGCCGAGGTCGATCGAGCGAGCGCCGTCCTGGCTGATACGGAGGTGCAGTTGTCTTACGCAACGATCACCGCGCCGATCAAGGGAGTGATCGCCTCAGTTTCCACCCAGGAAGGCGAGACGGTGGCGGCCGGGCTCAATGCGCCGACCTTCGTCACCATCATCGACCTCAATCGACTCCAGGTGGACACCTTCGTGGACGAGGTGGATATCGGGAAGGTGGAACCCGGTCAGGAAGCGATGTTCACCGTCGATACCTTTACCGACCGCGAATTCAAAGGGCGCGTCAGCGCGATCTATCCCAAGGCGGTCATCCAGGAAAACGTGGTCAATTACGACGTGGTGGTGACGATTACCAGCGACTATGAGAACCTGCTGCGTCCCGACATGACCACCAACGTGACCATATTTCTCCAAACCCAGCCGGATGCGACTGTCATCCCTTCCGGCGCGCTTCAGCGTCAGCGCGGGCGCAACATCGTTTACCTGCAGACCCCCGATGGTTCGGAAACCCGCGAGGTCAAAGTCGGCCGGCGCGAGGGGCGGTGGGTACAGATACTCGAAGGACTTTCCGAGGGACAGACCGTGTTCCTGGAACCACCGGCTTCGGCCGGACAACGGGAGAGTGACCTGTGATCGAACTCAGTGATATTACGAAAACCTACGGTAAGGGTGCGGCGCTAACGCCTGTATTGAAGGGCGTCTCGTTCACCATCGAAAACGGCGAGTATGTCGCCATCATGGGCACGTCCGGCACGGGCAAGAGCACATTGATGAACGTGCTCGGCCTGTTGGATCGGGCCAGCGATGGACGGTATCTGCTCGACGGTACGGACGCCACCAGGTTGGGCGATGAGGAACTGTCGCATCTTCGCAACAAGAAGCTTGGTTTTGTCTTCCAGCAGTTCCACCTGCTGGAGCGAACCAGCGCCCGCAAGAACGTCCTGTTACCGCTGATCTATGCCGACAAGTATCCCGACGATGCCGACGAGCGGGCCCAGCAGGCACTTGCGACCGTCGGCCTGGTTGATCGTGTCGACTACCGGCCGAACGAACTGTCCGGCGGCCAGCAGCAGCGGGTCGCTATCGCCCGGGCCCTCATCAACGACCCGGAGCTGATCCTGGCCGACGAGCCGACCGGCAACCTCGACCGCCGGAGCGGATTGGAGGTGCTGGACGTCTTCAAGCAACTGCATGAACAGGGCCGAACCATCCTCGTGGTCACCCACGACCAGGCCGTCGCCGAACACGCCGACCGCGTCATTGTTCTGGCGGACGGTCAAGTGGCGGAGGACCGCCGGGTCGATCAGCCACGCAGCGCCGGTGCGGAGCTTGAACAACTCAAACAGGAGGTACAGGCATGAGAATGCTACGAATCGCCGGTGTCGGCATCGAAGCCTTGGCGACCCATAAACTTCGGACGGTTTTGATGATGGCCGGCACGCTCGTGGGCGTCGCCGCCCTGACAGTCGTGATGGCCATGGGCAAAGGGACTGAGCGGAAGATCATGAAGCGCATCCAGAGCTTCGGTCCCGACGCCATCATGATCCCCGCCGGTGGAGGCAAGCGGCCCGGCCCGGACATGTCCACCACCACACTCACTCTTGCAGACGCTGAGGCCATTCGTCGGGAGATTCCAGGTGTCCGCATGGTCTCTCCGACGGCGTGGAATTTTCGCATGAATCTCAAACGAGATGGCCGCCAGCATCAAGGCATCGTCTGGGGCGTCGAGTCGAATTGGCACGATGCGTGGCGCTGGCATACCTCGATCGGCGAGAACATCTCTCCCGACGACCAGGCCACCCAAGCCCGGGTCTGTCTCCTTGGAGACACGGTCCGACGCGAGTTGTTCGGGCAGGAAAACCCTGTGGGACAGCATATTTACATCAACCGCGTGCGGCTTCGAGTCAAGGGCGTGCTGGAGAAGCGCGGCACCAGCCCCATGGGAGGCGACTATGACAACCGCGTCATCCTGCCTTTGACCACGGCGATGCGTCGCGTGATGAATGTGGACCATCTCGGAGCCATCCGTGTCATCAGCAGCAACCCGACCCGCCTGAAGGAACAAGCCGCAGACATCCGAAAGCTCCTTCGACAGCGCCACCACATCAACCCGCCCGACGAGGACGACTTCCGGATCATGACGGCCGAGAAACTTGCCAAGTTTGCCTCGGGGTCGTCTCGTACCCTGTCCACCTTGCTGACGGTGCTGGCCGGGCTCAGCCTGCTGGTCGGAGGCGTGGTCCTGATGAATATACTTCTGATTTCGGTCAAGGAGCGAACAAGGGAGATTGGTCTCCGCCGGGCAATCGGAGCCAGCCAGCGCGACGTATTTACCCAGTTCCTCGCCGAATCGTTGACCGTCACATTGCTGGGCATGGTTGTCGGTGTGCTGGTCGGTTGGGGGCTGTGCACCGTACTGCCCCGGTTCACGCCCATGCCGCTGGTCATCTCCTGGGAGTCCATCGCCCTGGCGGCCGGCGCGGCGATAGTTGTGGGCACCTTCTTCGGCATTCAGCCAGCCCGTAAGGCCGCCCGGCTCAACCCGGTCGAGGCGTTGGGATGAGGCGATCGCGGAACTTGCTGCTATCGTGGGAATTGCTCACAAGCCACCCACTGCGGACGTTGTTGAGCGTTCTGGGGGTGGTCATCGGCGTCGCTGCAGTTGTGCTGACCGTCTCGGCCGGTCGAGGCGCGGAACGTGATATCGTCCAGCGCGTCCGACAGATGGGCACCAACCTGATCGTCGTCAGCGCCGGCCAGACGCGCCTCATCGCCGGCCGGGAACGACAAATGGGCACGGTAACAACACTCGTGCCGGAAGACGCCGAAGCCATCGCGTTGAACTGCCCATCGGTGGCGAAAGCGGCCGCCGCCGCGGAGAAGAAACTTGCTGTGCGGTGGGAATCCGAAACGTCCAGCAGTACCGTCCTTGGTGTCGATGCCGACGCACTGGCCATCCGCAACATCCAGATCGCCGAGGGGCGGACCTTCAACGAGCAGGAAGCGCGGGGCCGACAGCGGGTGGCCGTCCTCGGACCGACTGTGGCTCACAACCTCTTCGGAGAAGCAACAGCCGTTGGCCGCCGCATCCGCATCGATCGCATTCCTTTCGAGGTTGTCGGTGTCACTGAACCCAAAGGAGTGGACGCCGGTGGCGCGGACCAGGACGATCTGGTTTACGTCCCGCTGCCCACAGCCATGAGACGCCTGCTCAACGCAGCCCACGTTAACAGGATCTTCGTTCGGGCCAGGAGTTCCGACCTGCTCGTCCAGGCCGAAGAAGAGATTCGGCAGGTTCTCCGCAAGCGACACCGTCTCGGAGGCAAGCCCGATGATTTCACCATTCAGAATCAAGCCACGCTGTTGGAGACCGAGCAGGCAGCCGCCGAATCCATGACACTGCTGATCGGCGGTGTTGCGACCATCTCGCTGCTGGTCGGCGGCGTGGGCATTCTGGCGGTCATGCTCATGTCCGTCCGTGAGCGCACGCCGGAGATCGGCCTGCGACGGGCCGTGGGGGCGACCCGGAGCGATATTCGTACGCAGTTTCTCGTGGAATCAGGCCTGTTGAGCGGAGCGGGTGGACTGGTCGGTCTGGCCGTTGGCGTGGCAGTGGCTCTGATTGTGGCTGAACTGGGCTACTGGAGCGTCGTCATCTCCTGGCCGGCGGTCGTGCTGGCATTTGGCTTTTCAGTGGGTCTGGGTGTCGTGTTCGGCTCTTACCCGGCCCAGCGTGCCGCCCAACTCGACCCCATCGCCGCCCTTCGTGCCGAATAGGCTGATTTGGCGGGCCACTGGACGTGACAAAGCCGAAGCACGACAGGGTTGTGGCTCGAACAGTCCGACAGGCCCTACACCGTTCTGATCCCCAAGCAGATGGTGGTGGAGCATAACCAGTCGCTCAATAATCTTCGCGCGTGGGTCTTTTTCCATGCCATCAAAAACCGAATGGCTTCCTTCGGGCTGGCGAAGCTTGGGTAGTCGGGGGTGCTGAGAGGGCTGCATGGAATGCTGTTGAGAGCCGCTGACGTCTCTATCGGCGATAGGCCATCCCCGGCCAGGCTGTCCTGAGCATGCCACTGGAACTCGTTCAATGACCCGGTGACCGAACAGTTCAGCGACTTGGCGAAAATCGGCGATTCCGCCGTATTGGCAATGAAATTCAGGTAGAGCAACTCCAAGCCTTCCCTGGCCATTGTTTCGTGAATGCACTCCATGGCACGGGTTGCGAAGACCTGTCCGTCAGTAATCCCCCGGCCGTGCATGACCGCAGAGAACAGCGACGCCGTGTTGCTCAGCAAGATGTACTGAACGCGGTTCGCCACAAACACACGAGCCGACCAGTCGGCGTAGGGGTTCTCGTGCGCAGGGCGTTTGGCCAACGGTCCTGCCTTGATCTTTCTGCTGAGTTTCTGGGTGACGCGGAAGATCATTGTTGATTTGAATCTACGGGAGTCTCTTCCGGCAGGTCGGGCAAGTCATCCGGCATGACGCGAACGGTCTGGCCGTCGCGCCATAGCACGAGGGGTTGGTCGTGCTGTTTGGCCAGCTTTGCCGCGTTGCGGGCAGCGCGGATCATGGCGGTGCGGCTGCCTTGCAGGTCTGGGTACTGGTCGTGCTGCTGAATCATGAACTGACTCCATTATCGATCAGGACTGGGGGCCATTGGCTGGCGTCGAAGACCTGCCAGGCATCAACGACGGTACGGTACCGATGGTGCAGGTTATCGAGCCCAAGGTCAAAACGACGGCGAATCACGTCTTCGGGTATGTTGTGCCCGCCCTGTGCCACACGCTGACGCACACGTTCGACGGCCAACTCTGGTGATGGCAGTTGCAGGAAGATCAACTCCACCTGGTATCCGACCGATTGCCACTCTTGAATCATACGTAAGTATGCCCGCGCAGCCAATGTGGTCTCGACAGCGAAGTCCTCTCGTTTCGCGACCATCTGGCGGACGCGTTCGAGCATGAGACGCGAGGCCTCAATGGCCATAGCTTCGGGTTGAAAGGGAGACAGCCCTGCGGCGATCAGGTCGGCGTTGATGAACGTGGGACAGTGGCCTTCTGCGGGGAGGAACTCCCGAGCAAAGGTCGTCTTGCCAGCGCCGTTGGGACCGGCGATAATGATAGCGCGGGGGGCCTGGGCACTCATGCGTCAGCCCCCCTTGAGCGGTTGCTTTGTTCGATACCGTTCTGGTTAACAGGGGGGCACCCCTTTCCAATCGACGTTGTTAACCCGCAGCGATTCTCTTGGGTGAGAGTTCGAGAATTCAGGGGTAAATCGCCCCAACCCCGCGAGATGCGGTTAACAGACGAGAGAACCGGGTTGGCGACACGGCGAAGCCTCATGCCCCATATCCTTTTGCAACATCGCGTTATGGCCCGACAAGATTGTACCGCAGCCCGGATAGAAAACAAGCCGGCATCGTGCTCGATACCGGCTTGAAGCTCCC
>JBKHHU010000193.1:0-6314 GCA_046539045.1 Phycisphaerae bacterium
GTCACGGGCGAGTTCTACCAGCGCTGCGCCCTGGGAATAGCGGATGGCGGGTGGTTTCGGGCTGTCGGCCGAGGCAGCGGAAGCGGATGCAAAGAGAGCCACTGCCGTCGACGCCAGAAGCCAATACGTTCTGATGTTGCCTTTGGTGTTCACGATCACGGGTTATACGAGCCCGTCCAAGCGAAGTAAAGCGTACCGCACAGCTTTTCCAGCCGACGAGACGACATACCTCGTTTCCTGCTATCCGCTGACCGGCAGGTTGCCGACGGCCGTGTCCGGGCGGTCTGGCTCAACGGCTGCTAACCCTTTAGAAGCGTGAATCTTATTTGCCGATGCGTCCAAATTCTCCCGAATGAGGGGGATTGTGCTGATATTTGCGCTCTGATGGCATGTAAAACAAAGTTATGACTATCGTTAGCGGGAATAGAGGTGGCCGGTTTGCAGGCCGTCGGGGCTGCAGTCGGGGCCTGCAGCGGGGCTTGGGAAGGCTCTGCGGGGCGTTTTTTGTTGCAAGGTGCCTGTGTGTCCTTACACTTTTAGCTGAAAAGCATGTCCACGTATCGCTTTGCGCTGGTCCAACACGTAGGGGTCCGGTTATGCCGAATGTCACCTATGATGATCGCAGTTTCCTTGTAGACGGCCAACGCGTCTGGCTGGTCAGCGGCTCGATGCACTATTTTCGTGTGCCCCATGAGCTCTGGCGGGATCGACTTGTCAAAGCCAAGCGGGCCGGACTGAACTGCATCAGCACGTATGTCGCCTGGAATTTCCACGAGCCGACCGAGGGCGAGTGGCATATGGACGGCGACCGCGACATCCTCCAGTTCGTGCGGCTTTGTCAGGAGCTGGGGTTGTACGTTATTCTCCGTCCCGGTCCGTACATCTGTGCCGAATGGGACTCGGGGGGGCTGCCCGGCTGGCTCAACACCAAGACCGGGATCAGCTACCGCACGAACAACGCCTCCTACACGCACTATTTCGACAAGTACTTCCGCAATATCCTTCCTCGCCTGGCCGAGTACCAGGTCTCCAACGGTGGGCCCATCATCGCGATTCAGAACGAAAATGAATACGTGATGACCACCATGCCGGACCGCAAGAAGTACCTCGGTTTCATCAGCCAGCTGTTCAGCCGGGCCGGGTTCGACGTCCCCGTCATCACCTGCAACCTCGGCACCAGACCGCTGGTGGACGATGCGGTCGACTGCGTCAACACCTGGTCGCACGCGGTACGCATGCTCAAGAAAATGCGGATCGATCAGCCGGACGCTCCGTTGATCGTCACCGAGTTCTGGTGCGGATGGTTCGATCACTGGGGCGGGGAGCATGAGGAAAAGTCCGCCGACGACACCGTCCGTCACGCCATGGAGATTCTCGGTTGCGGCGGGCAGGTCAATTACTACATGTGGCACGGTGGGACGAACTTCGGTTTCTGGGGTTCGCGCCTGGCCGCCGGTGACGATACCTACCAGACCACCAGCTACGACTATGACGCCCCGCTGGCAGAAGGCGGCGGGCTGACGGAAAAGTATTACAAAACACGCGTAGTGAACCTCCTGACCAATCATATGGGCGAGTATATCGCCGACTGCTCGCTGTACGACCCGGGCGTGGACGTGGTTAACAACACCAACGTTCTGAACATCGCGGGGCTTCACGGCCGGTGGGCGGTCATCACGAACGGGGGGAACGCGGACATCACCTCCGCGCAGATCTCCCTGCCCGAGGCCCGGGAGTTGGAGGTCTTGCTTGAACCGTTTGGCGCGGTGGCGATTCCCGTGGAAGTCCGCCTCGACGATTCGCACATGCTGGACTACACCAATTGCACTCCGATGGGCCTTTTCGGCGACGAGCTGCTTCTGCTGACAGCCCAGGCCGGTGCGGAGGTGCGGGTCAGCATCAACGGCAAGGAACTTGTGAAAACCATGCCCCAAGGCGATCAGCCGAAGGTGGTCGACCACGAGGGGCTCTCGATCGGGCTGGTCAACTCCCGGCTTGCCCAACGCACCTGGCCGATGGAGGACGTGATCCTGTTCGGCCCCGATTTCGTCGGCGAGACCGATGAGGATATTCGCCTGCCGGACGGTGCCAACAGCTATGCCCGCCTGACCTTCGCCGGCAAGCTGTCGGTCAAGAAGGTCAACGGTAACGGGCTCTCCCCCAAACCCAATACGCCGGAGCTGGACAACTTCAGCCGCCTGTGCGTCTGCAAGGAACCGGACTCCCAGGAGCTTCCATGGGAGCCTATCGAAGGGCCGACCGACGTCGATCAACTCGGCGTGCATCAGGGGTATGTCTGGTATCGCGTAGACATCGAACATTCGCGGGCGCGGAAGCGGAACCTTTTCTTCCCGCAGTTGGAAGATCGGGCGATGGTGTACTGCAACGGCGAGTTCGTCGGGATCTGGGGACGGGGAGAGGACGCCCAGCGCTCGCCTATCTCCGTTTCGATGAAGAAGGGCGTAAACCGCCTGGTGCTGCTGGTGGATAACCTCGGCCGATTCAACTACGGGCCGCGAGTCGGTGAAATCAAAGGCCTTTACGGCCCGGTCTACGATGCCAAGAAACTCCGCACGCGCAAGTTCAAGGTCAAGAAGCAGGAAGGTTTCCAGCGGCGCGTGATCCCGCGGAAAGTGGCGTATCTGGTTCCGGAACTGGAATCCCAGCCGCTGTACCATGCGGAGCTGTCGATCCCACTGAACACGGTGACGCCCCTGCACATGATGTTCCGCGAGTTGCCGTATCACGTGGCGGTAGTGGTTAACGAGCGGATGGTGGAGTTCTTCGCTCACCAGAACCGGAACTTCGGCGACGTGTTGCTGACCAATGAACTGAAGAAGGGCAGTAACAAGATCCGCCTGATGCTCTGGGGCGAGGTCGACGCAAAACTTATCCAGGACCAGGTGACCTTCTATTCGCTGATGGAGGAATTATCGCTGGAGGCGGACTGGTCGATGCGGAAATGGGACGTCCCGGAAGAGGAGGGACCGCTGGTGGGCAAGAACCAGCCGGCGTGGTATGTATCCCGGTTTGACTGGGACGGATCCGCCGCTCCGCTGTTCCTGCAGATATCCGGCGCCAGGAAAGGTCAGATCTACCTTAACGGGCACAACTGCGGCAGGTTCTGGAATGTGGGTCCCCAGCAGTATTACTACCTGCCCGAGCCGTGGCTGACTGAACACAACGAATTGAAGATTTTTGAGGAGCAGGGGAATATCCCCTCGCGCTCAAAGCTCGTAATCCGGCCGCTGGGGCCGTACCGGGAATAACGTCCGGAATAAATCAGAAAACGGCGGGTCGGTAGCAATATTCCTTCCCGCCGTTTTCCTTTGCGCCTGGAAGCTTACTTGATGCGGATGGTTACCGTTACGTCCGAGCCGCGATGATTGTCATGGTGTCCGCGGTGTCGGCGCTTGTAGTAACTCCGGTGCGGGCGATACACCGGCCTGTCGTAGTGCCGCCGGTAATGGTGCCGGTACGTCGGTCGGTGGTACACCGGCCGATGGTAGGCCCTGCGGAACCGGGGTTGCCTCAGGATAACCGTCGACCTGTATGCACGGGCTCTGGATGGACGTAAGGTGCCGTGGTTGAAAGAGGGCCCCACATGAGTGACGTAGGTCCGGGTGATCACGGTTCCTCGGTGTGGGAGCGTCGCTGCCCTGCCTCGGCCTCCCCTGCGGCAGGATCCGTCGGCGGACGCCGTCGCTGCCGTAAGCGTCGCGACCCCCGCAATCGCCAGCACCGCCAGCATTCCTGTCATCCTGTTGTGTTTCATGCTCTCTTCTCCTGTTTTTACAGCGTCTGGTTTCTCTTGGGGGCGTTAATCAAGCGCTGTTGGGTCGTTATGTACGACAGCGAGTACTACAATGGGTTAGTGGAAATCACGCGAATGCCTCCGGAAACCGGTGCTCCGGAGGGAGAAAGAGAGGCCAAGGTGGTGCATTTCCGGGGCGCAAAAATACTTGTTTGCATGAAGTCGTTGGCATAGAATGACTTGCAGCTCAGGTAGCCACTTTGCCAATCATGCCGTGCTTCTGCCGGCATGATGAGATAATACACAGTCTTCCGAAAGGGTTCTTCATGCACACTGTGACGAAGAAAGAACTTGTGGATCGGATTGCCGACCAGGTCGGTGCGAAGCGAGTACTAGTCAAAAAGGTTGTCCAGAATTTTCTTGATGAGATCATCAACGAACTCGGTGAGGGCAACCGGCTGGAATTCCGCGACTTTGGTGTTTTCGAGACCAAGAAGAGAGCTGCCCGCATCGCCCAGAATCCCAAGACCCTCGAACGCGTGAAGGTTCCCCCCAAGCGCACCGTCAAGTTCAAGGTCGGGCGAATGATGAAAATCAAGCTCCAGGACGGGCTTGAAGAGGGATCCGCCGAAGGCTGAGGCATCTTCGCTGCAGGCGCTTGCCCGGCTGTCGATTCCGTCGCAACCCGTGATATACATTGAACTCCCGCATGAAACGCGTCAACCGCCGGTTCCTGCGATTCCGGCGGTTGCTTTTGCGCGGAGAGTCCGGCCGCGGTAGTCCACATTCCCTCAGCGTCGTCACATAGCTTGACCCGCGAGCCGGTTTTGCTTCTACTGGGCAGTACTGCAAGAATGATGTGAACCGGCACGCCATCCGGCGCCGGGACGCAGACCAGATGGAGCCGATCATGTATCTGAAACAGTTCATCGTCACTCCGAGCATGGGCAAGCGACTCATGGCCAAGGCCATGCTGCTGCACCCAGCCGTGGAGAATGCTCTGGAAAACCATACCATCGTTGTGGTGGCAGGCAGCACAAACGCCTATGTGGCAGAGGAACTGCTGCGAGCCACTGGACAGCTTGACGGATTTCAAAAGAAAGGCTTCCGCCGAGGCATGGTGGTCCCGCCGTCGTTCGATGCCTCGAGCGTAGCCGTCGATTTTCCCGGTGACGTAGTGATCAAGTCCGGACAGTGGCAGCGCGGCAAGACCATTTTCGACGTGGTGGGTGACCTCCACAAAGGCGATGTCCTGATCAAAGGCGCCAACGCCGTGAACATCGAGGACGGTGAAGCGGGCGTTCTCGTCGGCCATCCCGAAGCGGGAACCGTCGGTGCGGCCTTGCCGATCAGCGTAGGCCGGCGCGTGCAGTTGATCGTGCCGGTTGGTCTGGAAAAACGCGTCACCCAGCCGATTCCGCAGATCGCCGCGGAACTCAACACCCCCGAAGCCGAAGGCCCGCGGATGATGCCGCTGCCCGGAGAAGTCGTTACCGAACTGGACGCCATCGAGGCCCTGACCGGCGCGCCGGCGGAGCTGATGGCCGGCGGCGGTGTGTACGGAGCGGAAGGGGCTTACTGGATCGCGGTCAAGGGCGAGCAGGACGAGCTGGAAGAGGTCGAGACGCTGATGGCCTCGCTGGCCGACGAACCGCAGTGCGAGGCATGAGTCGAACCCGATGAAGAGAATTACCGATATTTTTGCCGAGAAGGATCGCACCTTTTCCTGCGAGTTTTACCCGCCCAAGACAGAGAAGGGGCGGCGGAACCTTTTCGAGGCGGCTGACGTGTTTGCCGAGACGGGCGCGGATTTCTTCAGCGTGACCTACGGCGCCGGTGGATCCGAGAGCCGATCGACGCTGGAGATCGTTTCGGGCCTGCACGCACGGCACAAGGTGGCGGTGATGCACCATCTCACCTGCGTCAAGCACACCTTCGCCGACATCCGGAACGAACTGATGCTGATGCGTCAGTACGGCGTCCGGAACATCATGGCCCTTCGCGGCGACCCGCCCAACGACGGGACGGAATACAAAGCGGGTCCGGACCGGCCTCACTACGGGTTCGAACTGATCAAGATCATCCGCGAGCACGGCGACTGGTTTTCGGTCGGCGTGCCCGGGTTCCCGGAAGGGCACCCGATGTCGATGTCGCTGGACATGGACAGCAAGATTCTCCACATCAAGGAGGAAAGCGGGGCGGATTTCGCGATCACGCAGCTGTTCTTCGACGTGGACTTGTACCGGACATTCGAGCAGCGAGTGCGGAGGGAGAATGTGTCGCTACGGCTGATCCCGGGCATCCTGCCCGTGACCAACTACCCGCGGCTGATCGACTTCTGCCGGATGTGCGGCGCCACCGTCCCGGACGACGTGCACGAGACATTCCAGCCGCTGGCGGAGGATTCCGAAGCGACGCGACAGGCGGGGATCGAGTACGCCACGCGCCAGTGCGAGCGCCTGCTGGAGATGGGCGCGCCGGGCATCCATTTCTACTGCCTCAACCGGGCCGAACCGGTCGCGACGATCCTGAGAAACCTGGGCGTCGGAGCCGAAACCCG
>JBKHHU010000194.1:0-6296 GCA_046539045.1 Phycisphaerae bacterium
CCCGCCCCTGCCGGGGCGGAGTCACCGCAGTTTCGACGCGCCGCGACAGCCAATTTACCCAAAACAAGTTCGTGTAGTTCGCGCTGTTCGTGGCTATCACCCCTTTGCCCATGAATGACCTCCATGCTCTCTGCGCCTTCGTGGCCACCTTCAATTCTTTCGCCCCTGCCGGGGGCTGAAGGAATCGTCAAGCACCCTCGCAAGCTCAGGCTAAACACGTACGGTCTCCGGACCCACCACGTTGCGCGGGGGCCATTGCGGAGCGTCCCTTCCATCCTGTTACCCGAACCGCACGGGCTGGCCGGTGGCGGCCAGGGCGCTACGCCACAGGAGTCCCTCGACGTCCATCCGCTTCTGCTCGCTGGTGGCCAGGCCGATGGGCACGTGGATGAACACGCCGTGCCAGAGTCCGATGACGGTATCGGTATACCCGGCCATGGCGGCATGGACGGCATTCCGGGCAAACTGATCGCACAGGACCGAGTCGTCTGCATCGGCATGCGTTGAGCGGATGGCGTAACTCGGGTCGAAGTACTTCACCGTGGTGTAGAGACCCTGCTCTTTGAAGTACTCCAGAATCTTCCGCTGCATGAACGGGCCGATATCCTCGAGCTTGACGTTCCCGGAGGCGTCCCGCTCGACGCTGTCGTCGGCGAGCAGATCCTGACCGGCGCCCTCTGCCACCACGATCACCGCGTGCCTTCGCTTCAGGAGCCGCTGTTTGAGGTGCTCCAGGAACCCGTTGTCGCCGTGGAGCTTGAACGGAACTTCCGGCACCAGAACGAAGTTCACATCCTGACTGGCGACGGTCGCTGCCGCGGCGATGAACCCGGCGTGCCGACCCATCAGCTTCACCAGCGCGATCCCGTTCTCTGCCCCGGTCGCCTCGGCGTGGGCGCTGTCCAGAATCAGCCGCGCCTGCTCCACAGCCGTGCTGAAACCGAAGGTCCGGTTGACGTACATGATGTCGTTGTCGATCGTCTTCGGCACGCCGACCACCGCGATCTGCCTGCCCTGCCGGGCCACCTCGGTGGCGATGGCGTGAGCGCCGCGCTGCGTCCCGTCGCCACCGACGCAGAAAAGAATGTCGATCCCGCGGTCGTGCAGGAAGTTGACCATCGTTTCCGGATCCCCCGGGCCGCGGCTCGAGCCGAGCATCGTTCCGCCCCGGCGATGGATGTTCGAAACCGCCTCATCGGTCAGCAGAAACGGCTCGGCCCCGCTGTTGGGGTGCAGACCCTTGAACCCGTACCGGATGCCGAACACCTGCTTCACACCGTACCCGTAGGTCAGCTGCAGATAGATGGACCGGATGACATTGTTGAGCCCCGGGCACAGCCCACCGCACGTGACGACGGCCGCACTCGTCCTGGCCGGGTCGAAGAAGAGATTCTGGCGGGGTCCGGCCCGATCGAACAGGACCTCCGGGCCGTCCGGCACGTCCGGGCCGAGGGTAACGCGGAAGCGCGTCTTGCCCTGCTCGGGTACGAAATTCACCATCCCGTCACCATAGACGGTCGAGAGTCCCAACGGAGAGTCCACTTCCCGTGGACCGAGAGACGATACTTCGACATCCTGGGGCGTGATCATTGCCGGCCCTTCCTGCTTCTGCCTGAAAAGAGGTGACAGCCTCCTGCTGTCATGCCAGAAACATACCGGGCCGATGCGGTAAGGTCAAACAGTCAAACCAGCCGAATCACACCAGCGGAGCGCCGGTCCACTGCTGAAGCAGGTCCACATAGCTGCAGGAAGCGTCGCCCTGATCGCCGGAGAAATCGAGCAGATCGTCCCCGCTCAGCAGCACGCCGGACCAGCCGGTCTCCACCGCCCCCTCGCCCACGAAGGAAAAAAGGTTCCCCGTCTCCCGCGGACTGGCCGATTCAGAGCCACCGTGAAGCTGTCCAGTTCGTCGGTCGTCCCGTGGAAAAGGCTCCAGTCGGTCATCAGGCTCCCGCAGGTGTATTCGATCCGCTGGGTCCGCGGTAACGCCTGCCTGAGGCTACCCGGCCCAGATGCTTCCGAGCACGACCTTCTGATCGGCCCCACCGGCTGACGGCACGTGTGCGGGAAAACCATCGACCCGGGCGGCGGCGAGCATAGCCGCCACTACGGCCCCGAAGCATTCGGCAGGCACGTCGAGCTTATCGGAGACAATTGTGCTCGACGGGCTCAGCAGCAGACGGATGCGTTGCACGAGATGGGCATTTCGGGTCGCCCTGCCGGTCAGGATCACCTGGTGCGGAATCTCGGTCCATCTCTGGATTTCGCGAGCAATGCTTCGGGCGACCAGTTCGGTGGCCGTGGCCAGTAGATCCTTCGGCCCGCAGCGGTATTTCCGCCCCAGCAACTGCAGCCGGTCGAGGTAGATATCGCCCCAGTCGGCTGGGCGAGCGAGCTTTGGGGGAGCCGCATGGAAGAACGTCTCGGCCAGTCGCTCGTGGAGAAACTCCGGATGCGGTTTGCCTTCCGCGGCAGCAGTTCCTTTTTCATCCAAGGGACGGTCCAGCAATCGTTCTGCCAGTCCGTCGAGAATGCAGGTTCCCGGGCCCGCGTCGTAGCTGAGCGTCTCGCAGGCGGCCGAGTCGCCCCCGATGAACGTCAGGTGAGCAATCCCCCCAAGATGGACGGCCACGCGGGAAAGTCGCTCGTCCCGCAGCAGTTGCCATGTCGGCCAGGCTGCCACGCCCGCTCCGTTTCCTCCCGCGGAAGCGTCGGAATCGGCGAACCCGGCCACGACCGGAAGGCCGATCTTACCGGCAAGCAGCGCCGGACGCAGCAGCTCCGTGCAGATCGGTTCGGCGTGAGAGCCGGGCCCCAGCGGCACCCACGGCCCGACCAGCCCAACCGCCTTCGGCCGGGTCGCCGATTTCCCTGCCGAAGCCATCGCCCGGACAAAAGCATCGACCATTGGCTCCGTGACGTCAGACGAAAGGCGAACCCACTGCCCGGCCGAGGGCTCAGAAGCGTACAAAGCCTTTCTCAGGCGCCGTTTCAGAGCAGCGTCCAGTTCGGCCCGGCCGCCGGCTAGGAACTCCGCCTGCATACCTGGTCCCTCACCGCAGATGCGCACGAGCGCCGCGGCGACGCTTTGGCAGGCTCTGCCCAGTCGGATCCCGGCGAAATGTCGGTCTGTCTCAGGCACGGTTGACTCCGGTTAAGATAAGCACGGGTAAACAGTATATTCACGGGAAACCCATTGAAAAGGACCCGCTCAATGTGGACAATGGCCACTCTTCGTAAACCCTCGGTACCGGGATAGCAGCGAAGGCCCGAACATGGCGTTCGCTGATGGAGAAACCTCACCCGAAAGTTTCCCACAGAAAGTCGATAGTACACTGACAAAGGAAGCCGAAAAATGTCACGACGCATGGTAATGATGGACGGCAATCAGGCCGTCGCCGATGTTGCCCACAAGATCAACGAGGTGGTCGCGATTTACCCGATTACCCCGTCCAGCCCGATGGGCGAACACGCCGACGCCTGGAGTGCCGCAGGCGAAAAGAACATCTGGGGTACCATCCCGCTGATCTGCGAGATGCAGTCAGAAGGCGGGGCCTCCGCTGCGGTTCACGGCGCACTGCAGACCGGTTCGCTCACCACAACCTTCACCGCCAGCCAGGGACTGCTGCTGATGATCCCGACCATGTACAAAATCGCCGGCGAATTGACGTCGACGGTTTTCCATGTCTCGGCCCGCTCGCTGGCTGCCCAGGCCCTGTCGATTTTCGGCGACCACAGCGACGTCACCGCCGTCCGACAGACCGGCTTCGGCCTGCTGAGCTCCTGCAGCGTGCAGGAAGCGCATGACATGGCCCTGATCTCCCAGGCCGCCTCGCTCGAATCCCGCGTACCGTTCGTGCACTTCTTCGATGGGTTCCGCACTTCCCACGAAATCCAGAAGATCGAGCAGCTTACCGAAGACGACATGAAGGCGATGATCGACGATGACCTCGTCCTTGCTCATCGCAATCGCGGGCTCAGCCCCGACCGCCCGGTCATCCGCGGAACCAGCCAGAACCCCGATGTCTACTTCCAGGGCCGCGAGACCGTCAACAAGTACTATGATGCCTGCCCCGACATCGTCCAGAAGGCCATGGACAAGTTCGGCGAGATGACCGGTCGGAATTACAGGCTCTTCGAGTACGTCGGTGCCGAAGACGCCGAGAAAGTCATCATCCTGATGGGCTCCGGTGCCGAATCGGCCCACGAAGCCGTCAAGGCCATGACCGACGCAGGCGAGAAGGTCGGTATCCTCAAGGTCCGCCTCTACCGCCCGTTCAGCATCAAGCACTTCATCGACGCCCTGCCGACCACGGTCAAGAAGCTCTGTGCTCTGGACCGCACCAAGGAACCGGGCAGCGCCGGTGAGCCGCTCTACCTCGACATCGTCGACGCGATCACCGAGTCCGACAAGGATATCAAGGTCATCGGCGGCCGGTACGGTTTGAGCTCCAAGGAATTCACCCCCGCGATGGTCAAGGCGATCTTCGACAATCTCGACAAGGATCAGCCGAAGAACCACTTCACCATCGGCATCAAGGACGACGTGACCAACTCCAGCCTGGACTACGACCCGGACTACTCCGCCGAGAGCGACAAGGTCTACCGGGCGATGTTCTACGGTCTCGGCAGCGACGGTACCGTCGGCGCCAACAAGAACTCCATCAAGATCATCGGTACCGAGACGGACAACTACGCCCAGGGCTACTTCGTGTATGACTCGAAGAAAGCCGGTGCGGTGACCGTCAGCCACCTGCGGTTCGGGCCCGAGCCGATCCGCTCGACCTACCTGATCCGCGAAGCCGATTTCATCGGCTGTCACCAGTTCGTCTTCCTTGAGAAGATCGACATGCTGGGCAACGCCTCCGAGGGGGCGACGTTCCTGCTGAACACCCCCATGTCCACAGACGAAGTCTGGGACCATATGCCCAAGACCGTCCAGCAGACGATCATCGACAAGAAGCTCAAGTTCTACGCGATCAATGCCTACGAAGTTGCCAAAGAGACCGGGATGGGTCAGCGGATCAACACGATCATGCAGACCTGCTTCTTCTACCTCTCCGGCATCCTCCCGCAGGAAGAAGCCATCGCGTCGATCAAGAACGCCATCAAGAAAACCTACGGCAAGAAGGGCGACCAGATCGTCCAGATGAACTACAACGCCGTGGACCAGGCCGTGGCGAACCTGCACGAGATCGAAGTGCCGGATCAGGCCACCAGCAACATCGAGAAACCGCCGATCGTCACCGATAAGGCCCCCGAGTTCGTCAAGAACGTCACGGCCAAGATCATGGCCGGTCGGGGTGACGAACTGCCCGTCAGCGCCATGCCCGACGACGGCACCTGGCCGACCGGTACGACCAAGTACGAGAAGCGGAACATCGCCCTGGAAATCCCGGTCTGGGACGAAGACGTCTGCATCCAGTGCGGCAAGTGCTCGATGGTCTGCCCGCACGCGACCATCCGCCCGAAGGTCTACGACCCGTCGCTGCTGGACAACGCCCCCGAGAGCTTCAAGTCCGCCGACGCCAAGCGCAAGGACTTCAAGGGCCTCAAGTGGACCATCCAGGTCGCTCCCGAGGACTGCACCGGCTGCGGCGTGTGCGTTGAGGTCTGCCCGGCAAAGAACAAGGTCGAGCCGTCGAAGAAGGCGATCAACATGGAGTTCCAGCCGCCTCTGCGTGAGCAGGAAGCGGCCAACTGGGACTTCTTCGAGACGATTCCCGACTATGACCGGACGAAGCTGAACCTCCGAACCGTCCAGGGCTCGCAGCTCTGCCGTCCGCTGTTCGAGTTCTCCGGTGCCTGTGCCGGTTGCGGCGAGACCCCCTACGTCCGCCTGCTGACGCAGCTGTTCGGCGATCGTGCGATCATCGGCAACGCGACCGGTTGCTCCTCGATTTACGGTGGCAACCTGCCGACCACGCCGTACACCTGCGACGAGAACGGCAGAGGCCCCGCCTGGAACAACTCGCTGTTCGAGGACTGTGCCGAATTCAGCATGGGCTTCCGCCTCACTGCCGACAAGCAGAACGAGTTCGCCAAAGAACTGGTCAGCGACCTGAAGGACACCATCGGTGCCGATCTCGCCGACGGCCTGCTCAACGCCGACCAGACCTCCGAAGCGGGCATTATCGAGCAGCGTCAGCGCGTCCAGCAGCTCAAGGCCAAGCTGGATGACTCCGACGCCAGGCAGAAGCAGCTCAAGAGCCTCGCCGACCAGTTGGTCAAGCGGAGCATCTGGGCCCTCGGTGGCGACGGTTGGGCCTACGACATCGGTTACGGCGGTCTGGACC
>JBKHHU010000195.1:0-6268 GCA_046539045.1 Phycisphaerae bacterium
CAGGAAGGGCCTGAAAAGATGAAGAGCCCCGGCAGGGGCGAAAGAATTGAAGGTGACCGCCGAGGCGCGCAGAGCACGGAGGTCTTTGATGGGGAACCAGCAGAGATTCGGTTGTCAGCCACGAACAGCGCGAACCACGCGAACTGGGTTTCCGAAGCGGAGTTTTGAGCCTTTACATTTCGGAATTCGCATTTGTTTCGGATTTCGGGATTCGGATTTCGAATTTGCGGATAGTAGCCACGAACAGCGCGAACGACGCGAACTTGTGTTGGTAATTGGCTGTCGCGGCGCGTCGAAACTGCGGGCTCGACCACGGTCTGGCGACCGTGGCTACTTTCTCTTGCCCCTCCGGGGCGAACGGCAGGCACGTCTGTCTATTCCACCGTCACGCTCTTGGCGAGGTTGCGGGGCTTGTCGACATTGCACCCGCGTGCGACGGCAGCGTGGTATGCCAGCAGCTGCAGCGGGATGACCGTCAGCATCGGCTGGAGGGGTGCGGCGCAGTCGGGCACGTAGACTACGTGATCGGCGTAATTGCCGATGTTCTCGTCGCCCTCGGTGGCCACGGCAATCACGCGTCCCTTGCGGGCGCGGACTTCCTCGATGTTGCTGATGATCTTGTCGTAGGTCGCACAGCGCGGTGCGACGAACACCACCGGCATGCCGTCGTGGATCAGGGCAATCGGCCCGTGCTTCATCTCCGCAGCCGGCAGACCTTCGGCATGGATGTAGCTGATTTCCTTCAGCTTCAACGCGCCTTCCAGCGCCACCGGGTAGTTGTACCCCCGGCCGAGGAAGAGCCAGTTTTCCATGTCGACGTACGTTTCGGTGATTTCCCGGATGTAGTCGGACTGCTCCAGGATCCGTTCCATCTTGTCGGGGATCTGGACCAGCTCTTCCAGGTAGTGCTTCATCGTCTGCTGGGACATGAACCGCTTGCGTCCCAGTGTCAGCGCCATGAGCGTCTCGACCACGAGCTGACAGGTGAACGCCTTGGTGGACGCCACGCCGATTTCCGGCCCGGCGTGCAGGTACACACCGGAATCCGTCTCTCGAGCGATTGTCGAACCAACCGCATTGACGATGCCCAGCGACAAGGCGCCCTTCTCCTGCGCCTCGCGAAGGGCGGCGAGGGTATCCGCGGTTTCGCCGGACTGGCTGATGAAGATGGCCGCGGTATTGTCTTCGATGATCGGGTTGCGGTAGCGCAGTTCGCTGGCGTACTCGACCTCGGTCGGAACCTGGGCCAGATCTTCGAACAGGAATTCGCCGACCAGCCCCGCATGCCATGCCGTGCCGCACGCGGACACGATGATCTTGTGCACCTGCGACAGCTCGCGCATGACGTTGTTGAGCCCACCGAGCTTCACGCAGTTGTCCGTCAGGTCAATCCTGCCACGCATCGTGGTCCGGGCCGATTCCGGCTGCTCCATGATCTCCTTGAGCATGAAGTGCTCGTACCCGCCCTTGGCGATCTGTTCGAGCGTCCACTCGATCTCGTGGACCTCTTTGGAAACCGGGACGTTGTCGATGGTCATGGTCCGCATTCCGGACCGCGTGATGACGGCCATCTCCGAGTCGTTGAGGTAGATGACGTTGGCGGTATGACCGAGGATAGCCGAGGCGTCGGAGGCGACGATGTATTCGTCGGTACCGACACCCACGATGAGCGGGCTGCCTTTGCGGGCGGCCACGAGCTTGTCCGGTTCTTCGGCACTGACGACGGCAATACCGTACGTGCCGGAAACTTCCCGCAGGGCCATCTGGACGGCCTGCTCGAGGCTGTCGGCCCCGTCTTTGCAGAACTCGCCGATCAGCTGGACCAGCACTTCCGAATCCGTATCGGAATAGAACGTGTGCCCCTTGCCGATAAGGAACTGTTTGATGGCGGCGTAGTTCTCGATAATCCCGTTGTGCACCAGCGCGATCTTGCCGGTGTCGTCGGTGTGCGGGTGGGCGTTGGTCTGCGTCGGCGCCCCGTGGGTGGCCCAGCGCGTATGGGCGATGCCCAGCGTGCCGTTGCAGATTTCCGGGTTGTCGAATGTGCGTTCCTCGACAATCGACACCCGCCCTGCTTCCTTGGCGATATTCAGACGCTCCTTGGCGACAACGCAGACACCGGCAGAGTCATAGCCGCGGTATTCCAATCGCTTGAGGCCTTCGATCAGCAGCTGACAGGCCTTCTTGTTTCCGACGTATCCCACAATTCCGCACATGAGCTTTCTCCGTTCATCGATCTGAACGCCCTTCATACGAGCGTCGCGAGCGCACGGTTCTCCGTTTCATCGTGATAGAAGCATTATCGGCGGGTTCATCGCCAAGCCGAAATAGAAATCGGCGTATTGGCGTATCGTTCTTCTTCACAGGTCGATTAGCGGTGCTAATGACAGCGCCGCCCGCCGGGTCAAAGGGCGGCAAGATAGGTTAGATCCCCCTGTCAGATCAAAGCAATTCTGCCCGGTGCTGTCGCGTTCTCGCGGGCTGGTCGCATCGCCCGAAGTGCGTCGGGCCGGCCGGTTGCCGGCGACTCATCCGCTCGAAAGCTACTTGCGCTGTTTCAATCGCGAGAGAGCCCCTTTGCTCGCTAGTGTGAGGCGGCTGTGACGGTATCCGCCGGCGAGTTTCTCCAGCAGTTTCCTCGCCTCGGGCGTGGCGATCCGCTCCAGCACCGCCACCGCCCTGATATCCTGTAACTCCCGGCTGTCGGTGGTGACCGGATTGCTCAGTGATGCCATCAGATGCAGGATCATCTCCCGAGCCGACTGCATCTTCACGTTCTCGCGGAGCTTGCCCAGTTCATCCTTGGCAGCCAGTCCCAGGTCCTTGAGACGCCGGACGGCTCGTTCGCTGACTTCATCGTCGGCGCTGGCGACCTCGGAAATCAGCACCTCCATGTCCTTGAGTTCCTTCGGTTCGGCGGCAGGTTCCATGCGACCGGACAGCAGCTTGACGCTTCCCTGTCCGTTCCTCGTCAGCACATGCAGCGCCTTGAAGCCATCGGCCGGGTCCGCGCTTGCCAGTTTCACCCACGCATCCCGCAGTTCGCTCTCGGAAGGCGAATCCGGCAGGTCCATCTGCAGAAGGTCCGCAACGGTCCAGAATTTCACGCTGCCGTTCCGGCCGGTGGACACCAGCACATCCCCGGCCGGCGAGAACGCCGCGGACTCGACCCCGCGCCGGTGAGCGTCGGGCATCCTGTGGATGAGCTTGCCGGTCGCCAGTTCCCAAACGGCCAGCCCCCCGCCCTTGCTGCCGGTTACCATCCAGAGTTCATCTCTCGAAAACGCCAGCGCCCGGATCGGCGTTTTGTGGGCCTTGATCATCAACATCTGCAGCCGGGTCTGGGGGTCCCACAGGCGAACCGTCCCGTCATTGCCGCCGCTGGCGATAACACTGCCGCCGTGCAGGGTCTCGCAGGTTCGGACGCAGCCCTCGTGCCCTTCCATGGTGGAGGTCTTGCGGCTGTCCGGAAGCCCCTTGACCAGAGGCCAGCTTCGAACGCGTCCGTCGTCATTGACGGCCACCAGCATCTTCGCGTCTGCCGAGACGGCGATGGAACCGATCTGCCCGGACTTCTCGGTCCTTCCCAGCGTTTTCAGCCGGTCGGCATCCCAGACCCGCACGACCTGATCGAAGTACCCGCTGGTGTAGATGCGCTTCCCATCCGGCGAGAATTCGATGTCGGAGATGAAGTTCTTGTGTCCCACCGATCGCCTGATTTCTTTCCGGGACTTCACGTCGACCAGCTTCAGCACCGGTCCGCAACCGACGGCCAGGACTTCTCCGTCCGGAGAGAATTCCACCGCCCCGACCACGTTCTTGGCCGAGCGCAATGTACCTGCTTCCTTCCAGCCGGGCAGGGACCAGAAGCGGACCATCTGATCGTATCCTCCGGAAACCACGAGCCGACCGTCCGGAGAGAACGTTACGCACGTGGCGTCGGCAAGGTGTTTGACCTCTTTGGCAGGCGAATCGGGCGCGGCGACCGCACCGGCCTGGACGACCAGCGCGGCCGTTCCGAGCGTCAGAATCAGGCGTCGAAATTGGTCCATTGCCACTCCCCAAAAAGTATGGCCGTGTGAAATGCGAGTTCCAGAAGCTTAACGCCCGGACGCGTCGGTCATTGCCGCGGTATCCGTTTCCTCGGCAGGATCGGCCGGACGGTCTCCGCCGGAGGCATTATAGCATTCGGCCGCCCGGCGGCTGCAATGACAAAAAGAAGCCCGACGGCTTACCGCCGGGCTTCTTTTTGCGTCATCTATCGGGCGGAGTTACTCGCCGTAGATTTCCTCAGCCTGCCATTGAGGCTGGCCCTGATCGTCGCGAAGGACGAACTTCTGATCGCCCTTGTGGATTTCCTTGGCCATCAGAATCTTCTGGCCGCCTTCCTTCTCAATGACGGACCCGATTACCTTGATGTCGTCATTGAAGTGGAAGCGGGCATCCTTCTGCTGGGCGAATTCCTTCGGACCGGCATAGACGAGGTAGTACTTGCCGTCGTCGGTCCGCATGCGGATCCGCAGTCCGTTGCGTTCCCCGCCCTTCGGCTGGAACGTACCGGTACTCAGAACCATGCCCTCGAAGGTCTGTTCCTTGCCCTTTTCGTACATTTTGTTGTACTCGGACTTGGACGCCCAGGCCTGCCGCGATTTCTGCTTGGTCTTGCGCGGCTGTTCCTCGTAGCCGTAGACAACCCAGTACGGGTCAACATCGAAGTCCTTGTGGATCTTCTGGGCCTGCTCCTTCTTGGCCAGTTGATCGTACTCGCCTTCCTGGTAGGCGTGCTGCTTGATCGCTTCCTGATCAGCAGAGATCCTCGCCAGGTCGCGGCTGCGATTGATGTTCAGTGCCTGGAACGGAACGACAGAGAGCTTCTCGCCCAGACCAAGGAAGCCTGCGTCACCGATCACGGCGTACACCAGGCGACCTTCTTCCAGGTCGATCAGCACATCTTCGATCTCGCCGACGGTCTTGTTGTTCTGACCCTTGACGTCCAAGCCGATCACCTGCGAGAGCTTGCGGTACTGCATGCTCTTCTCATACTCGCTTTTATCCTGCGAGCCGGAGGCAGTGTACCGATCGTCCTGCTCACGCTGCATCGACTTCCGGTCGGACTTGCGGTCCCGTGCGGACCCTCTGTCGCGGCCTTCCTCGATCTCGGTCTCGTCTTCTTCGTCTCTCAGAACCAGTTCGGCGTCCTCGTTTTCCCGACGCTTCATCTCACGGTCCTGATTGCGCTGGGACTTTTCCTGCTGCTGCGACTTGCGCCAATCCTGCGTCTTCTTATCCTGACGCGCTTCGCATTTGCTCTGCCAGTGCTTTTCGGACTTCTCGAGCCACTGGGTGTCGCCGCTTTCCGGCCAGTTGTCCGGATCAAACCCAGGAGCATCCTTCAGCTCCTGCTTCTTGACGTCGAGAATGGCCATGGACTTCTTCTCGTTGACGTCGAAGGCATCCCACGGGACGGCGAACAGCTTGTCGCCCACGCCCATCAGCCCACCGAAGGAAAGCACGGCGTAGCCGATCTTTTCCTGTTGGGCGTCAAGGACGATTTCCTCGATGTTCCCGAGGTTCTTTTGCTGCTCATTCTGCACCTGCATGCCGATCATCTTGTTGGCACGCATCAGGTTCGGCTGATACTGCTTGTAGGTCCGCCTTCTTGAAGCCATCTGCTCGGACCGTTGGTCGCGATCGGCGCTTTTGTCGGACCATTTGTCCCTGTCCTTGTCCGCCTTCTTGTCGGCCTTGTCTTTGTCGGCATCCTTCTCGACACTCTTGTCGTCATCTCTCCATGCCGGGTCGTCCATCAGCGGGTCCTTGTCTTCTTCGGCCCACGCCGAGGGGACTATTAACCCGCACAGCATCGCTACGATCGTCAGATACATAATTTTGCGTGACATGTGTGTCTCCTTCTTCGCTCGTTCTAAGGCTCACTTTTTCCCGCCCCGCGGAACAGAATGCTTTTTCGTCCGGGGAGCCTCGGTGAAACGGCACCGGAAAGCAGAGCGGATCGAGAACTTCTCTCGAATTCATGGGTATTTTATAATCCAGTGCCTCGGACCCCCGTCCGCTCGGACAGCCCGCAACGGGCAGGCTCTTCCGCCGAGCCCTGCCGGTTGGTTTTCTGCTGGCAGGCACTCGAGTTATCCCGTCTTTCCCGCAATTGCCCACGACAGATATTGGTGGAAACGCCCACCGCAATTGAGCGTTTTTCACGCCGTTGCGGAAGGCACCGGACGCATCGCGAGTGGTCTTATCGAGGGCTTGG
>JBKHHU010000196.1:0-6234 GCA_046539045.1 Phycisphaerae bacterium
TAAACACAAAAGCGGCGGATCCGCTTTCGTAGCGAATCCGCCGCTGGTATGCTCTCGGGCGCCGGGGCCCTTGTTCCTGTTGACTACTTCGGGGGCAGCACCTTGCCCGGCCATTCGAGCACGGCCCCGGTGTCGGCACTGGTGGCCTGTGCGGCGAACCTGCCGAGCGAGCCGTGGGTAATCGGCGCCTTGCGGGGCGTCCATTCCTTGCGGCGCTTCTCCAGTTCTTCTTCGGAGAGGTTCACGTCGAGCGTCGCTTCGTCGCAGTCGATCGTGATCTCGTCACCGTCTTTCAGCAGGGCGATTTCCCCTCCGCCGGCAGCCTCGGGCGAGATGTGCCCGATGCAGAGCCCCGCGGTCCCGCCGGAGAACCGTCCGTCGGTGATCAACGCGACGTCCTTGCCCAGGCCCATGCCCTTGATGTAGCTGGTGGGGGCGAGCATTTCCTGCATGCCCGGACCGCCCCGGGGGCCTTCGTAGCGGATGACCACCACGTGCCCGGGCTCGACCTTGCCTTCCAGAATGCCTTGGCAGGCTGCTTCCTGCGACTCGAAGATGATCGCCTTTCCGGTGAACTTGTGCATGTCCTTGTCCACGCCGGCCAGCTTGACCACCGACCCGCTCCGCGCGATGTTCCCGTACAGCACGACCAGCCCGCCGCGTTTGGTGAAGGCGTTCTCCAGCGGGCGGATGACGTCCTGCGGGTCGATCTCGACGGTGTTCTTCGTGGGCAGGTCTTCCGGCTCGGCCCCGCGGTACATCGCCTTGACCTGCGCGACGTTCCTGCCGGTGGCCTTCCAGCCTTCGGCGTACATCTCCTTGGCCTCATCGCAGATGTCGTCGCTGCGGAGCGACCATTTCTCCAGGTTCTTCATCATGGTCTCACCGGTGACGGTCATAACGTCGGTGTTGACCAGGTCCTTCTGGTCCCACCACAACTGGCCGATGATCGTGTGGATCCCGCCGGCCTTGTGGCAGTCCTGAATGTGGTAGATCTTGCCCTCGGGTGTGCTGGAGGGGGCCAGTCGGCAGATGTTCGGCGTCCGCTTGGAGACGTCGTCGATATCCTTCAGGCCGAACTTCACGCCCGCCTCGGTGGCCATCGCCAGCAGGTGCAGCACGGTATTGGTCGAGCCGCCCATGGCCATGTCCAGGGCGAAGGCGTTCTGGAACGCCTTTTCATTCATGATGTTCCGGGGCAGGAGCGGGTAATCGGTGGAGTTGTCCTGCTGGTTCCATTCCTTGACCATCGTGACGATGCGCCGGGCGGCCCGTTCGTACATGCCCATGCGGGCAGGGCTGGTCGCCAGGCACGTGCCGTTTCCGGGCAGGGCCATGCCGATCGCCTCGGACAGGCAGTTCATGCTGTTGGCGGTGAACATGCCGCTGCAGGACCCGCAGGTCGGGCAGGTGTTGTCTTCGTACTCGGCGAACTCCTCATCGCTCATCTTGCCGATCTTGTTCTGGGCGACCGCGTAGAACTGGTCGATCAGGTCCACGTCGCGGTCGGCGACGCGTCCGGCTTCCATCGGCCCGCCGGAGGTGAAGATCGTCGGCACGTTGCACCGGATCGAGCCCAGGAACATCCCCGGGATGATCTTGTCGCAGTTGGGGATGCAGATCAGCCCGTCGAAACAGTGCCCGCGGACCATCGTTTCCACGCTGTCGGCGATGATTTCCCGCGACTGCAGCGAGTATTTCATGCCCGTATGGCCCATCGCCACCCCGTCGCAGAGGGCGATGGTATTGAAAATGAACGCCGTCCCGCCGGCTTCGACGATCTTTCGCTTGACGAACTCCGCCACGGCATCGAGATGCACGTGTCCGGGCACGATCTCGCTGAAACTGCAGGCGATGCCGATAAACGGCCGCTTGATCGCCTCGTCGTCGATGCCCGTCGCTTTCATGAGACTGCGATGCGGGCCTCGTTCCTTTCCGCTTTTGACGTTATCACTGCGCATCATGGCGTTTCTCCATGGTCACTTCGGGACCGTTGCTATTCTTCGTCGTCGATCGTTTCCAGGTAGTCCACCGCGTGGCCGAGCGTTTCGAAATCCTCCACGCTCGTCAGAACGTAGTTCCTGGTGGAGTTGTCCCGCAGGGGGCGGATCTCGACAAACTCCGGGTCGTGGGACAGGTCGCGCAAGCGCTTGAGCGACTCATACCCGATCAGGCCGCAAAACTGCTGGGCGCAATCACCTTTGTGTACCATTCGCGTCAGACCGTAGAGAATGACCTTCGCCCCGTGTCGGTCCAGGATCGGCTGGACGCGACGCAGGTACTCGGCGTAGTTCTTCTCCTTGCCCGGGACGATATCGAAGAGGTTCAGTACGACGATCACTCAAGGCTCTCCGTATTGCATTGTGCAGCAGGCGGCCGGCTACCGCGCCGGCCGCCGGTTTCCTTCCGATGGATTCAGACAAAGGTACGGCCGGAAACCGGCATTTACAACAGGAATTCTGTATCCACGGGGTCCGGGACTCTGAAGCGGGAGAGAGCACAGCTGCCAACATCCCTGTTACCGCAATGAATGTATGGTCTGAGCACCGGCCTTCGGTCCGGCGCTCAAATTCCCCGGACGCCGTGAGCCCGCGACAGGAGTCGCGCGGTTGATCCGACCAACGGGAGGCGGGTGGCGGAACTCCGGCCGGTTTGTCGCCCCTGCCGGGCTTTGCTCCCGCACACCGATCCGGTTGCAGATCGCCGGGCAGGAAACTGCCCGCCCGCGCTCAACAGGAGAGGGCCTGATGGCCGATAGAGCACCTAAGGTCAGCCTGAATTAGTGCTTGACAATATGCCCGCTGTAGGCAAGCTTAATCAGGATTCGGGCACTCCGTCCCGTCACGGAAGGTGAGAGGCGGAAATGCCGTCGATTTCTGCGGCAGGGAGGTCGCGATGAACGCTAAACGTCTGACGCTGTGGATGGTGTCGGTGGTGCTGCTGGCCGCAGGATGCAACAATACGCCGACGGCAGCGAATTCTCCCGGCGAGATATCGGAGTTGTCGCGGCAGGCCCGTCCGCCGGTGAGCGATGTGCCGGTTCCGCGCGGTTTCAGCCTCGACGAAAGCCGCTCGCGGTCCTTTGCGTCCGGCGGGTTGCGATACCTCGACCACCGGTACACCGGCGGTGAGGACAAGTTCGCCGTTGCTCGATTCTTTAAGAAGCAGATGCCGGTCTTCCGATGGGCTCGCGTGACCGATATGTTCGTTCAGGGCGATATCATACTGGACTTCGAGAAAGACAGCGAGCGGTGTCGGGTCGTGATCTCCGACGGCGGATGGACCACGTCCACCGTCGTGAAGATGCAGCTGTGGACGAGCGGCCGGATCGAAGCCCGGTCGACAGTCAGAACAGGTAATCAGTAGAGTGCAATATGAAATCCGAAAGACGTCACAAACTGCAGAAAAACGAACTGTCTGAGGAAATCAACAAGATCAGCCAGTTCATGAAGGTCCACGGCGGGAAAGTCACCGTCGTGGTCCTGATCGCCGCCATCCTCCTCCTGGTGGTGGTCTATGTTCGAAAAGAACAGAAAGCCCGGGCTGCGAGCCTCAACTGGGACTACAGCCAGAACACGATATGGCGAAGAAGCGCCCCGGGCGAGGAGTTCATCAGTCAGATGCGGACACTGATCGAACAGACCGACGACGAGCACGTGGCCGCGAATGCAGCCATTCAGTTGGCTCACTACTACATCATCCAGAACCGCACCTCAACCGAACTGGACGCCCAGGCCAAGCAGGCCAACGAACAGCAGGCGGTCAAGCTGTACAAGCAGGTGATCGAACGCTTCGGCGAGCAGAGGGACAAGGTGGCGCTGGCGTATCTTTCCCTGGGGCAGATCGCAGAGAACGACGCTGATTTCAGCAAGGCCCGGAACCACTTCGAGAAGGTCACCTCCATGACGACGCTGGAGGGGCACGCGGCCTACCAGGCGGCAGAGGCAGGTCTCAGCCGACTCGAGGAGTACGACAAGGAGATCCGCTTCGCGACCACCGCCCCGGCTCCCGAAACCCAGCCGGCAACGGATGAGGCTGCCGAAACGCAACCGGCGACCGGTACGGCTCCCGCGGACGAAGCAGCCACCACCCAACCGGCAACCGAGTCCGTCGAAGACTGATCCGCAACCGGAAGAGGTCTCA
Source organism: Phycisphaerae bacterium (assembly GCA_046539045.1). Taxonomy (GTDB): domain Bacteria; phylum Planctomycetota; class Phycisphaerae; order SM23-33; family SM23-33; genus JBKHHU01. Next base: position 4,144 of record JBKHHU010000196.1, read on the forward strand.
AAGGCTTTTCTTGCAAGCCTCGACCATAGAAGGACTGGAGAACGCAGTATGGCTGATTTGCAGGGCATCGCGGACGCGTTGATCCGCGGGAATCGCAATGGAGTAGTCGAATTGACAGAGCAGGCCCTCAAGGAGGGCGTGTCGCCCAAGGAGGTCCTTGATCAGGGCCTGGTGGCCGGGATGGACGTTGTCGGGCGACGCTTCAAGAATAACGAAATCTACGTGCCCGAGGTGCTGATCGCTGCTCGAGCGATGAAGGCGGGGATGGAACTCCTCCAGCCGAAGCTGGTCGAAGCCGGTGTGGAACCGATCGGCACGATCGTTCTGGGTACGGTCAAGGGCGACCTGCACGATATCGGCAAGAACCTGGTCGGCATGATGCTGACCGGTGGCGGGTTGAGGGTCATCGATGCAGGCACCGACGTCCCGGCGGAGAAGTTCGTCGAGCTGTGCAAGGAGAACAACGCCAGGATCGTCGCGATGAGTGCTCTGCTGACCACCACCATGCCCCAGATGGCCGAGGTGGTCAAGGCGCTGAAAGATTCCGGTATCGAGGTGAAAACGATGATCGGCGGCGCTCCGGTGACCCAGAGCTACGCCGACGAGATCGGTGCCGACGGATACTCCGCCGACGCCGCCTCCGCGGTCGATCTGGCGCGGGAGCTGATCTCCGCGGCCTGATCGGGCGACGGCAGACTCGCAGCACGATCGCCGCTGTCCAACCGGCAGGGAGCCCCCGCCGGCGGACGGCAGCGATCGTGCTTTTTTGTCCATAGACGATTGCTTCCGCTTCCGATAGCTGAAGCAGGGAGACCATGAGCGACGAGTACGACGACAGGTTTGACGATCTCCTCGAGGAGATGACTCCCGAAGACGCCGCGGCGATGACGTCCGCGGATGACAGCTTCGAAGCTGAAGAGGAGACCGTCGAGGACGAGCAGGGCGTCCGGCACGTGCAGATGCGTGTCCGGCGGGTGCTGAAGGTGCGCCGGCTCGACAAGTACCTGTCCAACCGGCTCGGCAAGGATGTCTCCCGCAACGCGCTGCAGCGGTACATCAAGGAGGGCGAGGTCACCGTCAACGGCAAGACCGTCAAGCCCAGCTACACGCTGCAGGAGGGCGACCTGGTCGACATGAAGTTGCCCGAGAACAAGCCGAAGGAGATTCCGCCCGAGCCGATCCCGCTCGACGTGGTGTACGAAGATGACGACTTCCTCGCGCTGAACAAACAGGCCGACCTGATCGTTCACCCGGCCCGCGGGAACTGGTCCGGGACGATGGTTAACGCCTTGGCGTATTACTTCCAGAAGAATTGGCGGCACATCAAGGAACTGCCCGTCTCCGGTGAGCGGTTCCGGCCGGGGATTGTCCACAGGCTCGACCGGGATACCACCGGCGTCATCCTGGTCGCCAAGACGGAGCTGGCGCTGTGGCGTCTCGGCCAGCAGTTCGAGCACCGTAAGACGGTCAAGACCTACTCCGCGATTGTGCACGGGATCGTCCAGCGGGACGAGGACGTGATCGACTGTCCCATCGGCAAGCATCCGAAGTTCAAGGAGAAGTGTGCGGTGCACCGCAAGACCGGGCGGCCCTATCCGGTGACGGCCAAGGAAGCGATCACGCGGTACAAGGTGATCCGCCGCTTCCGGGATGTCGGGGCGAGCAAGGCCTGCTTCACGCAGGTGGAATGCTACCCGAAGACCGGCAGGACGCACCAGCTCCGCGTGCACATGAGCTACATCGGCCATCCGATGATCGGCGACAAGCTGTACGGAGGCGGGCCGATCTACGAGAGCTGGCTGGACGGGCACGCCGAGCGGGCGGAGAATCCGATCATCACCCGCCAGGCGTTGCACGCTCACACGATCGAATTCTTCCACCCGCGAACCGGCGACCGGATGAAGCTGGAGGCACCGTGGGCAAAAGATTTCGAAGAGACGCTAAAGCACTTGCAGCGCCGGAGCAAAGACGTATAATGTCTGCTCCTGACGCGGGGCAACCTGCGAAGGAGACGACCGGGCCGTTAGCTCAGTTGGCTAGAGCGCACGGATCACACCCGTGAGGTCACTGGTTCGAGTCCAGTACGGCCCA
>JBKHHU010000040.1:0-20998 GCA_046539045.1 Phycisphaerae bacterium
CGACGAAGGTGCGCCCACCTGCCGGCCTGAGTTGCTGGAGATGGGCCTTCCCGTACTGGGCATCTGCTATGGGATGCAGCTGAGCTGCAGGATGCTGGGTGCGGAGATCCAGCCGGCCCGGTCGCGCGAGTACGGCAGAGCGTCGCTTCGGGTCATCGAAGAGGACGACCTGCTCAAGAACATGCCCCCCGAGACCACCGTCTGGATGTCCCACGGCGACCAGATCAAGGACATCAGCGACGATTTCATCCCGCTGGCGTCCACGCCGACCTGCCCGTATGCCGCGGTCAAACACAAGAGCCGGGCCTTCTATGGCGTGCAGTTCCACCCGGAGGTTACCCACACCCCGCACGGGAACGAGATCTTCGTCAACTTCCTGTACGAGATCTGCGGCTGTCAGGGGCTCTGGCAGATGGGCTCGTTCATCGAGTCGGTCGTGGAGGAGGTGCGTTCGACGGTCGGCGAGGATGAGAGCGTGATTTGCGGACTGTCGGGCGGCGTGGACTCCTCGGTCGTGGCCGCGATGCTTCACAAGGCCATCGGCGACCGGCTGCACTGCATCTTCGTGGACAACGGACTGCTGCGGATGAACGAGGACCGGCTGGTCGAGCAGACGTTCGTGGACCATTTCAAGGTCAACCTGACGGTTGTCCGCGGGGCCGACGATTTCCTCGGCAAGCTGCATCAGGTCGTGGACCCGCAGGAGAAGCGGAAGATCATCGGACACACGTTCATCGATTCGTTCAAGAACGCAGCCGGGTCGATCCCCAACGCCAGATACCTCGCCCAAGGCACGCTGTACCCGGACGTGATCGAGAGCGGGCACTCGCTGGCGGGCAAGGCGGCGAATATCAAGCTGCACCACAACGTGGGCGGGCTGCCGGAGAAACTCGGATTCGAGCTGATCGAGCCGCTCCGCGATCTGTTCAAGGATGAGGTGCGGAAGGTCGGCGAACTGCTGGGCCTTCCGGAACAGATGGTCTGGCGGCACCCGTTCCCCGGGCCCGGACTGGCGGTTCGGTGCATCGGACCGATCACGAAGGAACGCCTGGACGTGTTGCGCAAGGCCGACCACATCCTGCTGGAAGAGATCACCGCGGCCGGTCTGTACCGCAAGACCGCCCAGACCTTCGCGGTGCTGCTGCCGATCCAGTCGGTCGGCGTGATGGGCGACGGAAGGACCTACGAGAACGTCGTGGCGATCCGCTCGGTCGATACCAGCGACTTCATGACCGCAGACTGGTCGCGGATTCCGTATGACGTGCTGGCGACGATCAGCAACCGGATTATCAACGAGGTCCGGGGTATCAACCGCGTGGTCTACGATATCTCCAGCAAACCCCCTGCTACGATCGAGTGGGAGTGAGCCAGGGCCCGAGCGACAACCCGAGTGTCGTGGTCATTGCCGGCCCGAACGGAGCCGACAAGACCACGGCAGCGCCCTATCGGTCGGCTGGCCCTGCAGCGGGTCTATCGCACTTACGCATGGGCGAGGGATCGAATCCGCGTACTGTCCCGTTTCCACCATGGACCGGGTGGGAAGATCAGCATCTGGCTATATTCCCATCGGAACTGCTGCCCCGCCGTCCTAGAATGAGGTGACATGGATACTTTAACACAAGGCTTGCTCGGGGCGGCGACGGCCCAGTTGGGTTTCCGCCAGAAGATCGGACGGGATGCCACGTGGGTGGCTGCGTTCGCGGGGACGGTACCGGATCTGGACGTGTTCATCGGCCCGCTGCTGGAGCTTTCCGGTGCGGAAGTGACCGAGTTGACGCACATGGTCCACCACCGGGGCCTGAGCCACTCACTGCTGATGGTGCCGGTGCTGGCCCTGCCGATCGCCCTGGTGTGGTGGTATTTCCGGCGGAAACTCGCCCAGCGTACCGCCCGACGGGTTTCCGAGCAGCCGCCACCGGAGGACAATGCCTCTCATCCCGAAGCGGCAAAGGCGGCCCGGACGGCCGCCGAGCGAGAAAGCAGCGCCGTCAAGAGCCCATCCTTCTTGCTGCTGTACGCCTGCGTGTTCGTGGCCGTGCTCAGTCACCCGCTGCTGGACTGGACGACCAGCTACGGCACGCAACTGCTTGCCCCGCTGACGCGGATGCGTTTCAGTATCGATGCAGCGCCCATCGTTGACATCATCTACACGCCCCTGCTGATTCTGACGCTGCTGACCTGCTACATCGTCCGGAAAATCAGGCACGGCAAGGCCGTCCGCGCGACGCTGGTGATCGGCTGGCTGGGCGTGCTGCTGAGCACCGGTTACCTTGCTGCCGGGCGGGTGATGCACGACATCGCCGTGGATCGCACGATGGCGGCAGGGAATTACGGGCCGGAAGATAACGTCGATGCGTACCCGATGATCGGAACGATCTTCCTCTGGCGAACCGTGGCGGAGACTCCCGACCGCTGGGATGTGCGCCGTGTGCACATCTTCGACGACACCCCGCCGGAGCAGTTGGAGGTGAACCGCGCCCGGAAGATCGAGCGCGATCTGTGGGTGCAGCGCGCCGAAGAACTGGACGAGACGAAGACGTTCCAGTGGTTCGCAGCCGGGCGATTGCGGCGGACGCACAAGAAAGTCAACGGGCACCACCTGATCGAATTCCATGACATGAGGTACGGCAGCCAGATCGACAGCATCACGAGCCTGTGGTCCTACCGGGTAACGCTGGACGACCGCGGCAACGCGTTGGATATCGAGCGGGTGCGGCATTTCCAGCGAAACCAGGGCTTCAGCGGGTTCGTCGGCGCCCTGTGGGAGGATATCTGGACGCCCACGAGAAACGGGCAGACGCAACAAAGCGGCTGAGAGAGGGTGGACTCCGATGCCGGTGTGGTGTACTCTTTATGGTGGAGCCGCACCGGCTCACCGGTTCGCCACGGCGGATCGTTGTACCTTTCGATTTACGAGAGATACAGAACGGACCGTTTCATGCCTGACCAGAGCATCCCCCCACTTCCCAGGGAAGAAGTCTACAAAGCCATCGAACGCAAGGGCCCGTCCCGCATCCCGCTTGTCCGCGCCAAATGGTGGGGCGAAGGCCTCGAGGACCAGTACGGCGACCAGCTCCGCCGTTTCGATCGCATTCCCGAAGATGCGGTCCAGATTTTCATCAACCCGGTCCAACCGTGGAAGATGAACCTCTCCTGGGATCTGCCCACCGGCGGGTCGCACGACGCGACCGTCATCATTCAGGACTGGTCGCAACTGGATGAGTTCATCGAGAAGCTGCCCGACCCGGAGACCGACGGGCAGGTGGAATCCTGCCTCGAACAGGCTAAGAAAGCCCGCGAGAAGGACATGTACATCACGTTCGGCTGGTGGCGGCTCTTCTTCGAGAAGCCCTGGGGCCTGCGCGGGATGGAAAACCTGATGATCGATTACTACGAGAACCCCGAGCAGGTCCACCGGCTCCACTCTGCCTTGTGTGACCTGTACTCCGCCTACGTCCGCAAAGCCGCCGAGGTGCTCCAGCCGGACGGGTTCTGGTGCAGCGACGACCTCGGCCATCAGACCCAGCCGATGATGAGCCCGGCCATCTTCAGGACGCTGATCAAGCCGTACTACGTCCGCTTCGGCGAGACGCTGCGGGCGGTGGGCATTCCGCACTGGTGGCTGCACAGTTGCGGGAACAACGCTCCGCTGATGGACGACTTCATCGAGGCGGGCGTCAGCGTGTTCCATCCGGTGCAGAAAGGCACCATGGACGAGAAGGAGATCGCCGAGACCTTCGGCGACCGGCTGACGTTCCTTGCCGGGATCGACGTGCAGCACACGCTGCAGGAGAAGGACCCCGACGGCGTGCGGGAGGAGGTCCGCTTCCTGATCGATACCTTCCACCGCAACGGCGGAGGCATGTGCATCGCCGCGGGGAACGGCATCGTCAGCGGCACGCCCATCGAGAACATCGAGGCATTCCTCGATGAAGCGATCACCTACGGAACCCGGGCCGCCGGCAGGCGGTAAGCCTCTGCTCCGGACGAAACGCCGCCGCAAATCCGAAATCAAAAATCCGAAATCCGCAATCCAATCATCAAGTCACCGAATCACCGAATCACCCAATCACTACATCCTTCCCTGCCGCTCGATCAAAAACTCGATCAGCGCCTTGTCGAACGTCATGGAATTGTCGACGGTCACGAAGTCGGCCCGGACGGCCTGGCACTCGCGCTTGTACTCATCGATGAACGCGCGGATCTCCTCCAGATAGGCAGAGCGGATCGCCTGCGGGTCGGCATTGAGCGTGTCGCCGGTCTCCGGCTCCTCGAACTGCACCTGCCCGTCGAAATCGAACTCCACCTCGCTGTGGTCAAGCACCTGGAAGATCATCAGATCGTGCCCGCGGTATTTCAGATGGTGCAGGGCCTTGATCACGTCTTCCTGGTCGGCCAGCAGGTCGCTCAGGAGGATGATCAGCCCGCGTTTCTTGATCCGGCCGGCAATTTCGTGCAGACAGCCGGCGAGGTTCGTCTCCCCTGCCGGGGCGGTCTTGGCCAGCGTGCCGAGGATGTTCGTCAGGTGCGACCGCTTGGACTTCGGCGGCAGGTACATCCGGACCTTCTCGTCAAAGGTGAACATCCCGACCGAATCCTGCTGCCCGATCATCATGTACCCCAGAGCCGCCGCGAGGCAGATGGCGTAGTCCATCTTGCTCATCCGCCCACCGGTGGAGAAGTCCATGCTGCCGGAGCAATCGACCAGCAGGTACCCGTCGAGGTTCGTCTCCGCTTCGTACTTCTTGATGTAGTAGCGGTCGGTCTTGCCGTAGACATTCCAGTCGATCAGGCGGATGTCGTCGCCGGGCGTGTACTTGCGGTGCTCCGAAAACTCCACGCTGAACCCGTGAAACGGCGAGGCGTGCAAACCCGAGATGAACCCCTCGACGATGAATCGCGCCTTGAGGTCCAGACGCTTGACCTGCTGGATCACTTCCGGCCGGAGGTATTCTTCCGTCTTCAATGCCATGCCCACAGTAGAACACGGACCGGCCGCCAGGACAAATGACAAAGCACAAATTGCGTCCTGCAGCCGAACCGCCACTGCCGAGATGTTACACCGGTTTGGGGCGCTGCGAACGACCGGTCGGCGATATGCGCCTTGCACTTGCGACTCGCCTGCCGGCGAGAATCAACGGCATGTACCATCTTGCGAACCCCCTGCCGCCTGCTATAATCTGGCAGAGACGGATCACTTTCCGCACTTGGGAGTTTCAGGGGCCTGTACCATGAGCGAGCACGTCCAACAACAACGCCAGGCCGATCTAGAAGAACGCGAGAGCTACAACGCAACGCGCTACGTGATGGAGATGATGGATCGGGGCATACCCGCCGACCAGATCGTCAACCGGCTGGTCGACGGCGGATGGGAACGTCGCAAGGCGTTGGAACTCGTCTCACAGGTGTCCAAAGCCGCCCTCCTTGGCCTCAGCGCCGGGTCCACAGAAAGCGGGAGAACTACGATCGCCAAGCGGAACAGGGCGCTGATGATGATCTTCTGGAGCGTCTTGCTCGGCTTTGTCGGCGGTGGGCTTAGCATGGCCGGGGCCCTGTTGGATGCGCATTTGCTGTTCTTCGTGCTGCCGATCCTGATCATGGCCGTCGGCGGGAAGCTGTTCATCTTCGGGATCATCGCCCTGGTCCGCTCCCGACCCGTATCGCACGAGAACCGCCTCAAGTAACCGACGCCCGGGATGTAAGGACAGTAAACTTTCCGCTGGAAGCCCCTGCTGCGACGCGCTGGCGATCAACGTCACGCCACCGGGCATTGACTACGACGAGGTGAAAACCGCCCTGGAAGACATTCGCCGCTTCGAGGAAGTGGAGGTCGACATCAACGCGCCGCTGCACCTGGCTGCCGATGCGCTGAGACTTCCTACCACGACTTTCACTCGAAAACCGCCCGATCCTCCGACAAACCTCGCTCGGCGCGTGCCTCGGCCAGCATCTGCGAATAGGACGTGGTGATCCCCGGGCCCTCAAGCCCAAGCCGGCGTCTCATCTTCTCCAGCGTGTCGGCATCGGGGCCCTCGATCTCGACGAATTTCCCGATCATCGGCAGCTCATCCAGCTCGATCTGACAGCCGTTCAGGCGATAGCTGGCCCGCTTCTTCTGGATAACCATCTTCTCGCTCAAGCCGAGGGCGTTGATCAACTGCCCTGCCGCGTCTGCGTCATCCACGCCCACCTCGATCTCTTCCCGCACCTTCATCTCGCCGCAATCCTGCTTCGGCCCTTTGTAAGTGACGAGGCTGAGCCTGCGCTCGCTTCCGTGCCCCAACGGGTTCTGAATGACCTGCAGGCGGCGAATTCGCAGACCGCGATCGCCGTTGCGCAGTCTTCCTCGACTGGAATCGAAAAAGGTATCGGTCTGCAGCACCTTTCCGAGGAACTCCGCATGCTCCTGCTGCAGTGCGCGTCGCACCGGCTCGTGAGATTCCACCCGGATCTTGATTTCGGTTTCGTTTGCCATCGTCTGATTCTACCCGCGCAGCAGCCTGAACTCTACGGCGGATTGGCTCTCGCAGCGGGTCACCGGTTGCGGCGGTTCCCCCTGCTGCTTCTCTCCTGTCCGTTTCGCCAGCCGATCACGCGGAACGGGAGGAACAGGCGGTTCACGGTGAAGTTCATCGCATTCATCCCGATGTCGCGAACCATCATGCTGACCCGTCCGCTGCCCGGATCAGGCATGACCCCCGCCAGCACCAGACCCGAAACCCGGGCCGCGAACGACATGGCAAACGTGACATGCCAGTTGTTCCAGAGAAACGGCCCGAAAACGAGCGGATCGGACTGCATCCATCGCAATTCCTGGGCTACAAATCCGCCAAGCAGTCCGCCGGCGATTCCGCCCAGGCTCGTCCATGCCGCCGCAGCAGCCATGTACTTACTCCGGCCGTGCCCGTCAGCGAAACCCAGGATGACATTGGTCTGCCCCATCTGTACCGCCTGCCAGCCGGAGGTGCCGAAAAGGACCATCGGCACCATCACCAGCCATGCCCCCACAGGAGCGCCTTCCGGGAGCAGCATCCAATTCCTGTTGAACAGCCCACCGAGGCCTCCGGCAGCGGCATTCACTGCGGCGGACACCCACTCCGGGTTCGGAGTGGACGGGCTGGACAGGAAGTACGGCAGGATGGACAGGCACGTGCCGGCAGAGCCGAGCATCAACACCGGACGGCGGCCCCAGCGGTCCAGAAGACGGCCGATCGGCTTGGCCGCCAGAATCCCGATGATCGGCCCGATGACCATGAAGATGACTTCGGTAGCCAGAACCGACAGGTTCAGCGTCTCCAGCATGTGCCGCATGCAGAACGGCCCGGAAACGGTCATGGCGAACATCATCATGCCCGCGTAGAAGACGTACATGCGGAACGTGCGATCGCCCATCGGACGCAGCAGGACTTTGTCAAAGATCAAGCCGCCCGTAACGACAGAACGCACATGACGCATTCGTCCGGCGCGTGCCCACTCAGGCACGGTGACGTCGATGGCGGGGGGAGCAGGTTTGTCGTAATAGGTTTTGCGTACTTCGCGGATCCGCCGGAACACCAGGATGTCGATCGTCCCGAAAAGTCCACCAATCACCAGGATACCGCTGAGTACATAAAGCAGCGTCGTCTGGTTCTCCGCCGTCATCGCCAATGCCTTACCGTCGGCACCCATCTTGGTTGCTTCGCCAATCACAACACCCAGCAGAAGCACCACCGGAATCTGCACCAATTGCGTGTAGATGCCACGATTGGCGAAATACCGTCCGCGGATCCGTCGCGGGATCAGGTCACCCATCCAGTTCATCCAGGCCGGTGCAGCGATGGCGTTCATGAACCAGCTGACGAGCATCAACAGCAACGCGATCCAGGCGGCGATGCGAAAACTGCCCGCGCCTTCCGGTAATGGCAGGAAGAACGGGATCAGCGCGATGGGGATCCACAGCAGACGATGGATACTCGCGGCGACCATGAACTGCAGTTTCCGCAGGCCCGTCCGTTCGATGATCACAGTGGCGATCACCTGCCCGAATGTCGCTATCAACGGAACCGCGGCGAGAATTCCGAAGTGAATGTCCTGGAAACCCAGGATGCGGCCGAACTGATTCAACCGGCTGCCGCCGATGCACGTCATCCAGACAATGCCGAACATCCAGCCGATCGTAACGATACGCAAGCTCTGACGCAGTTCGCGACCTCGAACGCTCAGAGCGGGTAAGACTTCCATTGATTTGCGGCGGAGAGACATTGGGTGATGACCTTCCCAGACCAGCCGGACAACCTGAACCGACCATGGCGGGAAAAGTTACCGTATCCAGCGGGAGGGACAAGCAAAAAGTAGCGATTTTTCGCTCACGCGCGGTCGAACCGATGAAATGGTCGGGTGCGACTGTGGTTTGGGGCAAATTTCCGCTTGCCAATCGCCTCAAACGGCACTAATATGCTCCATTTCCCGCATACTGAGTTGATCAAGATATACAAGGTACAGGTGAGTTATGCATTATCCGAGAAAGATTTCGAAGCGTAAGCGCGCCCGCAAGATCGGGTTCCGCGCCCGTATGAGCACCAAGAACGGCCGGAAGCTCATCAACCGCAAACGTCGCAAGGGCAGGAAAGTCCAGGCAGTCTGAAGCCGTTTCCTGAGCAACCGAACGGCCGCCTTTTCTGGCGCTGTCGGATGTGCGACGTTGTAGAACAGAAACCCCCGCCCGAGGCCCGGACGGGGGTTTCTCTTGCGCGGTAGCGGCGGGCGAGGACCAGTTGGTTGTCCACTCCCGCCGGGCGCATAAGAATGGCCCGCTTCGCAACGGACCATTCCCCCCAACATCAGCCGAGGCAGCAACGCCCCTTCGACAAAACCTTCCCAAGAACGCGTAGGACCTTCTCGGTCGCCCCCCCCTGCCTCGGTATCGGCTGCGTTCACCTGTTTAGACGCTCAAAGTCCGGAAGCATTTGCCGGAAAATGCGCATTTTTGCAGACATTTACCCGGAATGGCGCCTAAATCATTATGATTCCGACGGTTGCGAGTTAACGAAAAAAAACAGCCTGCCAAGTGCTCGGCAGGCTGTTTCAGTGTTTTCAAGATTTTCGTCGCTCTCAGATTGTTCAGCGGCCCAGATTTTGTCGAAGCAGGTCGGCCTTGTCGGTCTGCTCCCATGAGAAATCCGCGTCAACTCGCCCGAAATGTCCGTCATAGGCGGTTTTGCAGTAGATCGGGCGCAACAGGTCGAGGTGCTGGATGATGCCCGCGGGCTTGAGCGGGAACACGTCGCGGACGGCCTTGGCAAGTTGCTCCTCTTTCAGCCCTTCGGCAATGGTCCCTTGCGTGTCCACAAGCACACTTACCGGCTCGGCCACGCCGATCGCGTAGGCAATCTGGACCTCGGCCACGTCGGCCAGATCGGCAGCAACGATGTTCTTGGCAATATAGCGGGCCATGTATGTGGCACTGCGGTCGACCTTGGAGGGGTCTTTTCCACTGAAAGCGCCTCCGCCGTGTCTGCCCCGTCCGCCGTAGGTGTCCACGATCAGCTTCCGTCCGGTCAGCCCCGCATCGCCATGCGGACCTCCGACTACGAAACGCCCTGTCGGATTGATATGGAACACGATCTCATCGGTCCAGAGATCCGGACGCTCTTCCATGATGACCGGCTTGATCACCTTGTCGATCAGGGCCTGCTTGGCTTCAGCGGACATGTTGTTGGTCGCGTGATCGACCACACCCACGGTGTGCTGGGTCGACAGCACCACCGAGTCGATCCTGATGGCCTTGAGCCCGTCGTACTCCACGGTGACCTGTCCCTTGCCGTCCGGGCGCAGCCACTCAAGCTCTCCGCTTTCGCGAATTTTGGTCAATCGGGAGCAGATCCGATGCGAAAGCTGGATCGGCAGCGGCATCAGTTCGCTGGTCTCGCGGCAGGCGAACCCGAACATGAGTCCCTGATCGCCGGCGCCCTGTTCAAGATGCTCGCCGGTGCCTTCCGTCACGCCTTGCGAAATGTCCGGTGACTGCGAGTGCAGCGACCTGAGGACAGAGCAGGACCGGTAATCGAAACCGATATCAGGATCGACATAACCGATCTGACGAACGACGTCGCGGACGGTGTCCTCAACGTTCAGAAGCGCCTTCTCTGCCTCGGGGGTATGCACGGTGACCTCACCGGCCAGCACGATCAGCCCCGTGGTCACCAGCGTTTCGCAAGCGACTCGCGCTTTGGGATCGTGGGCGAGAAGACTGTCCAAAACGGCATCGGAGATCTGGTCGGCAACTTTGTCCGGGTGCCCCCGGGTAACAGATTCACTGGTGAACAGGTGCGTCTTGGCATCGGCCATTGCGTCTATCCTTTCTTTCCAATCGGCTGGGGATTTCCGTCCGGTTCCGCAGAGCTTTGAGGCCCAGTCGATTCCGGGCAAAACCGGGGCTCGCCCGGCTGGTAAACGAAACGGATAGTCTAGCGTCGGGAATCTTCCAACACAAGACCGGGCGAACCGGACCAGGCCATTTTTCGTGCATGCCAAACCGCAGCAGGAACGACGGCGACGACCCTGCAACCAATGTATGCAGAACAATTTCGACCGGTTCGCGACGGCAAGGCTCTTCCTGCCGCGAATGCTTTTGCCTTCGCCGCGGATCGCGGGTAGTTTCTGGACCGACAGCGACCTCAATTTCGGAGGCGAACACGGTGGGACTGTATTTTGATCTTCTACGGACGTGGTGCGACAGGATGGTGGATCTCCAGATCGATCTGCCCCGGACTCCGACCCTGGACGGAGGAGTGCTCTGCCCGGCCTGCGCCCGCTCTCACGGCAGGAGCATCGATGGGGTCTATCCACTGATGTACCTGGCCGACATCACGGGGCAGTTGCCCTACCTGGATGCGGCCATCCGGCTGCTCGACTGGGGCCAGTGCGTCTCTCACCCCAACGGCAGTTGGCGGAACGAACCGACCTGCAGCTTCCCGTGGAAAGGCACAACCGTCTTTGCGACGATCGCACTGGGTGAAGCGCTCCGCCTGCACGGGCATATTCTGGATGACGCGACACGGCGAGCCTGGGAGGACCGCCTGTTGCGGGCTGCGGAGTTCGTTGCCGAGACGTTCGACTACAGCACCGCGGTGATCAACTATCCGCTCAGTGCTCCGGCGGCTTTGGCATCTGCGGGGCTGGCGCTGGACGATGCTGATTTTGTTCAGCAGGCACAACTCCGGGCAACGCAGCTTACGGAGTACCTCTCGGAACCGAACCATCTCATTTTCGGCGAAGGCAAACCGTGGAAGAGCGTTTCGGCTCGCGGCTGTCGCCCTATCGACCTGGGATACAACGTGGAAGAGACGTTGCCGAACCTGGTTCTTTACGCTCACATCGCCCAGGACCCGGAGACGATGGATCTGGCGGCTCGTTCGTTCAGGTCGCACCTGGAGTTCATGCTTCCCGACGGGGCGTGGGACAACAGTTTCGGCACGCGTTCATTCAAATGGACTTACTGGGGAAGTCGCACCTCCGACGGTTGTCAACTGGCCGCGGGCATTCTGGCCGACCGGGACCCGATTTTCGAAGAAATGGGTCGGCGGAACCTGGAGATGCTGGAGCGGTGCACTCATGACGGGCTGCTTCACGGCGGGCCGCACTACCATCTTGCCGGCTATCCGCCCTGTGTGCACCACACGTTCTGTCACGCCAAGGCACTGGCGGCGGTGCTGGACCACAATGGGCGTGGCTATGAACCGGCTCAGAGACGCCCGCTGCCGCGCGAGAACTCCGTCGGGGTGCGCAATTTCGCTGAAGCAGGTACTCGCCTGGTCTCTACCGGGCGATGGCGGGCGACCCTTCGCGCAAGTGACTGGACCGGAGGCCCCGGGTACCAGACCGGCAATGGGCTGGTCATGCTGTATCATCTGGACGCCGGTCCGCTCTGTGCTGCCGGCATGACTGATTATGCTCCCCGCGAACCGTCAAACATGCAGATCCATTCCGAGGAGGCCCCCTGCCTTACGCCTCGGCTCGAACTGCTTGAGTCCGGGCGGCGATTCAGCAATCTGTACGACCCGACATGCACCATCGAAGATGCCGCCACCACGCCCGGATCACTCCGAACCGCCATCGGCGGGGACCTCTACAGCCTCGACGGGTCCCAGCCGGATTCGGGAACCGTCGGCTATCGTCTGGGACTGGAACTCTCAGACGAGTTGGCGCGGATTTCCGTGACGTGGGAAGGAAAGGCCGAACGGAACTGCCCGATGTTGGTCTTCCCGCTGATCTGTTCGGACGAGGACGATGCGGTCCGACTCGAAGAGAACCTTGTCCGCCTGGTCAAGCCCACCGGTGAACTGGAAGTGCATACGTCCGGCCCGGCGGACCTGATCGCCCAGCCGCGACTGTTCAACCTCGTGCCGGGTTTCCAGTTCGTGCAGATCAGCCTTCCTGTAACACGCAAGGGCGCCTGGGTCGAGTTACGCTTCAACCGACGTTAGGCTACTTAAAGGCACCGCCGCGCGCCCACCCGTAAGCGTTACTGATTTCTGTCCGCTTCCTTCAGCAGCCTTTCGATGAGAGCATTGCGCTCGGCATCAATGCGATTACGGACATCCTCGGGCAGTTCGTCCGAACGCATGAAGACTTCCATCGACACGCCATCGACGGTGATGGGAAACTTGACGATGAACCGCCCTTCCTTCCGTGCCGGTCGGGCGCTGGTGGTGGCCGCCGTCTTGAGTGATTCAGACGCAGTAATATTCACACCCTCATCGGTCACCGCGAACTCCAGCCCGGTGGCGCCGCTGATGACCTTCAGCGCCTGGTGGATGGTGGCGTCGCTCATCATGAGATTGAACTCGTTGCGTGCCTCGGAAGGCAACAGCTTCAGCACACCCGGCTCAAGATTGAGAGTAGTCCGCCCCTTTTTGACGACCAGATCGTACAGCACGTCAGCTATGTCCGCACCCTTGTAACGCAGGCTCACCCCCCGCTGCAACTGACGGCTGAGTTGATCAGCTTTCTTCACAACAACGATGTTGCTGCCCCAGACATACCAACTCCAGCCCTGGCCGTGGGTCAACATGTCCAGCCAGTCGGCAGGTGTTCCCGGAAGAGCTTTCTCAGCCCGCGCGAAGTCCTTCTGCTCCGGAGAAACGTGATACACCACACGCAACCCCTTCAGGTCCGTCTCCTGCTTGAGCCGGTCGATCACGTGCGTTTTCAGATCGGTTTCCGGAGAGTCGGTGGGCTGGACCTCTGTTGACAACAACTGTCCGAGCAGCTTGAGTTCCTGGTAGTCGGCGCGCCGGCCGATGCGGTAGAGAGCATCGACCGGTCTTACGTGGACTTTGCTGTCCTGGACTTCCCACGTCAGGGCCTGAGGGGAAAGCATCTTCGGCAGTGCGTCCCGCAAGGTGACATCTCTCAACTTGACGCGCAAACGCGTCTCTTCACCGTAGGGCAGCAATTCGAACACATCGTCGTCGATGCTGAACTTCACGTCCGTGGCCCTGGTGAGGCGCGCAAAGACCTCCGGGATGGTCGCCTCGGTCACCGTCAGATTGACCTTCTGGTCAAGCTTCTTCTGCAGGCTCCCTCCGTGATTCTGGGCCAGGGAAGGCAACGTTACCGCTGCCAAAACGAGCAGCGCGATCGCCCATAGAATCCCTAACCCCTTGTTCGTCTGACGCATCGATCTTCTCCTGGTGGTCCTTTTGATATTCATTCCACTATGAAGGGCATGTCGCTTCCGTTGCCTTTGTCAGCCGAGGTGTCGCCTATGGTGACCACCACCGTACCGGGCGGCACTACCACGTCCCGATCGGCCATCTCCGGAGGTGCCAGTCGGATCATCTCCAGCGAAGGCGTCGCCATTGAGACATCCAATTCGGCGTTTGGAGAGGTGCGGGACGGTTCAACCAGGCTGGCCAGCACCTCTGACGGATCCGGCTGAGGTTCGTTCCACGGGAGAACCAGACTCCCGACAACAGCGAGAACAGCAATTACAGCCGCCACGGCAGCGACCTTGATCCGGCGTCCGGTCAGCCTGATGTGCTTCCGAGGCGAGTGATCCAGCAGCATGCGTCGCTCGAGCACTGCCATGACGTTCCCGCGCTGATTGTCAAAATCGTCATCATCGAACGGCAACTCGTCCACCCGCTCCAGTGCCTGGTCAACTTCGCGGTACTGCCGCAAGCGATCCGTCAGCGCAGGATCGGATGCCAGCGCTTTCTCAAGCTCCGATCGCTCGGCCTTGGGCAACTCACCGTCCATGTACTGCGTGAGCAGGAGGTCCTGCTGTTCGTTCTCGAATTTCCTGTTCATGGTCAGACTCCGCTACAGATAATCCTGCAACGCTTCTTTCAGTTTCTTTCTGGCGCTGAAGACATGCCATTTCACCGCCTCAACACTGCATTGCAGCAGCTCGGCAATCTCTTTCTGCGGCAGCTTTTCCATCGTGAACAGCAACAAAGCCTGCCGCTGCATATCCGGAAGATTCTCCAGTGTCCGATCGATGATCGCCTGCACGTCGCCGGCAGAGACATTCTGATCCGGACGGGCCACTCTGGGATCCGGACGGTTCATTTCGCCCCGCCCTTCATCGTTCTCTGCCTGGACGTCCAAAGAAGCGGTGTATCTCAAGGCCCTGGAGCGTCTCTTGTTCAGGGCCAGGTTGCTGACGATCCGCATCAACCAGGCACTGAACCGCGCGGGTTTGCTCAGCGTATTCAGTTTGTCAAACGCTTTCAGTAGCGCGTCTTGCGTCACCTCCAAGGCGTCTTCCCGGTGGTTCAGCAGGCGATATGCAACAGCCGTAGCCTTTCGTTGATGCCTCGCCACCAGCGCATCGAACGCCGACAGATCGCCCTTGCGAGCGGCCCGAACCAGGTCCGCGTCACTGGGCTTTCCATCCTGCTCGTGCATGCTTTCCTTCGGGTGGGACACCAACTGGTCGTGTAGGTTAGAACAATTCTTGCACCCACTTCGACAGAGTTTCTCTATCTGAGCTTCCTCCCGACGCCTTTGGCAGACCGGGTCGCAAGAGAGCTCATTATCAGGGGTTGCGCAGCATTCGTCCAGAGTTTACCCGCAGGAGAGGAAACCAGCGGTATGAGGCGCCTCGGCTCAACCGGCAACCGCGCAGAAACTTCAGTGGGCAGCTACTCTTGCTCGGAGTTCGGACCTCGACGGGCCAGCATCGCCAGCGTCACCAGGACGGCCAGGAACACAACCCCCGCGATGACCAGGCCGAGGTTCGTGATCCAGGAACGAGAATCGTCCGGTGTGGGATCCGGCAGAGCCAACCCGTGTCGGACCTTTTCCACGTTCTCCGGAGTCAGTCGGACGGTGACGCGGTTGTGCGGATACGGAGACATAGCCACAAGCATCAGGCCGCGACTGGGCTCCTCGGTGATGGGGATCTCCTGGATCTCCAGCCGCAAGTCAGGATGGTTTTTGAAGATGCGGCGCAATTCAGTCACTGCGGTGGCCTCGGCTTCGGACGGATTCGGCGGAATCAGCACGTATACGTCTTCAACGCCGATGAACTCCACGTCGCTGTCCTGCGTGGCAGATCGCATTGCCTGGCGTGCCCGCAGGGTCGTGGGCTCCGGATCACCGACCGGCGGGATGATCGGGTCGTCCTGTCCCAGACCGGCGGAAAGAACAGAAAGAACTACCGTCGCGACAACTGCTGTTTTGGTGTAAATGCTTCTCATACTGGAAGCATAGCAGGTAAGCGGGTGTCGTCTCAAATACGAACGTCGTTCAGACTCGATTGCCGCCCGATCATCGCTTTGACTCTTACGCGAAAATAACGTGCTCCCGCAGAAACTCCTCGCAAGCGTTGAAGAAATGCTCGATCGTGTCCTTCCGCCGCCAGCCGTGCCCCTCGCCCTCGTACACATGGTAGATGTGCGGCGTGCCGGTTCTCTCCAGTGCCTTAACGACCGAGTCGGCCTGCTTGCGGGGCACGATCCGGTCGATATCGCCCTGGAAAATGGCGATCGGGCGGACGATTCTCTCCGCGTGGAACAGCGGCGAACGCTCCCGGTACAAAGCCGCCGCTTCGGGAAGCGGGCCCAGAATGGAATCAAGGTACCGCGACTCGAATTTATGCGTCTGCGAGGCGAGCGTGAACTGGTTCGACACGCCGAAGAGGCAGATCCCCGCGGCAAACGCATCGGGCTGGCTGACCATCGAATGCAGAACGGTAAACCCGCCGGCACTACCGCCCATGACGACGGCCTTGTCGGCATCGCCCAATCCTTCGCGATCCAGATACCGCACGCCGTAGATGCTGTCTTCCACATCGTAAACGCCCCACATCCCGCGGAGCTTGTTCATGTATTCCTTCCCGTACCCGGTCGACCCGCGGTAGTTGACCATCAGCACCGCATACCCGCGGGAGGCGAAGTACTGGGCATACGGATGCCACGCCGCCTCGACCGCGCTGGTCGGCCCACCGTGCACCCACACGATCACGGGCGGCTTGCCCTCGGCAGTGAATTCCTCACTGGCAGGCGGGTAGTAGAGACCGTAGGCAGTTTCCCCGTCGAAGCTCTCCCACGAAAGCGGGCGGCACTCCGAAAGCGCATCCTCCGAGAGCACTTCCCCACTGGTGCGCGCGACGATTCGCGACGACGGGCCGTCCAGAACCACGATCCGCGCAGGCGTGGTCGGAGAGCTCACCCGCACCGCGAGCGGGCCTTGCGAGGCCGCAGCCGGTTGGGTGAACTGGGTATAGCAACCCAGATCCGCCACCGGCTCAGACGATGCGGACTCGGAGTCAATCCGCACCAGCGAGCCGACGCCTTCGCTCAGCAGTCGGCAGAAGAGCGTCCCGTCTTCGCAGACGGTATACGTTCGCGATCCATGCGACCATCCGGGAATGCCCGCATCTTTCCCGTCCTCGCTTAACGGACGGATGCTGCCGGTCGACAGGTCAACAGCGGACAGACGCGGCCATCCGGATCGATCGTCGATGCAGTAGAGCGTCTTACCGTCCGGGCTGAACTGCGGCTGGGCTACCGCTACGCCCTCTTCGTCCACCAGCACGCGTTTTTCGCCGAGTGTGGGCAGCCCGTTGCCGTCACTGTTGGCCTCCGCCAGGCAGCAGCGGGTGGAATTCCATGGCATGTTCGGATGATCGTACTCGATCCACGCCAGCAGCGAACCGTCCGGGCTCCACGTCGGGGACATGTAGAAATCGCTGCCTCCAGCCAGGATCGCAGGCCAGTGTCTGCCTTCGGCGTCGACCACGGCCAGGCGGTCGACGTTCTCATCGGTGTGGACGTAAGATATGAACCGCCCGTCCGGGCTCACCGCCGGCGAACCCGCCTTTCCGAAGGCAGGCGTGATCGGCCGGGCCGGGCCGGTCTGGAGCGACTGGCGATAGATCCGCCCGGTCTTGTCGACCAGGAAGTAGACGAATCCGCCGGATACGTCAAAATCGCCCCCGCCATAGCCGACCTCCGCCCGCACGCTCAGATCGCCGGTCAGATCGCGGGGCGCATCGCCTCCGGGCCGCCGGCAGACCAGCACGCCCTTTCCCGAACGCCCCTCCAGCCAGACCAGCGTCTTGCCGTCGGTATCCCAACGGACGTCGCCAAGGCGCACATCCGCCCCGAGCGTTGCCGGCGTGACGGGACTATCCCACAGTCCGAACTGGCGTTGTGTTTTCTTTTCCATCGTGATCTCCTGTTTGCTTCACTCTAGTACCCGCGTGGCCGATTGCAAGCTCGCCTGCCGCCGGGCCAGGCCGGCACATGCCCCCCGCTTTCATGCCTGCCGACTGACAATTGATTCAGACGCGGCCAATGCGTATGATGCTGCTCTTTGAGTACGAGATTACGCCAGGACTCCCGGGCGGCCGATTCTAGAGTGAGTGACAGAAGTAATTTCGTGGTTCAGCGTCGGCCAAAGCGTTCCTGACAAGGACGGCGAAGCAGGCAATGCCGTAGCATTGCCGATGCAGCCGGACGCCGGCAGGGGCGTTTGCAGCCAGCTGAACCGGAAGAGAGTTTTGTCACTCGCTCTAACGGCCCCGGTGTCCGGCAGGAAGATAGGGAGCCACACGATGGGCATGACAATTACGGAGAAGATTCTCGCCAGGCACGCCGGGCGGGATAAAGTGACCCCCGGAGAAAACGTCTGGGTCAACGTTGATGTCCTCATGACGCACGACGTGTGCGGGCCGGGCACGATCGGTGTCTTCGAGCGAGAGTTCGGTGAGGCTGCCAAAGTGTTCGATCCGGAGAAGATCGTGATCATCCCCGACCACTACATCTTCACCGCCGACACCAAGGCCCACCGGAACATCCAGATCCTGCGCGATTTCGTCAAGCGCCAGGGCATCACGCATTATTACGATCCGGACTTCATGGACACCCGGGCAGAGGGCATTCCCAACCCGTATACCGACCCCCGCAAGACGACCTACGCGGGCGTCTGTCACGCCGCCCTGCCCCAGAACGGCCACACGCGTCCGGGCGAAGTGCTGCTCGGGACCGACTCCCACACCTGCACGGCCGGTGCGTTCGGTGAGTTTGCCACCGGGATCGGCAACACCGATGCCGGTTTCGTCATGGGAACCGGGAAGCTGTGGCTTCGCGTACCGGAGACCATGAAGTTCGTCTTCCACGGGGACCTCCCGCCGTACCTGATGGCCAAGGACCTGATCCTGCATATCATCGGCGAAATTGGAGTCGCCGGGGGGACGTACCGCTCGCTGGAATTTGCCGGAGAGGCCATCCACAGCCTGAATATCGACGAGCGGATGACCATTCCGAACATGGCCATCGAAGCCGGCGGGAAAAACGGGATCATCGAACCGGACGAAGTGACGCTCGAATACGTCCGCGCCCGCACCGACAAGCCGTTCGACCCGGTCTACAGCGACGAGCAGGCCGCTTACGCCAATGTCTACGAGTTCGTGACGAAGGAAATCGAGCCCACCGTGGCCATGCCTCACTCGCCGGACCTGCGGGCCAAGGCTCGCGAAGTAAGCGACACGCAGATGGACCGGGCGTACATCGGGTCCTGCACCGGCGGGAAGACGACCGACTTCATCGCCGCAGCCAGGATCCTCAAGGGCAAGCAGGTCAAGATCGACACGTTCATCGTGCCCGCAACCACGGAAATCGACGCCCAACTGGACGAGATCACGCTCGATGGGCAGACGCTCCGCGAGATCTTCATCAGCGCCGGTTGCCGCATCGGACCGGCCAGCTGCGCCGCCTGCCTCGGCGGGCCGCAGGACACGTTCGGTCGGGCCAATGAAGCGGTCAGTGTCATATCCTCCACCAACCGCAACTTCCCCGGACGCATGGGAAGCAAGGCGGCCAAGGTGCACCTGGCCAGCCCGCTGACGGTGGCCGCCAGCGCCCTGACCGGTCACATCACCGACCCGCGGGACTTCGTCGATTTCGACAAGGCGGTCGGCGCCGTCTAGCAGTCCGTTTAGAAATGGGTTTCGTCGCGAGAGCGAGCTGGGTTGGTGAGCATCAAGGAAGAAAACGCAGGCAAAGCCATGGCTTTGTCGAGTATTTCTGACGCTGACGCGCAACAAACCGAGCCGCTCGCAGCAGGAACAGCTTTCTAAATGGGCTGCCAAAGAAAACCGCAACGCAGAGAACAAAGCAGGCCGACGGAGACTGTGTCCAGTCGGCCTGCTTTCTGTCGCACTCGAAACGTTGCTCCGGATCAGAAGTTTTCGATCTCGCCGTCTTCGTCGCCAGTAGTGGTCACCAAGAGCGGGTTCTGCTCGCTACGGAACCGGGCCGGTCTGTTCGTCCGGTATCCGCCGCCGCAGGGCCGACTCACACGCGTTCCGGGAGTGCGATCTTTGCTGTATCGGCTTCCTTGGATAGCAGCGCCACCCACAATGGCTGCCAGTTCGACAACCATGCTGTTCAGCTCCGCTGATTGACTGCTGAGCTGCTGTGCAGCAGAGGCCGTCTCCTCGGCGTTGGCCGCGTTCGACTGCGTAACGCTGTCCATCTCAGTGACTGCAGAGGAGATGTGGTCAATCCCGCCGGCTTGTTCGCCGGAAGCCGAAGCGATCTCGCCGACCAGATCGTTAATCTTCGTGATGCCGTCGGTGATTACGTTGAACCGCTCTGAGACGTCCTGAGACAACTGAACGCCCTCCGACGCACGCGACACCGACTGCTCGATCAGATCGGTCGTGTCGCGAGCTGCCTGGGCGGATCGCTGGGCGAGGCTTCTGACTTCCTCAGCCACCACGGCGAATCCCTTGCCTGCCTCGCCCGCGCGGGCAGCTTCGACTGCGGCGTTGAGGGCAAGCAGGTTCGTCTGGAAGGCGATGTCGTCAATGGTTTTGATGATCTTCGACGTCTCATCGGCTGCGGACTTGATCCCGTCGATTGCGATCGACATCTTGCGCATCGTGTCGGTTCCGCCGTCGGCCTGGCCCTTGGCTTTCGTGGTCAATTCTCGGGCTTCGGTGGCGTTGCCCGCCGTCTGCCGCGTCTGGCTGGACATCTCTTCGATATTGCTAGTGGTCTCCTCCAGGGCTGCCGCCTGCTGGCTGCTGCCTTCGGCAAGCGATTGTGACGCAGCCGACACCTGCTCCGAGGCCGAGCTTACCTGTTCGGCACCGTCGCGGATGCGGTGAACGACGCCGGTGATTTTGCTGGCCAGGCCGCGGCTGATCAGGAACCAGACCACACCAGCGCCAACCAGGGCAGCGAGACTGACAACCAGGATGATTGTCATTTGTGTCCTTGCCACCGCAGAGATTTCCTTCCGGGCCGAGTAGACGTCGTCGATCCCGGCGTCGACACCAATGACCCAGTTCCAGGGACCGAAGTATCCATAGCGAACGATCCGATCGCCGGCTTCCTGCTCCGACCCCGCCAGGGCGATCTGCTCCTCTGCAATCTGCCCGCTGGACAACTCGGCAGCGTCTTCGATGATGCGCTTGTAGGGGGTCTGGCCTTGGTGGTTGCGGATCTCCAGAACGTTCTTCCCGTCGTGTTTGCCTTCGGCCGTGATCACGCCGTTGCCG
>JBKHHU010000041.1:0-20971 GCA_046539045.1 Phycisphaerae bacterium
ACCACTGAGCTACGCCCGCGATCAGGACCCAATAGAATACTCGTTTCCGGCGGGGCGTCAAGTGTTGATCGGTGATTTTTGGGAGTTGAAGCGGAGATTTCTACACCGGGTGCTGGCCGGACCGGGGGCAGACCCCGATCGGTGGAGGAGTGGGCGCACGAGCGGCTGGGGAAGTGGTGGATCTCCGCGTTCCGGGCCGGGCGTGAGGCGGCCGACGAGGGTGTCCGGATGCTCGGGAGCAGGTTGAATCGGGCCGCTAATGCTTGCCAAAAGAGTGCGGCTTGGTTACTGTTCCTGCATGATTTTGGCAAGCTTGATAGAGGTTGAGTTTTTCGAGGCGCAGAATGACGTCTTTCTCTGGCTGTTCACGGCTGGGGCGATCGCCATGCTGGTTTTCGCCGCGGACAAGGCGGTCGCTTCTGCGGCGAAGCTGGCGGCCCTTGTGGGGCTGAGCAAAGTCATTATCGGGGCTACGGTTGTGAGCTTGGGCACAACCAGCCCGGAGGCCGCGGTGTCCGTGAAGGCAGCGTGGGGTGGGGATGCGAGTTTGGCGCTGGCCAACGGGATGGGCTCGATCATCTGCGATACCGGGCTGATTTTCGGTTTGTGCTGTCTGATGAAGAAGATCCCGATGGACCGGTTCATTCTGAACCGCCACGGGTGGCTGCAACTCGGTTCGGGGTTGTTGCTTGCGGCGATCATGGTCGGCGGATATTTCTACGTCGGCGGACGGTGGGCCGCGGTCAGCGAGAACGGTGTCGCAACCGACTATCTTGCCGGTTTCCGCATCGAGCGGTGGGTCGGCGTGCTGTTCATAGCGTTGCTGGTCGGGTACATGTACCTCTCAATACGCTGGGCCCGTTCGCACCCGGAGCTGGTGCCGGATGAGGCCAAGGCGGACATCAAACCGACGCCGGAAACCAAGTGGCGAAACGCGTTGCTTCACCTGGCCATTGTGCTGGTGGGACTGGGCTTCGTTGTGTTCGGTTCGGAGGTGCTGGTCGGTTCTGTGAAGGTGTTGGCTCACCGGGCGGCTGTGCCGAAAAGCGTCATCGGCGCATCGCTGGTGGCATTCGGGACGAGCCTGCCGGAGTTGGTGACGGCCTTGACGGCAATCCGCCGCGGGCACACGGAGATCCTGGTGGGCAATCTGCTCGGGGCGGACATTCTGAACGTGCTGTTCGTGATCGGAGCCTCGGCGGTGGCCAGGCCGCTGGCGATCGATCAGGCGTCGCTATTCCTGAATCTTCCGGCGATGATCCTTATCCTGTTGCTGTTCCGAAGCTACTATTACATGAACAGGACCTCGTTCCGGAGGTGGCAGGGCGTACCGTTGCTGGCGGTATACTTTGGGTATCTTGCTATCCTCGTGATGACCTACAGTGTCCCCAGGTAGTGGAGGCGGACGGAATAGAGTGGTCTGTCTCTGTAGCACGGACTTTCATGTGGGAGGCTCTCATGGCTGGGTTTGGCAGGGGCGTGTTGATCGCGGTGATGCTGATGGCGACTTCGATGGTCTGGGCGGAGGGCGAGAATGCGTCCACTACCAAGCCGGTGGAGAGCCGCGTTCAGTCGTTTGCCCATGCCGGAGTGGCTGTGAAGCTTCCGAAGGGCTTTGAGCTTCAGCCGCTCAACGAGCCGTTTGACGTCCTGCGGGCGGTTCACAAACCACGTCTCGGGTCGCCGGTGACGATCCATCTTTCAGCGTATCCGGTTTCGGAGAAGGCGACGGCAGAGGCGTTCTCGGATGCGATGCTCTCCGAACTCCGTCGCAGCCTGGTGGTGCGGCATCTGAAGGTGAAGCGGGCCAACAAGCTCAAGGTAGCCGGTGAGAAGGCCCTAGGGCGGTTCATCAGCTATACCTTCCGCGGCGACCGGTACGTCGCAGCCAGGGTGTACTTCCAACGGGAGGTGCAGAAGCAACATATCTGCTACCTGCTGACGGTCGAGACCGATGAGGAGAACAAAGCCACTCTGGAGAAGCTTTTCGAGGAACTCGTGGATTCGGTTTCGCTGGTCGACGTGAAGCATCCGGTCGACATCGGGCTGTCGGAGACCGGCACCAGTGTGGTCGATGAGGACCGGGGTTACTCGCTGGCTGTGCCGACGGGGTGGTTTGCCTCCGAGACCCTCAACGGGATGAAGATGGGGCAGTTGGATTACCTTCTGGGCGGCTTGGAGGTTCCGACCTTCCACGTTCTGGTGCGGGATATCCCGAGTTCATCAACCAGCAAGCAGTGCGCCAAGCGGGACCTGAACCTGGCGAGGCAGAAGGCCGAACAACGCGGCTTGGAGTCGGAGATCATTTCCGAGGAGCAGGAGAAACTCGACGGGGTCCAGGCGTACCAGTTTGTTCTCCAGCAGAAGTCCGGTCGGCTGCAGCTTCCCGGAAAACAGAAGGATTCCTCCAAGCGGATAACGATCGTCCAGCGGACGGTCTGCGTGGGCGATTCCCGGGCTCCGGGCAAGAGTTACACGCTGATCATGGTCGGACAGGGCGTGGATCCGAAAGCGGCGGTCTCATTGTTCGAGAAGGTCGCCGACGGGTTTGCCTTTGCGGATCCGACGACGACCCAAGCGGGTGGAAAGAAAGAGGTTACCACCGCTCCGGCGCAAACAGGCGGCTGACAGCTGCCGGCAGGGGGAAAATCGGGCAGTAGGCTCTTGCGCCCGGCGGGGATTTTCGGTACACTCCCAGCCATGAATCAACCCGAGGAGATGGACACGATCGTCAACGCCGACTGCATCCAGTGGCTCGCCGACCAGCCGGAAGGGTGGGCCGACCTGGTATTCGCGGACCCGCCGTTCAATATCGGCTATCAGTACGACGTCTACGAAGATGCAAAAGCTTACGACGAGTACCACGACTGGACCGAGCAGTGGATGAAGGCGTCCACGCGGGCTCTCAAGCCGAGCGGGAGCTTCTGGGTCGCCATCGGGGCCGAGTACGCCGCCGAGGTGCGCTTAATCGGACGAAAGCTGGGGCTGACCCTGCGGAACTGGATAATCTGGCATTATACGTTCGGTCAGAACACCAAGGCCAAGTTCGCCCGCTCGCACGTGCATCTGTTTTACTTCGTCAAAGACCCCAAAGACTTCACTTTCAACGACATGGCTGCCAGGACGTTCTCCGACCGCCAGCGGATCTACAAAGACAAGCGGGCCAACCCCAAGGGGAAGATGCCCGACGACGTCTGGTCGGAATTCAGCCGCGTCTGCGGCACGTTCAAGGAGCGTGAGGGTTGGCACCCCTGTCAGATGCCCGAGAGCGTTTTGACGCGGATCATTCGCGTTTCCAGCAACGTCGGGGACGTGGTGTTCGACCCGTTCGGCGGGTCCGGAACGACCCTGGCCGCGGCCAAGCGGAATGCTCGGCACTACCTTGGCACAGAGGTATCGCCCGATTACGTGAAGGGCATCCGCCGGCGTCTGCGGGATACGCAATCGATCCAGGAAGTGGTCGCGAAGATGCAGGGTCGCTGGCCGATGGTGCTGCTGAGCGAGCTGCGCAACCTCTACGCAGAAGCGGGTGTGACGATCAAAACCCTACGCGCCAACGAACACCTGCTGGAGGGTTTTGCCCGGCAGTACAATGCCCGCATGGCCGAGAGCGGCTGTGATCGGGAGTTCGACTCGCGCGAGATACTCAGTCACCTCGATTTCCTCCGCGCACACAATCAACTGGCGAAAATCAAAGTGCACGCGTCGGAGTCGACCAGCACCAAAGTAAAAGGCCTTTTTGACTGACGCGAGCGGCTACTGCGAGTCAGACGGCTGGGTCGCGGGCGTCCGCTCGATCTCCACGACTTTCTGACGGCTGAACGTTTTGCCTCGCAGATAGTCGGTGAACTGCACGCGGATGGTGATGTCTTCGTGCTCGGGCTTTTTGTCGAATGGGCAGACGAAGCTGTAGTGATAGAGCCCGAAACCCCCGGCCCAGCGTTTGGCGACATCATCAACGTTGTACTTGCACTCGGTCAGCAGTTGCTCGCCTTCGGGGGCGGCCAGGTCATAGAGTTGAACCAGCACGGTTCCCGGTGACTTGATGACGCTCCCGTGCTGGTCGACCGGTTCGATATAAATCTTGACCGCCTCGTCCACGCCATCGTGATTGTCGTCAATTCCCCCGGTGTACCGGCCGAGCTTGATACTATCGATGTAGTAGAGCTTCTCCAGACGCTCCGGACCGCCCAAAGCCCGCAACGATTCGATCTGCTTCTTCGCATCATCCAAAGAGAGCTGCAGGTCGCGGCGATCGTCTTCCAATGCGTCGATTCGATCGCGGGCGGCCCGCAACTCCTCGCGTTTCTGGTCCAGCAGTTCGGGACAGTTGCTACAGCCGACAGCGGTGGTCAGTATCGCCAAAACGAGGGTCAGCAGGGCACCGGCTGCGAGCTGTCGAGTCATGGAGTTACTCCTCGGAGGAATCTTTCTTGCCCGGGCTTTCCGGCATGCGTTCCAGCACTTCGTCCACGCAGCCGTATTCGACGGCTTCCTGTGCGTCCAGCCATTTGTCGCGGTCGCAGTCTTTTTCGATCTGCTCGACCGACTGGTTGGTGTGCTGGGCGAGGATCTCGTACAGACGCTGCCGCAAACGCAGGATTTCCTGTGCCTGGATGTCCAGGTCGGTGGCCGGTCCGGTCAGCGTACCGCTGATGAGCGGCTGGTGGATCAGCACGCGGCTGTTGGGCAGCGTGTAGCGTTTGCCGGTGGTTCCGCCGCACAGGAGCACAGCCCCCATGGAGGCCGACAGGCCTATGCAGTAGGTCGCTACGTCCGGGCGGATAAACTGCATCGTATCGTAGATCGCCAGCCCGGCAGAAACGCTCCCACCGGGGGAGTTGATGTACATGGCAACCTCGGCGTTGGGGTCTTCATTGGACAGGAACAGCAATTGGGCGACGATCAGGTTGGCCATGTCGTCGGTGACCTGTCCGCCAACGAAGATGATGCGGTCGCGCAGCAGACGCGAGTAGATGTCGTAACTGCGTTCGCCGCGTCCGGTTTTCTCGATGACAATCGGTACCAGGTTCTGGTTCACCGTCATGATGGTGGTTCCCTTGTCTGGTTGAGGTTAGCTCTTCTGGCCGGGCTTCTCGGGGATGACGATCTCGTCGACGATCCCGTAGTCTTTGGCTTCGTCCGGAGAGAGGAAGCGATCGCGTTCGGTCTCTTGGGCGATCTGCTCCACGTCGCGTCCGGTATGCTCGGCCAGCAACTGGTTCAGCAGGCGTTTGGCTTTGAGGATTTCCTCGGCCTGGATTTTGATATCCGCAGCCTGTCCGGTCACACCGCCCCAAGGCTGGTGGATCATGATCTTGCTGTGGGGCAGGGCGTAGCGTTTGCCCTTGGTCCCGGAAGCAAGAATGACTGCCCCACCGGAGGCAGCCTGTCCGACGCAGTAGGTGGCTACATCGCATCCGAGGAACTGCATTGTGTCGTAGATGGCCAGTGTGTCATCCACGCTCCCGCCGGGGGAGTTGATGTACAGGTTGATGTCGCGGTCGCGGCTCTTGGCCTGCAGTTCGAGCAGGCGCATGATGAGCCCACCGGCGGACTGGGCGTTGATCGGGCCCCAGAGGAACACGATCCGCTCTTCGGCCAGCCGCTCCTCGAGCGTCATTTCGCGGCGGCCTGTGTATTCTGGATAGGCCATAGAATAAGGTCCGGGCGAACGATCCATGTGTTTCGCTCCTGAAAGTTCTCGCACCGGCCCGGATCAGGTCGCCCGGGCGGGGGGAGGATTTGGCCTCCACCCCGTCGGGAGATCGTATGGACGGGCCGATCGCGAGGAGGGATTACTCCTCTTCCTCGGCGTCGGTCTTCTTGGTCTTCTTGCTGGACTTCTTCGAAGCCTTCTTCTTGGTCGCCTTTTTCTTCTTCGACTTTTTGGCGGCCTTCTTCTCGGTCTCTTCTTCCTTGGCGGGCTTTTCGCCCTCGGAGGCTTCGACCACTTCGGCGCCTTCGAGCAGCATGTCGAGGGTCTTTTCCTCGCGGATGGAGTCAGCCACGGCGTCGAGCGTGCCGTCGGCAGCGAGTTCCTGCTTCAGGCGTTCGGGGCGGCGACGCTGCTGCATGGCCATCTGGGCGATGCGGTTGTTGATCTCTTCCGGGCCGACCATGACTTCCTTCTCGTCGGCGATTTTGCCGAGGATGAAGGAGAGCTTGAGGTTGCGCTTGGCTTCCTCGGAGGCCTGGGCCTGCAGCTCGGCGAGGTTCTCTTCGATCTGCTCACGCGGCACGCCGCGGTAGAGCAGGTCGACGGTACGACGCTGCAGCACGCGGACGGTGTGCCTTCCGACGACGCCCTCGGGCAGTTCGAAATCGGTGTTGTCCAGCAGGTACTGGCAGATCTGGTCGCGGAGGTCGCCCTGCACTTCCATATCCTGTCGGGCTTCAAGTTGCCGGCGGACCGAATCCTTCAGCTGGTCGATCGTCTCAAACCCAAGGTTCTCGGCGAATTCCTCGTTGAGTTCCGGCATCACGCGGCGACGGACCTGCGAGATCTCGATCTCGATCTTGACGTCCTTGCCCTGCCAGTCCTCGTTCGGATGGTTCTCGCCGACGCCGGCAGAGAGTTCGACGGTGTCGCCGGCCTTCTTGCCCTTGAGCTTGTCGGCCAGCTCGACCATCGGAATGCCTTCGATCTGCCCCGGGGCCACGCGGATCGTCTGCCCGTGGCGCTCGACGGTTTCGATGTCGTCGCCGCTGATGGTCACACCGCAGACAACGGCATCGCCTTCCTCGGCCGCTTCGTCGGTATCTTCGTAGTGGGCTTGGGCGTTACGCCAATTCTCCAGCCACTCGTCGACCCTCGCGTCGTTGATCTCGACGGCCTTCTTCTCGACCGTGATGCCCTCGGTGTCCGGGTTCTCGAATTCCGGCTGGACTTCGACTTCGAAGCTGAACTCCATGTCGCCTTCTTCAGGCAGTTCGATCTCTTCCAGATCGAGCATCGGCTCGCCGATGGTTTTCAGTTCGGTCTCTTCAATGGCCGAGCCGAGTGCTTCGCCGACCAGCGCGTTCCGCACGTCGTCGGTAATTTCCCGGCCGAAGCGCTTTTCGATGAGCCGGCGGGGAGCCCGGCCGATCCGGAAACCGGGAATCTGAGCGGACTCAGCCAACTCGCCGAACATCTCGCCGCGTTTGGCGTCGATCCGTTCCTTCGGTACCGTGATAGTGATTTTCTTCTTCAACGTGCCGCTATCGGTCACGTCCACCTTGTTCTTGGGGAGGTTGTCTCCCTGGACTTCTTCGGTGTTGTTCTGTTCGTCGGCCATGTTCTGCGTTGACTCCCTGTTGGACCGTTGCGTCCAGTTCCGCGACCGCCGCGAAACCCCGGCAACGATAACCAGATAGAACGACCGGGCGATCCCTGGAGACGGACCCGACCAAAGACAGGGAACTTTAGTCGAATCGTCCCGTCGGGTCAATGGTTATGTCGGCCGCCCGTAAAGCGCACCGCCGTTCAGACGCCGGAGGGAGATTCCTGGCCGGACAGATCCGCCAGCCGGGTCTTCAACTCGCTCGGGCTCATCGCCGGGTTCAGGCATGCCTCGCCGCGACAGACAAAAGCCGCCGGCTTGTCCACCGACTCGTATCCAAGACGGTCGGCCAGCATGGCCTGCCGGTCGTCCGAGGGGTCCAGCAGGAGCGTACATCCGCCGGGGACATAGGTCTCGCGGGCGATACGCTCCATGTCTCGGGCATCACGCGAGTTGGGCGTGCCGAGCAGGATGACCGTTCTCGGCCCGTTTACCGCATGATCCACCGCCTGGCCGTATCCGGCAAGGTACAATCCGGCGTTGACGCGGACGGCTCCTGCGTAGCTGACCAGTGCCTTCCATGCCGCATCGGCGTAGGTGTCGTCCCCGGAAAGCAGCGCCAGATCGTACAGGCTCTGGGCAGCGACGCTTGCTGCCGACCGCGAAGGCGAGTCGGTCCAGTCCGGGATGCCGATGGGCGTGCCCGGATGCTTGCGCTCCTGAATGGGCGAGGTCAGAAACGCGCCGTTCTCGGCCGTCAGGTCGCTGAGTATGTAGTTGGCAGTCGCCCGGGCCGCGGAGAGGTACTCTTCCCGAAGCGTCAGAGTAAACGCGTGAAGCAGCGCCCGCAGCATCCACGCCTGGTCGCCGAGCAGCCCGACCACCTGCAGGGCACGGTTCTCCCGGTGATGGCCGAACACGCCTTTGGAGTCCCGCAGGCTCACGAGAAGGGCGTCGAGCACTTCCAGGGCGGTTGTGCGGGCGTCGTGATCGGAGAATCTTTCAGCGGCCGTCAGCCATGCGTCGACCATCATGCCGTTCAGGTCGGCGAAAATCGTCTCATCCACTTTCGGCGCAGGACGACTTTTGCGGGCCTCCAGCAGAATATCCTTGGCCTGCCGGACAGCCTCCTGGACCTCGTCCGGGTGTTGTCCGAGGTTCTGGGCCACCTTCTCGGGCGGTTTGGGCACGTGCAGCACGTTCTTGCCCGGCCGGTTGTGCATATCGCCTTCCTGCTCCACCAGATAGTAGCCCATCACTGCCCGTCGAAGATCCTGGTCGAGAGCGGACAGGGCGTGGTTCATTTCATCGGGTGTCCAGGTGAAGTAATCGCCGTCGTCGTCGAGCCCCACGTCGGCGTCCTGACTGGCGTAGAAGCCTTCCCGGCCGGGATGCAGGAGCGTATGACGCGTCCAGTCCAGCGTCTGCTCGGCGATCTGCCGGAATTGGGTGTTGCCGGTCAACGCGTAGGCGTTGGCGTACAGGCCGAGCAGGGCGGCGTTGTCGTAAGCCATCTTCTCGAAGTGCGGAACGTGCCATTCGCGGTCGACGCTGTACCGGTGGAACCCGCCGGCCAGGTGATCATACACGCCCCCCGATGCCATCTTCTCCAGCGTGTTCAGGAGCATGTCCCTGCTGGTCTCGTCGCCTTTCCATGATTCGGCAAGCAGAAGTTCCAGCGCCGAAGCGTTGAAGAATTTCGGGGCCGTCCCGAAACCGCCGTGCTTCCCATCGTAATCGATCCGGGTTCCCTCGATGATGGACCTGAGCACTTGGTTGCTCGGCCTGGCCGACTGGCTGGCCGCCTCTCGCAGGTGAGAATCGAGGCGGGCGGAGACCTCCTTGCCCGCGTCCTCCAGTTCTTTCCGATTCTCCCGCCAGTACTCGTCCAGACGCTCCATGATCTGCACCAGGCCGACGCTCGGCCCGTATCGCGGGGCGGTGCGCGGAGGAACAAACGTTCCCTTGTACACCACGTGTCCCTCGGGGGTCAGAATGGCCGTCAGCGGCCAGCCTCCTCCGCCCGGTCCGGTCAGCGGGATGGCCCGCTGGTACTGGGCGTCAACCTCGGGGAGTTTGTCGCGATCGATGCGAACGGGGATGTAACGGTGATTCACTACCGAGATTACCTCTGTGTCTTCATAGGTTTCCCGATCCATCACATGGCACCAGTGGCACCAGGTGGCCCCGCTGTCCAGAAGTATGAGCTTGTCTTCCTCGCGAGCTTTGTCGAAAACCTCCGGGCCCCATTCCAGCCATTCGATCTCCGTCCGGGCTTTCGGTTCTGCAGACATGAAGCACCTCTCGTTGAAATCCAGTTGAGCGTTCGGATCAATTCAGTGAATTGTACGCCCACGTCAGCGAATATCCCTGTCGGCCCATGCGTGCAGTGCAGGCAGAAAGCCGCTGCCTGAGACTGTTGAGGTTGTCGACCCGTGCTTGACGCGCGGCTGGAGGAGAATGTACAAAGGGCAGCCCGTCGCTGTGAGCTTTCCGGGTGGAAGGCGCGGCGGGCGAATCGGGTAGCGTCCCGAAGCAGACGGAGAGAAGTCATGAACAACGCGCAGATCGTCGAGGGGACGAAGAAGTACATCATCGAGAA
Source organism: Phycisphaerae bacterium (assembly GCA_046539045.1). Classification (GTDB taxonomy): domain Bacteria; phylum Planctomycetota; class Phycisphaerae; order SM23-33; family SM23-33; genus JBKHHU01. The sequence continues at coordinate 9,868 of JBKHHU010000041.1, forward strand.
CTACGGCCGGCTTCCGGTGGCGATGGTCCGTGGCGAGGGTGCGCGTATCTGGGACGCCGGCGGGAAAGAATATCTGGACTTCTTCGCCGGTTTCGGTGGAGGCGGGATCGGCGGTCATTGTCACCCCAAGATCGTTGATGCTGTCCAGGCTCAAGCCAGAACGCTCCTGAGCCACGGGAACCTTTTCACCAGCGAGCCGCAGGTCAAGCTTGCCCAGAAGGTGGCCGACCACGGGTTCGGTGGCAAGAGTTTCTTCTGCCACTCCGGTGCCGAAGCGGACGAAGCAGCACTCAAACTGGTCCGGAAAGCTGCCGGCGATGGTCGCTACAAGATCATCAGCTTCAACGGTTGTTTTCACGGACGGACGATGGGCGGGCTGAGCCTGACGCCGGAGCCGTTCCAGAAGGGTTTCGAGCCGATGTTGCCCGGGAACGTGAAGGTTGACTTCGGCGATCTGGAAGGCGTGGCTACGGCAATCGATGATGAGACCGCCGGCATTTTCGTCGAGCCGATCCAGGGCGAAGGCGGGCTGAATGTGCCGACCGTGGAATTCATGCAGGGCTTGCGGTCGCTGTGTGACGAGCACAACCTGTTGCTGGTGGTGGACGAGGTCTGGACCGCCCCGGCCCGGACGGGGAAATGGTTCGCCTACCAGCATTTCGGTATCGAGCCGGACGCGATGACCACCGCCAAGGCGATCGGCGGAGGCCTGCCGGTGGGCATGATGACCGCAGCGGACAAATGGGCCGACGTACTGTGCCCGGGCACGCACGGCTGCACGATGGGCGGCAATCCGATTTGTGCGGCAGCGGGTCTGGCAGCGATGGAGCTGATCGAGGAACAGGACCTGGTGACCCGCGCCGAGCAGAAGGGCAGCGAATTCCTGCGGGCCATCGGCGACGCGAATGTTCCGTTCATCAAGAACCTCCGCGGGAAGGGCCTGATGTGCGGGTTCCAGCTGGAAGATTCCGTAGCGGGCAAGGACGTGATGCTCAAGGCGATGGAGGCGGGCCTGCTGATCTGCGTAGCCAAGCAGAATGTCATCCGTATCGCCCCGGCCCTGATTACCAGCGACGAAGATCTGGTCAAGGGCACCGACATGCTGATCGACGTGCTCAAGAGCTTCTGAGCGTCGGCAGAAACGAATTCTCAGAAAAAGCCCCGGGCATTCCGGGGTTTTTTTCATGGTCAGTCGGTTTGCGGCGGGGATGGTGGTCCCTGCCTGAGCAGGCAGGCGTGGCAGTGATCGGTATTTCCGCCGGTGGCCTGCAGTTCCGGCCGCTCGAAGGCGCATCGTTTGACGATCCGCACCGCCTCTCCCTGGGAGAGGATGGTGTGCGTCTCGCGATCAGGCAATCCCATGGCCCTTTCGCGAGTCAGCGGGCAGCGAGGGTGGAAGCTGCAGCCGGTGGGCGGATCGATTGGCGACGGGATTTCTCCGGGCAGGATCACCCGTTCCTTGCGAATCCCGGGGTCGGCGACGGGAACCGAGGACAAGAGGCTCTGCGTGTACGGGTGTTGCGGATTGCGGTAGAGTTCGTCGCGCGGGGCGATCTCGGCGATCCTCCCGAGATACATCACAGCCACCGTGTCGGCGAAATGCTCCACGACCGACAGGTTGTGCGCGATGAACAGATACGCCAGCCCCAGTTCCTGCTGCAGGTCGGCAAGAAGGTTGAGGATCTGTGCCTGAATGGACACGTCCAGTGCGCTGACCGGTTCGTCACAGACGATGAAATCCGGCTCGCTGGCCAAGGCGCGGGCAATGCCGATGCGCTGCCTCTGGCCGCCGGAAAACTCGTGCGGATAGCGGTTGACGTACGCCCCGGACAGTCCCACCCGGTCCAGCAGTTCCCGCACCCGCATCTGGCGCTGTCGCCCCGACATCCTCATGTGCACCTTCAACGGCTCGGCGACGATGCTGCCCACGGTCATGCGCGGGTTCAGCGAACCGGCGGGATCCTGGAAAATGATCGTCATCTTTTTCCGCAGCCGCCGCAACTTCCGGCCTTTCATGCTGAACACGTCCTGTCCCTGAAAGTTCACCTGGCCTTCGGTCGGTTCGATCAGTCGCAGCAGCGTCCTGCCGACGGTGGTCTTACCGGACCCGCTCTCGCCGACAAGACCCAGGGTCTTCCCAGGCATGACCGAGAAATCCACCCCGTCCACGGCATGGACGAACCGCTTCTGGCTGAAGAGTCCGCCCCGGACGGGGAAATGCTTCTTCAGATCGCGTACGGTCAGGATCGGCTTGGGGTTGCTTGCGGTAGGGACGTCTTGTTCATGCACGAAAAGCCTCATCGTTCTTCTCCGGCCGGTTGGGCGGACAGGCTCTGCTCGCCCGGGTCGGTTTGTGGTGCGGATTCATAGTTCGGACACTCCCAGCAGGCGCACCAGTGCTTGTCGGCCACCTCACGCAGTCCCGGCTCCTGTTCGGCACAGCGTTTGAGGACTACGTCCCCGTCGGCGATCTGCACGGTCTGGGCGGCATCGGCCTGCTTTGCGTGTTCGCGTGTGACCACGCACCGCGGGTGGAACTTGCAGCCGCTCGGGAAAGCCAGTGGGTTCGGAACCGATCCGGGGATGATGGCCAAACGTTCGTTCCGCGCGCCGAGTTGGGGCAGGGATCGGAACAGCCCTTGGGTATACGGGTGCAACGGCTTACTGAACAGGGAGTTCACATCCGTCAACTCGACCATCTTGGAGGCGTACATGACGCAGACCACGTGGGCCACTTCGGCAACGACGGCAAGGTCGTGGGTGATCAGCTGGATGCTCAGGCCTCGATGGGCCTGCAGGTCGCGCATCAGGTCGAGGATCTGGGCCTGGATCGTCACGTCCAGAGCGGTGGTAGGCTCATCGGCGATCAGCAGTTTCGGGTCGCAGCTCAGGGCCATGGCGATCATCACCCGCTGGCGCATCCCGCCGGACATCTGGTGCGGATATTCGGTGAACCGCTGGGCCGGGTCCGGGATGCCGACCTGCGCCAGCATGTCGACGGCGAGGTTCCGGGCGTCGTACCCGTCGAGCCCGCGGTGGAGACGGATCGCTTCGACGATCTGGCTGCCGCAGGTGTATACCGGGTTCAGTGAGCTCATCGGCTCCTGGAAGATCATCGCTGCGGCGCCACCGCGCACCCGCCGCATCTGCTTTTCGCGCAGTTTCAGCAGGTTGTTTCCCTCCAGCTCAATACTGCCGGAGACGATGCGTCCCGGCGGCTGGGGGATCAGGCCCATGATGGAAAAGGCGCTGACGCTCTTGCCGCATCCGCTTTCACCGACGACGGCGAAAGTCTGCCCGTGGTCGATGCGGTAGTTCAGGCCGTCGACGGCCTTGACCACGCCTTCCCGGGTGTAGAAGTACGTCCGGAGGTCCCGGACTCGCAGCAGCGGTTGTGGGTTCTCGTTACTCATTTCGCAGCCTCGGGTCCAGGGCATCGCGGAGTCGGTCGCCGAAGATGTTCCAGGCAAGGATGATGACAAAGGTCGCGGTCACCGCAGCCCCGATTTCGGTCCAGCGCCCGACGACCAGATCCATTCGCGCCGAGTTGATCATTTTGCCCCAGCTCGGCAGGTCCTGCACGCCAAGGTTGAGGTAGCTGAGGATGACCTCCGCGGAGATCGCGCCGACGAAGCCCAGCGAGAAGTTGATGATCCCGATGTGCAGCACGTTGGGGATGATGTGCCGGAAAAGGATCGACAGGTTCCCGCGGCCGGCGGCCCGGGCAGCCATGACGTAGTCGGTTTCCCGGAGCTTCATCACTTCGGCCCGGACGAGTCGGCAGGTGCCGATCCAGCTCATCACGCCCAGGGCGATGATGATCCCGGCCATGCCGGACAGGTCGATCGAGAGATCGATCGACCTGCCGGTGAACGGCAGTTCAATCTTCGCGTACTCGAACAGGATGATTCCGGTAAAGGCGAACTTGATGGCGATCAGCCGGATGATGCCCGGGATGCTGGCCAGCGTCGTGTACATCCAGACGACCAGGTCGTCAATCCGCTTGCCGAAGTACCCCGCCAAGGCACCGAGGATCATGCCGACCGGAATCGCGATGGCGTTGGCCAGGAAGGCCACCGTCATCGACACATGGGCACCGAGCATGGTCTTGATCAGGATGCTCCGTCCGAGGCTGTCGGTCCCCAGCGGGTGATTCCAGCTCGGAGCGGCATTGATGTTGTCATAGTCCGAGAGCGTCTGCCAGTCGCCCACGACCAGCGGGGTGATGATCGCGACCAGTGCGTAGACCACAATGATCGAAAAGCAGATGACCGCAGCAGGGCTGCGCATGAGCCGATGCAGAGCGTCGGACCAGAGGCTGCGCCCGGGCTGGTCTTCGATCCCCGCCGGATCGGCTATGGTTATGTTGGTGGCTTGGCTCAAAATCAACTCCTAACGCAGGCGGACCCGCGGATCGAACACGCTGTAGAGCAGGTCGGTCAGCAGCAGGCCCAGAACGTAGAGCACTGCCGTGAGGAAGGTCAAACCCGTCACCATCGGAACGTCCCGATCGTAGATGCTGGTCAGCAGCAGGTCGCCCAGACCCGGAATGCCGTAGAACTTCTCCAGCAGCAGCGAACCCATGATCAGGAACGGTATCGCCATCACGAGGTTGGTCAGGATCGGGAGCATGCAGTTCTTCAGCACGTGCTTGAACAGGATTGACGGCAGGGCGACGCCCTTGGCGCGGGCAGTGCGGACGTAGTCCTGGTTGACCTGGTCCAGGATGATCGTTCGATAGAACCGGACCGACGCGCCCAGACCGGCAATGACGGAAATCGCGATCGGCACGTAGATATTCACCCGCGGCGTCATTCCATACGCCATTTCCGGGCGGATCCTGAACATGATCGCCTGTCCGAGAATCATGTAGGCCAGGAACGGAATGCACATGCCCAGCACGCTGAGGAACACGCCCAGGTGGTCGATCCATGTTCCGCGGAAATAGGCGACGATGGAACTGACAATCATCGCCGTGAGCCACCCCAGTGCCAGGGCGGGCACGGTAATCGACAGGCTGTACGGCGCCCGCTCGACGATGATCTCCCAGATGGTCTTGTTCAGGCGGTAGCTTTCCCCGGAGAACGTGACCGACTCCCGCAGGTGCCAGAAGAACTGGCTGTTGAGCAACTGCTCGGGAGCATCGTATTCCGTAAAGCCGGCCCGGAGTTTGCCATCGTTCTTCGGGTGGTTGTTGACTGCATCCAGCAGGTCGCCTGCGGTTCCGCCTTCCAGTGCCGCCACGTCGATGGCCAGTCGTGTTCCGTCGACCAGAGTAAGGACCATGTGCGGGCCGGGAGCAATCCCCGGCTCGTCGGTGGCTTCCGCGGGGGCGGTGACGGTTGTAACGGTGGTGGTTGGCTGCTCGCTATTGCGGGTCGCCGGTTCGGTCGCTGCCGGGGCGGTTGTCTCCGTTCCCGCCGGCTGCGTGGCGGGCGCCGTCGCTGTCTGTGTGGTCGGTCCGGCCTCCGGTTCGGCCTCCGCGGCAGCTTTTTCCTTTGTCAGCACGGCGAGGGCGGTCTTCGAAACCAGCGGTCGGGGCCTGTCTACGCTGTGCCCGGTGACGGGGTCAACGACCTCTCGCGTTTCCACCATGTCGCTGATGGGTGTTTCTCGATCGAGCCCAGCGACATAGCTTCCGACGATGGTAGGAAACTCTTGCCGGTCCTCGATGGGCTTGAGCCTCAGCCAGAGGACCTCCGCGGCCTGGGAACCCTGCACATCCTCGATGCTGAGCACGCCGGTGTCGGCGCCCTCTTGGTCGGAGGGTTTGGTCATGTCCACCAGCGCCAGTTGCCGGTGGACATTGATGAGGGGAGGCAGGTCAAGTTTATGTCTTTCGAAAAACTCGATCCGCTGCTCACGTCCTGCCTTGATGTTGACGTAGTTGGCGGAGACGTCCCCGGCGACGACACGAAACAGGAGGAACGTCAGCAACATCACGCCGAAAATAGTGAGTACAGCGTTGAAGAGCCTTCGCAGGATGAACCGACCCATGAACTACCTCCCGCCGCCGAGCTTTTTGCGCTGCTCGGCGTCGATCCGTCTATACTTGAGGAACCCGTATCCGATGGGATGCGGCTTGACGTTGTGCACCCATTCGTAGAAGAGCACGAAGCTCTGCGGCTCGCTCAACAGCAGCACCGGCACGTCTTCACTGATCATGTTGGCCATTTTCGCGTAGAGCTTCGTCCGCTCCGGGCTCGGGGGCATGACCCGCGCCTTTTCGTAGAGCCTGTCAAATTCCGGGTTGCTGTAGTTGGCGTTGTTTGTGCCCTTCTTGATATTGGGCGTGTAGAACAGTTGGAGGAAGTTCTCGGCGTCGGGATAGTCGGCGTGCCAGCCCATGGTGTAGATCTGGGCCTGCTTGTTGTGGACCTTCCGCTGAAGCGTCGGCCAGTCGTTGAATTCCACCTTGAGCGTCAGTCCGATCTTTCGGAACTGGCTTTTGGCGAAGTCCGCGGTCCGGTTCGCCGTGGCCGACTGGTCGCCCATCTGCAGCGTCAGAGGGGGAATCTCTCCGTCGGGAGTCAGCAGCCCGGCGGCTTTGAGGTCTTTCTTCGCCTGCTGGATCTTCTTTTTCGCCAGGTCCACGTCCAGTTTGTAGTAGGGCCCCGGCCTGGCGACTTTGCTGCCTTCGATGCTGGAGGGGATGATGTTGCGCGCGACCTTGCCCCGCCCGTTGTAGAGCACCCTGATGTGCGTCTCGACATCGTAAGCCAGGCTGATCGCCTGCCGTAGCGCCTTGCTCTTGCTGAGAACCCGGTCTTCCATGTTGAACACCAGCCAGTAGATTACCGGTTGGCTGTACTTGCGGAGGTAGATGCCCCGCTTTTCCCACATGTCGGTGAGGTCCTTGCCCGGGGTGATGACCGAGTCAAATGTTTCCTGCGGAATACCTGAGGCATCCTTCCGCTTGGTCAGGAACATCATCCAGGATGAATAGGACTCGGCCACGAATCGGTAATGGATCACGTCCACGAAGGGGACCTTCGCCGGTTTGCCGTTGTTGCTGGTGGCATCATCCAGCAGCCCGGCTGCCTTGTCGCCGATGTATTCGTCGTCGGCGGGCTCGCCTTCGGTGGGGTAGTATTCGTCGCGGAACAGGGGGTTGCGCCGCAGGATAATCTTGTTCTTCTCCTCCCACTCCGCCAGCAGGTACGGGCCGGTGCCCACCACCATCTCAGGCCGGCGGAATTCCGTCACGCGATCGGCAATTTCGATCGGGTCCTCGTCGCGGTCCAGCCCGGCCAGCCAGTAGTCGACGGCCTCCCGTGGGACTGGGGCATATACGTGCATCGCCAGCACGTATATGAACTGGGGGAACTGCCGCGTGAGCTTGATCTGCAGCGTGTAGTCGTCCAAAGCTTTGATGCCCGACACGTTCAGATCGTATCGGCTGAAGTCGCCGGACTTGTACAGGCGGGTCTTCTGGCGGTAATCGTCCAGCCCCTCCACGCGGTCACTGAGGAACGCCCATGAAAGCCCGGTCTGCAGGTGATAGTCTGCCACGCGTTTGAATGCGAGTTCGAAGTCCTTGGCCTTCAGTTCGCGCGTCGGCCAGACATTCCTGCCATTGACAGTGACACGCTTCCCGAAGCAGGGGTTCCGCTGGAACTTGACGCCTTTCTTCAGCTTGATGGTATACGTCAACCCGTCTTCGGAGATTTCGGGCATCTCCGCCGCCAGTTGCGGGACGACCTTCGGCGGCCTGATGAGGAAGTGATAGGCGTAGAGCCCTTCATAGAAGTTGGCCTGGATGCTGGAGGAGGTCGTGTCGCTACAGGTGGCCGGGTCGATGGATTTGACCGCCGCCCCGTAGGTGTCCCAGAGGACCACTTTCCCCGCCGGTATGTCCACGGACTGTTCACGCAGGAGGACCAGCGGCGACAGCACCAGCGCAGCAACAACGAGCAGAGATATCGCGTAGAACCATTTCATCGTTGTGAGCCTAACGTAATTTCTTATCGCGGATTGCATCCGCCATCGGATGGTCAAGGTCCCGGACCGGGGAGCTCTTCCGGCAGCGAACGAAAGGGACCGCTGGTGGCGGCTTCTGACCACGCCGATTATCGATGTTTTCCTGTGAAGCTTTCAAGGGAAAACCTTCGGCGCATGGAAACGCCCCGGAGCGGGGGGGCCGGGGCGTGAACTGGTGCGGGTGGAGGTTGCTCAGGACGCGTTGCCTGGATTCGTCGCCGGCTGGGTCGGTTGGGTCTCTGCCGGTTGAGTCGCAACAGGTTTGTACTGCGACGGTTCCTTCACGCCGTGGTCCTTCTGTAGTGCGCTGAGCCAGTCGGCCAGTGCCACTCCGACGGCCGCGACCGAGTCGGCCGCGTCTTCATCGTCCAGTGCGCCGCTGATGGTGTTGCGCTCCTCGTCGATGGATTGGTTGATGTACCGCTCGACACCCTTGAGCAGAAGCTCTGCAGCCCGGGCGACCTTCCCCTGTCCCTCATTCTGCTGATAGGCAATGAACGCGCACTTGGCCAGGTTGGCGCCGAGCTGGATCGCTCGCGTGCGCATCGCCTGGTTTCCGTCATAGATCGACAGGTACGTGTTCAGTGTGGCAAGGCCTGCGTCTGCCGACTCGATCCAGTCGATCTTCAGGCGGATCGTTTGACGACAGAGGCGATCGACCAACCCTTCATAGATCTCGAAGGAGGTCTGAAGGGCATTGGCATACACATCCGTGGCGACAGCCTGCGGCCGCACCTGCGGCATTCGCAGAGCCCGCATCAGTGCCCGCAGAACCACCGGGGAATCCTCGTTTTTGGCCGCAGCGGTCAGTGAATCGAACATCGTCTTACGATACCGCTGCCCCTGGGCCAGCAGCAGAGACCGGACCAGCGAGTAGCCCTTCCATCCGAGGTAGCGGACGGCCGGGTTCTGGTGGGTCACCATCTCTTCCAGTGCCGGCTGGATCGTAACCTGAGGGAGGTTCGCCAGAACGATCGACGCGTTGATCTGCAGCTTCGGGTCACTCTTGAGCAGGGGAGTCAAAACCTCGGCCGCCTCACGGGCGAAGACAAACCGATACGCGGTCGACTGATACAGGTTGTAGTCACGAATGATGTTCTGTCGACCGCGGAAAATGTCTTCCTCGTTCTCAGCGGTTTTCATGAGGTCCGCGTAGTGCTGGATCCGGGTCCGGATCATCTCCTCGTGGGCCGACAGGAGCCTGTTGTTCAGGGCCTCGTCGGGAATGTCCAGAGGAGGTGCCTGCGAAAAAGCAACGGAACCGGTCAGGAGAGTGACAACAGGAATGATGAGGCAGACTAGGCGGAACTGTTGATCGCGCATGAGGCCAAATTCCTTCCATCGGGAATACTGTCGCCGATCATGCTAGATAGACGCTCTATCCCTGTCAAGCGCGATCTGTCGCCGGCGAGAGCGTCTTTTCAAACCGCCTGCAGTAGTCGCTGTTGCGGCTCCGGGCCGACAGCCCGGCCGGGGAGGGGATGGATACACCTGAAGGAAAGCTCGGAATACGGCATCTGCCCCGACTGCATGGGAAAGCATTGCTCGCAGCACCGAGACTGATCAGATCGTCGCGTACGGCGGCCGGTTAATCCACCACCCCCAGAAGCGCCTCCAGAACAGCAGCCTGACTGTAGAGCGAGATCTTCGCCGCTTCGGGCGAAGTGCGGACCGCCCCCACCCAACTGTCCGGATCGGCGGAGAAGACGGCTTCTCCGGGTTTATACATCATGCGATAGCAGAACCGTCGGGCGGCCATCTGCTCCGACGTGGTCGCGGTGATCAGGACCGGCTGGGACTTCTCGCCCTCCCGGAAGAAGGCGTCCAGCACAAGGACAGCAGCATGCGCGGTGTTCGCAGTGGTCGGGCTCGCGTCCGCGGCTGCAAACCCGCCGTTTTCGTCCATTTGTTTCGCATTCTGCCTGATCGACGCCAGCGGGTCGGCCGTCTGCGGCAGCTTTGCCTGCCGCGGGTACTTCACCACGCGAAGCGCCCATAGCAGCTGGGCGGTATCCGGGGCGTCCTTCTCGATCCGGTCGATGAGGCTCTTGCCCAGCACCTGCACAGCGTTCTTGTATTTCGCATCGTCTTGTCCTGCCAGTGCCAGGGCGGCCGTCGCTATTGAGCGTATGTCGGCAGAGGCGGTTGCGGCCCCATCCAGGCGCGCGTGGATCTTCTCCTCTTCCGCCCGTGAGAGAATGGACTGTCGCAACTGCTCGACGAGCGACTTGGCCGGGGCGGAGAGCGGTATCCCGTCGGCGGATTCTACTGTCAGTACGTACATCGCTGCCGCAGCAAGCTGGTCGGCGGGCAGCCGGGTCGACAGGTACACATTTCCGGTCTTGCCGGTTTTCCGTTGCGCCGCGGCGAAGCTGACCGCTTTGACGATGGCGCCGTTGTAATCGCTCACCTTACGCGCTGCGGCGTATCTCGCGAGGATCCACGTGGCGTAGAGGTGGTCCACCAGATCGGGTCGGTCGCCGGGCGGGGCAAACCGCCCGCTGTCGAGCTGGTAGCGGACGGTGAAGTCGGCGATGGCCTCGGCCGCCCGGGCCAACTCTTTCTCGCCGATCGCCTCCATTGGCATCAACCGCTTGCCCCGGTACAGCCAGACCGCGGGTCTGCCCGGGTAGCTCGCATAGTGGCGGGATTGCTGCAGCGACAGGCGGACCGGCGCTGATGCGTCATTCCGCGACGGCGGGAGTTTACCGATGGTCATCCGTCGGGCGGCGTCGGCATTGAGGCCCAGTATATACCCGGTGGACGGCAGCACCCGTGTCTCTCGTCGGCCTCGCCTGGCCAGCAGACCCGTCAGACCGGGGATATACGCCTCCGGCAGATCTTCCGGAACGGTATCCGTCGGTTCGCCGAGGATTTCCACCTCGATGGTCAACGCTTCGAGAACCTTTCGGTCGACCCGGTTTGGTAACTGGCTGCTGCGCATTGCTCTCAAAGCGGCCGTCAGCAGGTTCCGAACCGTGTTGGACCCGCCTGCTTCGACCCGTCGGGCGACGGGCGAGCCCTGCAGCCGCAGCTTCAGAGCGACCGCGTAGTTGGTCTCCGCCAGCGAGCGGAGAGATTCGGGTATCGCCTGCTTCTCCGCGGGTGTGCGGTAATCCAGATA
>JBKHHU010000042.1:0-20947 GCA_046539045.1 Phycisphaerae bacterium
AAAACGCCCTGAATCTCTTCAAGGCGTTTCTCGGTAGTGGAGCTGCGGGGATTCGCTTCGCGGCGCCTTCGGCGTCGAACGGCCCGGAGAGGCATCCGATCTCTGGGAGATCGTCTGCACCGTGGTTCGAATCCCCGCTTTGGGTTCGGGCAACCCTTTGGCGCATGAAAAAAAACGCCCTGAATCTCTTCAAGGCGTTTCTCGGTAGTGGAGCTGCGGGGATTCGAACCCCGGACCTTCTGCATGCCATGCAGACGCGCTCCCAGCTGCGCCACAGCCCCATGCTGGTCTTCCTGCCGCGTTTGTTGCGACAGGGCGATTATTTAACCAAGATTGCCCGCGACGGTCAACCCTCCGCGACAATTTGTTCTAAATTCTTTTCGGCAGTACGCTCGAAAAACTTTACAGGACCGGTAAACGCAACCGGCTGGTTCGGCAATAAGAGTGAACCCATGGCCCAGGAGATGAGTCTGAGCGAGTTGATGGATCGTGCGTCGGCGGGTGACCCTGCCGCGTTCGGGCAACTGGCCGACGCGATGCAGGACCGACTGTACCGCTTCGCGCTTGCCCACGGTCTTCATCGCGCTGATGCCGCCGAGGCCGTTCAGGATGCGATGATGAGGGCTTGGCGTTCGCGGGCTCGCTGGAAAAAGGGTGGGAACGCCAACTCCTGGCTGCACGGGATCACGCTCAATGTCGTGCGAGAGCAACGCAGGCGACTGGGCAAAATCCGGGCCTCCGGGCTCGATCCGGACTTGCTGGCGGGGGGCGACTCCGCCGGCACGGCAGAGCGAGAGGAACGGCTGGGGCGCATGGCCGAGGCCATGCAGCAGCTTCCCCCGCGGCAGAGAGAAGCTCTCACCTGCCGATACCTCCGACAGATGAGCGTGAAGGAAACCGCCGAGGCGATGGGCTGTGCCGAGGGAACGGTGAAGGCGGCAGCGTTTGCCGCCTTGGAGAACTTGCGAAAAGCTTTGGACACGACCGATGAATGACCGTCAACTACAATCCGAGGAGCGATTCGACGAGCTGCTGGGGGATCTCTCGCTTTTGCGGCAGCGAATCGATGAACACACCTTCCCGGGCAGGGCATGGCAGGTACCCGCCAGCCGCTCTGGCCGGCCTGCGATCCTGCGGTGGGCTGCGGGCGCCGCTGCCGTTGCTGCGTTGATTGCGGTCCTGGTCACGCTGGCGGTGGTTCTGCAGCAGCCCGAAGAAAGACAAATGACGGTGACGCAGGACCTGCCGGACACGGGGGAGGAACCGGTCGAGCTGTCGTTCGGCGTTCCGACGGATATCGATCCGGGCTTCGTGGCGGAGACCCCCCCGACAGCACCGGCTCCCATGGAATCACTGGATCCTTCGCTGACAGCGGAGATTACGATGGACGTTCCGACATTCTATTCGCCGGTAGAGGATGTGGATCAACTGGAATGGGAAATACCTACCCTCTCGATACCGTCTTCGGACGAAGGGAGCAATGACTATGACGAATCGTAAAGCGAAGATCATACTGGGACTGCTGCTGACGGCGCTGGTTGCCGGGCTGCTTGTTTCCGACGCCACCGCCCAACGGAACGGCGCGGGCCAAGACCGCACCTCAACGGCCGGACGCCCGACCACCCGTCCCGGTTTCTCTCACCCGCGCATGCGAAGTCGCGGCCACCGGTTCCGGCCGGAAATGATGGAGCGGATGGGCAGCTACATCGGCTACGTCAACCGGATGAAGAGCGTATGCTTCGATCCGGAACTGGCCGGGATGATCGCGGTTGGTGGCCTCCGTCGTGATGTGGAGCGGAAACCTGAGGAGACGGCCGAGGAATTGGAAGAACTGCTCAAGGAGACCGAATCTCTCGGACTGCGCAACTGCATCCGGATGAGTCTGCGGGACATTTACAAGGCCCAGGGCGAGGACGAGAAAGTACTGAAGCATCTCCGCAAGATGATTGCCGAGAATGATGCTGCCTTGGCGGAGCGGGAACGTAGCGACACAACTCGCGGGCCTCGCTGAAAATTCGGCAGCAGTTGCGAACCCGGCACCCGGTTGCTCAGCCGGGCGTCTGTTTATGCGCTGATTGGGAGCCCCGGACCTTCTATTGGCTGGTGAAGAGAGAGGCTGCGTCGGGAGAAAATGGAGTCAGGGTTTGTCAGCGGCGGCCGGACGTGGCACAATACTTTGGTAGCCTCGAATGGGGCTGAGAAGACCCGAACACAAATGTCTGGAGGCAGCTCATGGCCCGCATGCTGGTTTGCTACTACTCGCGGACGCATCATACCCAACACATGGCCGACCTGATTGCCGATGCGGCCCGCAGTGTGGAGGGAATGGAAGTGCAGGACAAGCCCGTCGCTTCGGTCGACGCCAAGGACCTGCTGGATTACGACGCAATCGTGATGGGATCTCCCACGTATTACGGCTCGATGGCGGCAGAGCTGAAGAAGCTGCTGGACGAGTCGGTTGCGCTGCACGGACAGTTGGAGGGCAAGGTCGGGGGCGCCTTTGCCAGCAGCGCCAATATCGGCGGGGGCAACGAGACGACGGTCATGGACATCCTGCGGGCCATGCTGATTCACGGGATGGCCGTGCAGGGGGTCCCCGCGGGCGATCATTACGGTCCGATCTCCATCGGCGACGTGGATGATCGTTCTCGGGAGCAGTGTGCCCGGTACGGCAAGACTCTGGCGAAGCTTGCGATCAAGTTACACGGGTAGTCCCGCTGAAGAGATTCCCAACTACGGAATGGATGCCGTTCAATGAGTGACAACCCCAGCCAAGGCGGACTTCCGGCGAGTCTGCAGAGCGATCACCCGCCGCTGGCGGTGCGCATCATGCTCGTGGCGGAAGTGTTTTTCTTCGTCGGTGTGATGACCACCTACCTGTGCGTCCTGCTGCCCAGCAACAATACCATCCGCTGGTTCGACCCGGTCTTCTACGTCTTTGCCCTGGCGTTTCCGATCGGTATGAACATCCTGCACGGTGACTGGTTGCCGGACAGCGGAATTCGCTTGGACAATATCAAACCGTCCGCGATCGAGGTGGGATTGGCCACCGCCGCCATGGCTGCCGGTCTCATGATCGTCGGATGGGCGGTGGACGGATGGCACTGGCGGGACTGGGACCACTTGTCCAGCCGGATCGGCCGGTACGCTGCATGGGGTCCGATCCAGCAATACATGCTGCAGGCGTTCGGCTTACGACGGTTCAAACAGGCCCGCCTGAGCGACAACATGGCCGTCGTGGCCGCGGCGGGTGTTTTTGGTTTCCTGCATGCTCCCAACTGGCCGCTGGTGGGCATTACCTTCGGAGCCGGGCTGGTATGGTGCCGGCTGTTCCTGAGGCATCCGAACCTGCTGACGATCGGGCTGGCGCACGGGATTCTCGCGATTCTCATCTACTACGTACTGCCGGAAGCCTGGCTGCACAGGCTGGCCGTCGGCGGGATGTACTGGGAGGCGGTAGCCAAGTACGCCCAGCGGGTCGCTGGAGGCTGAGCGGCGATCAACCGAGTTGGACCAGCGTGAAAATGATGCTGGTGGTGTTGAACAGCGCGTGGATCAGGATCGGCACCAGCAACCGCCCCGACCGCTCGTAGCAGTAGCCCATCACAAGCGACAGGGCGAACAGGGACGGGAAATCCTGCCAGAAGGGCAAATGCACGAAGGTAAACACTGCCGAGACGATGAGCATCGCCCTCAAGGGGCTTTTGAGATGGTCGCGTGCTACCGATTGCAGCACGCCCCGGAAATACATCTCTTCGGCAATCGGCGCCAGCACGCATGCAGAGGCAGCAATCACCGTCAGTTGCATCGGTGAGGCTTCCTTCATCATCAGCAGCATCTCATTGGTTCGCGGGTCGGGCAGGTTGTACTGCTTGATCAGGAACAACGTGGCCGCCAGCAGCAGCATGGTCCACGGCCAGATGCACAAGTACCCCAGCAAGCTCCTGCCGATGTCGGCAGCGGTCTTCCGAGACGAGGTCGGGAGCAATGACGGCAGCGTGGGTTTGTTCATGAAGCCCGCGATCATCGGCAGCGACACTGCCCCAAGAAGCACCTGGTGGTACACAGTCGTGCCCAGCCGCATCCAGACGCTGTCAGGTGGAACAAACTGCGAAGCGATGCCCGTCAGAGCCAACAGCTGGATGAATATCAGCAGATAAGCCCCGATCGCCAGCACAATCGGAACCTTCATGCCCCGCTTCGGGGCTGTGTTATGGTTCAGCGGTTTGAAGCGGACAAAGGTGTAGATAGCCCAGCCGATACCCGCTGTCAGACCGATGCCCATCAGGGCGATCGTAGCAATCAACACCCCTCTATTGCCTTTCCCGGTATCGAACAGGCCCGGATCTTCTTCAGCGGTTTCTACGGGGTCCGGAGTGGGGGTCTGGGCGCCGATCTCCGAGTCGGACGCGCTGACGGTGGTCGGTGACTGGGCCGGACACTTTCCGGTGGTGATTAACAACGCGAAAAAGAGTATCATTCCCCCTCGCGACAAAGCGTTTGACATCCTGAAACCCATGCGGTTACCGTGACCCATCAGACTATTTGCCAAGAGACTGAGACTCCTGTATGGCCAAGAATATATTGCACACGATACTGGAAACCAAGCGCAAAGAGGTTTCCGACCTGTACGACCGGTCTTCCCTGGAGGAGATGAAAGCGGCAGCCGACGGGGCAGAGCGCCCGCGGAATTTCTACTCCGCCGTCACCGCCAGACCGAAGCGTCTGCTGAACTTGATCGCGGAGGTGAAGAAGGCTTCCCCATCGGCTGGGATCATACGCGAGGATTTCGATCCGGTCGCGATCGCGCAAGCGTACGAAAAAGGCGGAGCCAATGCTTTGAGCGTGCTGACCGATGAGCAGTATTTTCGGGGGTCGCTTCAGTTCCTGAAAGACATCCGGCAGGCCGTCGATCTGCCGATCCTCCGCAAGGACTTCATTATTGATCCCATCCAGGTCTACCAGGCCCGCGCTGCCGGAGCCGATGCGGTTCTGTTGATTGCCGCGGCCCTCAAGCCGGGCGACCTGATGGACCTGGCGATCCTCGCCACCGAATTGAGAATGACGTGCCTGATCGAAGTCCACGAAGCCGATGAACTGCTCCGGCTGCGTTCGATGGTCGGTTTCCCGCACGCCGGGTACAGCCTGCTCGGGATCAACAACCGGGATCTGACGACCTTCAACGTCGACCTCAACACCACCATCCGTCTGAAGGAGTTCGCCGACTCTCAGGTCCCGGTCGTCAGCGAGTCCGGTATTAGATCGAGGGATGATGTCCGCAGGCTGGCCGATGCCGGCGTCAAGGCGGTGCTTGTGGGCGAGACGTTGATGCGGTTTGAGCATGTGGAAGAAGGAATCGATGCCATACTCGGGCCGATCCGCAAAGGAAATGGAGAGCAGTGAATATGCCTGCCCGCAGGAGCAGTAAACACGCCTCGAGCAAACCGGCCGAGCAGAAGAAGACCTCTCCGGTGGTCTGGGTTCTCCTCGCGGCGACCGTTCTGGTGATCGGGATCACGATCTATATCGTCGCCAAGCCCGGAGAAACGCCCCCCGCGCCGCCCACTCCCGATCGGCCGCAACTGGCCGATCGTGTCGTGTCCCAGGCACGCGGACTCATCGAAAGCGGCAGACCTGCTGATGCCATTCCGTTGATGCAGGCGTACGTGCGAAGCCATCCGCAGGATGCGACGGTTCGCCCGCTCTTGGCCGAAGTGCAGCTGCGGACGGGGATGGAGGACGAGGCCGAGAAGACTATCCTCGCCCTCCTCCAGCAGGCTCCGGAATCGGCCAAGGGGCACTTTCTCAGGAGCCTCCTGCTGCAGATGAAGGGCGATCCCGCGTACAAGCGGGAACTGAAGCTTGCGGCAGAGAGCCCCGGTGCGACGGCTCGCATCCTTGCCGCCTACGGAATGTTGCTCATGCAGGAGGATCAGAAAGACCAGGCGGCTGAGTACTTGCAGCGGGCTGTTCAGGCCGAGCCCAGCGCGCCCGATCCGTACGTGGCCCTGGCACAACTGCGCCTGCAGGACAACCAGTTCGAATCCGCCGTGGATCTGCTGAGCCGCGCACAGAAAATTGCTCCGGATAGCGTGCAGATCAAGGCACTGCTCGCCGATGCCCAGAAGAATCTCGGGCAATACTCCGCCGCTGCCGAAGTGCTGCAGACGGCGATCGCCTCCGAACCCGACAACTGGTTGCTGATGATGGAGTACGGAAAGGTGCTGACGTTGATGCGGGATTACGCGGCCGCTGCCAAAACGTTTGCCAAGGCGTCCGAGTATGAGCCGGTAGCCCCGGAGGCGGCGTTCCGAGCAGCCCGTTGCTACTACTTCCTGGACGAGTTCGCCGAGGCGATGAAGTACATTGATACCGCAAGTGCAGCCAAGCCGGGCGACCCAAAGGTGGAATCGTGGGTGGAGAGAATTGAGCTGGCTCGGTTTGGCCGGCCCAAGGAAAAGACCGGAGCGGTCATCGTGCCCTCCGTTCCGCAGGAGAACGACACGTCGGGCACAGGCATCTCCGTTCCGTCTCCGCTGACACCGGCGACCAGACCGTCCGACTGAAATCCGCGTCTATCTGCCGAGGAAGTAGATGATCGCGATGAAGGCCGCCAACGCGACGACGGCGGAGACGAGCGTCAGCATGAAGATCATCGCCAGACGCAGCGGCTGACTCCGCTTGCCGGGTACAAACCCGGGCGGGTATTCCGGCTGCTCGGTGGTCGTGGAAGGGGCAGCAGGATGCGATCGACCGCTCTCGTGTTCCGTTTCCTCGAATGCATCCGCCGGGAGGATGTCGGTTTCAAGGTTGGCTTCCTCATCCTCTTCCTGCATTGCCGAGGTCAGGTCCAGTTCATCCTCTTCGGGCTCGGATTCAGTCGGAGGCGGGGGGGCTTGACCGGATTTCCGGCGGCCGAAAGACTCATCCAAAGCGCCGGCCAGTTCTGCCAGAGGTGCAGCAGGGTCCGGCTCCTGACTCTGCGCAGCAACAGAACTGCCCGCAGGCAATCCTTCCTGCGGAACCGTGATGATGCCACCGCAGCCCGGACATTTGCCCTGTTTGCCCGCATGTCTGTCGCTCATGCGGAGCAGGCTGCCGCAATGAGGGCATTCAAAGCGCTTCAAGGCTGATCCCATCAGGCTTGGGGTTTCGGCCGGTAAAGCACGACCATCCTGCCGACCAGATCGACCAGCGTCGCTTGCGTTCGTTCGGCTACCTCGTCCGCCTGGGCTTTCCGGATGGAGGAAGGTCCCGCCGGCAGCCGCAGCTTCAGCAGTTCGAGTTGCTCAAGAAGTTCCTCGACTTGTGCAATGAATTCCTCGGACAAACCGGCCTTGCCGACGGTCGCAACCGGCGAAAGGCTTCTGCCCAGCCCGCGCAAGCGACGTTTTTCCTTACCGCTCAATTCCATGGTATCTCAGTGCAACTCGCTCAGAGAGCTGCGATCGGTTTGATGTAACTCTCGATAGTGTCCAGGTCCAGTGACTGGTCCGTTGCGAACTCCACCACCGCACCGTGCCCGTGGTCACTTACGATATTCACCGCCCGGGGAGAGATCAACTCGTAACCGACATCCATGTGCTTGTGGCCGAGAATGAAAAAGGACACGTCCAGCCGCTGGGCCAACTCCTCGACCTGCTCGGGCGTGTGCTTCCTTCCCCAGGTCCATTCGTACACCGGCCCGCCGCGATGGAGATCTTCCTCCGACGAGTTTCGTCTGAATATCTCCGGGTCGGCGAATTTCATGCGGTTGGGCGTCGGCAGGGTGTGGCAGACAAACACTCCGTTCGGGCACCGCACCGCCATCGGCAGAGAAGCCAGAAAAGTGTTCACAGCGTCGACGACGTCGGTGTCTTCTCCGCCCATCGCATAGTGAATCCCCTCAACGAACCCTTTGCAGACGCCCCTTCCGGACTTGGTGATCTCATTGCCGGTAAACTGGGCGAGATCATGATTGCCCATGATCACCACGACCTGTTCGGGATTCGAGATCTTCAGACGGGCGACCCTCAGGAGCAACTCGATGCTTCGATCGACGCCCGCACGGGGATCGACCGGGCCGTGGATGATCTCCTGGAAAACGACGACCTGGTCGGGATTGGACGACAGATCCGCCCGGCCGAGGATTTTTGTGAGGTTGCGGCGGTTCCCGTGCAGGTCGCCGCTGACCAGAACCTTCTTGCCTTTCGGCAGATCGACTGTATTTCCGGTCCGCCTCGGATCCGATGCGTTCTTCTCGGCGGCCTGTCGGAAAATGTCGGCAATCGGATTGCTCACGCTATTCCTTATTTCGGTCGGGTGCCGTTGCCGTTCTGATTGATCAGACTCCTGGTGATAAGCGTCAGGCGGGCGAGCACGTCCTTCATCGATTTCGGGCGGTGGGGCGGTTGGGGCTCCACGCAATCCATCACGAGTTTGCTCAGCGGAGCCCCGACGTCCGGATTGTGATTCTCCGGAGGTGTCAGGCTCTGCTCGGCCATCAGTGTCACCGCCCCCTTCTTCGGCAGAATCGTCGGAATCGCGCGTCCGGTCAGCGTCCAGTAGAGACTGGCGCCGAAGTTGAATACGTCGGTCCGCGAATCCAGCGGGCGACGATGCACCTGCTCCGGTGCGATGAAGTCAGGAGTACCCTGAACGCGTTTTTTGACCGTGCCGACGGGGCAGCTTTGGCCCAGGTCAATCACCTTCACTTCACCAGCGGGAGTGATGACAATATTGTTGGGCTTCATGTCCGCATGGACAATCCCCTGACTGTTCATGTAGGTCAGCGCCTCGCCCACTTTGACGAATATTCTGGCTGCGGTGACCACGTCCTTCGGCCGCTTGTCCTGGAGCGTGTGGCCTTCGCAATACTCCATCAGCAGATGGATCTCCTTGACTGCAAACCACTTCTTGATGCGGCGCAGTTCGTAGATCCTGCGAATATTCGGGTGATCGAGATCTCTGCCGATCTCGTACTCATTGAATGCCTGCTCAAGGAATCGCTGGTCGGTGCTCTGCCGTTTCACTACTCGCTTCAGCGCCGCGAACTCACCATCGGCACGATTCTTCACCTGCCAAATAGTGCTTCTGGCCCCGCTTCCGAGCAGTTGGACCACATGATAGCCGCTGACGGCCAATGTTTGCTGGTTGGACATCCCTGGGAAACCACTTTGAAGATAACGAGAAAGACTCGTGACAGCTTAGCACCCGTAGCCCGCGTTTCCGCACTTTCTGCAGCGGGCCCACCATAATCAATCGGCACGGTCCTGCCAATACTATCCTAAATTTCGTAAGGCATTGTCCTTAATTCGTCCGACCAGCCGGCGCACCGGACGGTTTTTGCCTTTGCTCTCACACGCCTGTATAATCCCGGGCGATTCCATGGACGGGTTAATTACGTGAACGCAGACCGCTCGAAGAAAAAACGAACCAGAAAGATCCTGCTGTTCACCCTGAAGTTTATCGTCGCCGCCGTGCTGATAGCATGGGTGCTGACAAGGGTGCACTGGAGTACGTATGTCGTTACATCCGATGGAGAAGGGCATACCATCATCGAGCGCGTCGAGAGCGACGGCAGGGTCGAGTCCTACCGGGTGGCGTCCGGGCCGATCTGGGACAGGACCGAGCGAACGATTCCGGCTGACGACGACCATCTGGTATCGATCAGGCGGGATGATGGGGAAAGGGCGACGCAGGCTCCTCCAAGGATGCGTTACGAATGGCCGGGATTCATACAGAGCCTTGCCGACATCAGCGCTCTGTTGCTGTCGCTGGCGGTGGTCGGTTTCCTGATGACCGTGCTGGTGACGTCAGTGCGCTGGTGGTTCCTGCTGCGACTTCAACGAATCCGCCTTCCGCTCTGGGAGGTGGTCAAGCTCACCTTCCTTGGGCAGTTTTTCAACTACATCGTCCCGGGAACCGTTGGTGGAGACGTGGTGAAAGCCTGGTGTGCCGCTCAGCGGACCAACCGTAAGGAGGCGGCCATGATCAGCATCTTTACCGATCGCGTTCTCGGTCTGACGGAGATGACACTCCTGGCTGCGATCATGATCACGATCGTGCTCCTGACGGGCATGGCGCCGCTGGAATCGATGTTCTGGCCGGCGGTGACGACAGCGGTGGTCACCGCCATCGTCGTCACAGCGCTGCTGTTGCTGCTCAGCAGGCGGCTTCGACGGTGGCTCCGTTTCGAGAAGTTCTACAGCCGTCTGCCCATCGCTCGGCAGTTGCGCAAGGCAGGCGAGGCCGCTGCGTTGTACCGCAAAAGAATCAAATACCTCCTGACGGCTGTGTTGATCACGTTCGTCGCCCATCTGTTCTTCATCGGTGCAGTCATGATGATCGGATTCAGTCTGCACATCAAGGCGGTAAGCTGGTTTCACTACTTCATCTACGTGCCTCTGATCTACATCCTTGGGGCGGTTCCGATCAGTCCCGGTGGAGTCGGTTGGGTGGAGGGGCTGTACCAGGGCTACTTCAGCGGAGCCAACGCGAGCAAGGTTCTGGCGTTGGCGATGCTGGCTCGCTTGATCCCCATGTTCTGGTCCCTGCCCGGGGCGATCGTGGCCATTCGGGAAGTCCGTCTGCCCAAACGCAAGAAAATCGAGGAGGACCTGGGGCTGGAGTCCGACTCGGAACAGGCTGCCTGAGAGTTTTTCACGCCGATTCGTCACGACCCGCATCTGTTTCCTATCTTACCTTGCGGCGATCCCTGCCGGGGCCCTGTAAGCGCCGCCGGCGTGGGCGTGAAATGTTTGAGCACTTTCTGTAACGGTATTTAAGGCCGGGCTCATTCCGTCCGACGATTGCCAAGGAGAAAAGAACCCAACTGAGGCTCGAATTCCAGGGAAACAGGAAATGGCCATTCTACAGGAATTGAAGGTTCGTCAGATTCACGACGCGTTGCGTCTGGCGTGCGAAAAAAACATTCCGATGACGGTATCGATTCAGGAGGACGGCATCTGGACCAACCTCCGCAGCCGCTTTCTGAATATGATGCGGGACAAGATCTTCATCGAGATCCCGGGGGAGCCCGAGGGCGGAATCAGCAGGGAGTTCCCTCCGAATCAGAACCTGGGAATCAGCTTCAAGCTCAAGCACCACAAGCACATCTGCAACGCCGTCGTGTTCGGTATGCAGCAGTTGAGGATGGACGACGGGCTGGAGATCCCCACGCTGGTACTGCGGTTCCCGGTCAAGATGCAACGTCTGCAGCGGCGTGCCTTTAATCGTGTCGACATACCCGAGGGGAAGATCGCAAGGGCGTCGTTCTGGTTGGGCGGCAAGGACGCCGAACCTACCGGCGGCGAGGAAGAGAGCCCCGTCTGGACCGGGCAACTGACCAACCTGTCTGCCGGTGGATTCCAGGTCGCAGCCGGGGATGACCCAACGCAGGTCGTCGAACAGGGCGACGTGGTGGGCGTCCGGCTGAGCTTCGGTGCCGGTGTGAAGAGTATCTACGCCGACGCCCAGTTCCGTCACCTCGGCTGGGGTGAGGACGGCAAGATCCTCATGGGCTTCCAGTTTGTCGGACTGGACCACACGCACGAAGGCAGAGAGGCGCTCACGCAGATCAGCGACCTGGTTCGCATCTATCAGTACGAACAGAACACCGACAGGACCCAGAAGATCCGCCAGTAGTCGGGTCTGAACAATACCCCTGGCGGCCAATCGTTGCTCGTTCGGAGCAGCGGTCGGCCGCTGTTGTATACGCCACAGCTCAGGCTTGCTCCAGAGGGTCCGGGTTCGTACGATGCTGGGCATGGCCAACAAAAAAGCGAAATACTACGATGCGTGGGGCACGGCATGGGGACCGATCGGTGCCGTCGCCGATGACGCCGGAATCCTCTCCGTGCAATTGCCGTTCTATGAGATGAGGGATCTGCTGGACCTGCTGGCCTGGGAGAACCAGTCCGCGGCTCGGAATCCGGCCCCTTTCGCACGATTTGCCGAGCTGAGCCAGGCCTTTTTCAACGCCAAACCCGTGGACTTCAGCGAAGTACAGGTCAATCTTCCGGGTCCGGGTGCGTTTTTCGGCAAAGTTTACCGTGCCTGTCAGCAGATCCCCATGGGGCAGACACGCAGCTATGGCGAGTTGGCCAAAGAACTGGGCAACCCCGACGCCGCCAGAGCAGTGGCGACGGCGCTTAGCAAGAACCCGACCCCGCTGGTGGTTCCCTGTCATCGGGTGATCTACAGCAACGGCGGGATGGGCGGCTTCAACGCAAAGGCCGGGACGGATCTGAAAAAGCGGATGATCGCCCACGAGAAGCGCCTGGCCGCCAAGTAACCGGCAGACGAGCTGATTTTACAGACGCACCTTCAGCGCCAGTTCCTTGCCGTCTCTGAGGACCGACAGCTTCACCGTGTGCCCCTTCCGCGCAGAGCGGATCTGCTGGATCAGCGAAATGACGTTGATGATCGGCACGTCATTCCATTGCGTGACGATGTCGCCGGCTTTGAGCCCGGCCTTGTCCGCTGCCGATCCCGGCTGGACCGATTTGATCCGGGAACCCTTGCCGGTATGTTCCATTTCCGGAACGACGCCCAGAGTGACCTTTTCGGACTTGCCCTCGGGCGTCCGGTACACCACCGGCTTGCTGCGCACCGATAGTTTCTGCATCAACGCGCTCACCAGATCGATTACCTCGACGGCCGCAGCGGCATTGATCTTGTCGGGCGTATCGGTCGGTTTGTGCAGGTCGGAATGCAGCCCGTTGTTGAAGAACAGCACGGGGATTTTCCGCCGGTAAAAGCTCAGTTGATCGCTGGGGCCCAGTCCCGACCCGCCCGGGAGCAATTTCAGTGCAGTCTCTTCTTTCAGGTTTTCCAGCATGGGCCGCCAGCAGTCGGCGCTGTCTGCTCCCCAGGCGGTGATCTGGTCGTTTCGGACTCGGCCGATCATGTCAAGGTTGATCATCGCCACGAGCTGGTCCAGCTTAAAGCCGGTCTCCTCAAACTGCTCGACAAAATGTGCAGATCCCAGCAGGCCGATCTCTTCTGCCGCAAAGTTGACGAAAAGGATCGTCCTGCGGTTGGTCGGGGCCTTTGCCGAGTTCGCCCATTTCCGCATCCTGCGGGCCACGAAGACCACGCCGGCAGCCCCCGAGGCGTTGTCGTCGGCGCCCGGGTAGTACCGAGCCCGTTTCTCGCTGACGCCGAATCCGTAGCCCAGGTGATCGTAATGCCCCCCGAGGACAATGACTTCCTCGGCCAGCTCCCCGGCGCCCGGCAGCACAGCAGCGACGTTTCTGACCTCCTTTTGTACCGGTTTGAACTCGGCCCCGGCAGAGATCTTTACCCCGAGCGGGATGACGCAAGGCTTGCCGGCATTGGCTTTGCCCAGCAGTTCACGGTGTTTACCTTCGGGAGAATCGGCTCCGGCGGCCTGGAGGATTTTCTCGAAACCATCGGAGGTAATGTTGAGCACTGGCATGTTCTTCAGGCCCGGCCGATAGGTACTGGCGGGACTGGACGGGCGTCCCTTGCCCACGGCGGGCGGATTGACGACGATCGCTGCGACGGCACCATTTTTCTTAGCCAAAGCGAGTTTGCTGTTCAGAGCGGCTGCCGCACTCCATGGCTTCCGTCGAGTCCAGAGGCTGTGACCTTTGCTGCTGTGCGGTTCGTAGCGGAACATCACGGCGACCTTGCCTTTCAGCGTTTCCTGACTCGATTCATCGTAGCTGCGGTGGTCCCGGTCCGGTGCGATGATGCTGTAGCCGACAAAGACGGCTTCGGTTTCAGAAACGGCTCCCGTGCCGCCCGCGCCCATGATGTTGAAGGTTTTGCCCGGTTTCAGTTGAACGGGTTTTCCGCCGGAGTCGGGATGGACCGCGAACTTCTGTTCGGTGACTTTCAGTCCTGCTGAAATGGGGAAAGACTGCGTATACTGCTTGCCGAAGGCCGGTTTCAGATCCGCCCGGCGATACTGCTCGACGAGATACTTCTCAGCCAGCTGTAGCCCCTTGGTTTGAGATCCACGCCCCTCGAATTCCGGTGACGCGAGTTTCGTCACCATGGACAGAAAACGCTCTTCTTCCGTCGGCTGGGTCGCCGGTGCGGTCGTTGGGGTTACCGGCGTGGGCGAAGCTGCCGGGAGGCCCGCCCATAGCAGACACAGCAGCGCGCGGAGATACAGTGATCTTCTCATGAGAACTCCAATCCGGGTTTCCACCCGCAGGGCACAACGCGATGGGGGCCGGCATATTGCTGCGGGTTTGACTCAGCGCCGGGAATAGTCGAACGGTTCCTTGCCCAGCCGGGTGCGCACCTCGGTTTGAATATCGATGATCTCTTTGCGGACGGAGTCGACGAAGTCCTGGGCGCCCATTTTTCGGGCGGTTTCCTGTGGTATGGGTTTCCCGTACTGAACAATAATGTGCCCGCCTGGCCTAGGCAGCTTGTTGTTGCGAGGCCAGGCCTCATAGGCCCCCTCGATCAGCACCGGAACGGACCACTTGGCCGCCCGCTGGGCCAGGAAAGCGACTCCGGGCAGGAACGGTTGGATCCGGCCGTCCGGCGTTCGTGTTCCTTCAGCGAAGAGGACAACCTGGCGTCCCTTTCTCAACCGGCGGGTAGCCTCTTTCAGGGCCCGGGTATCGGCGGTTCCGCGGCGGACGGGGAAGGCGTTGAGCGATTCGATGAGTTTCTTGAATACCGGCTGTTTGAAGAGCGTGTCCCTGGCCATGTAATTCATCGGGCGAGACAACGCCATCCCCATGAGCATCGGGTCCAGGAAGCTCTGATGGTTGCAGATGTATAGAACTCCACCGTCGGAGGGTTCGTGATGCCGCTCAAACGCCCGAATCCGCCAGAGGCTGACCAGCGATATACGAGTCAGCATCCGCATGAATCGGTAGTACAGTGACGCCTCCTGGATGTCGGCTTCGTACCGGGACGACCGGAGGTCCGGGTTCAGATGGCTGCGGGGCACTAGCTTTTCTCCCGCACGAGTCTCAGCAGTTCAGCGACGACTTCGTCGATGTTCTTCTGCGAAGTGTCGACCACGATGGCGTCGTCGGCTTGGCGGAGCGGTCCAACTTCCCGGGTCATATCGCGATGGTCCCGTTCCTTGATCGCTTCCAACACTGCTTCGAATTGCTCATCCTCGCCGCGTTCATGCATTTCGTCCAGTCGGCGTTGAGCACGGACCTCGGGAGAAGCGTCCAGGTAGAACTTCACATCGGCGTCGGGAAAGACCACCGACCCCTGATCTCGCCCTTCGGTTACGAACTCGCCCAACTGTCGGCCTAGCTTCCGCTGCAACTCAACCAGGACCTCTCGCACTTCCGGATAGGTTGCGGCATACCGGGTGTGTTCGGTGATCCGGGCGCTGCGGATCTCCTCGCTGACGTCGTGGTTGTCCAGCAAGACGCGCACTTCTTCGCCTTCAGGCATCATGGTGATGTGTGCCTCTCGGGCGATGCTTGCCATGGCCTGCGGATCATGCAGATCGGTCCCCTCGCCCAGCGCCTTGAGCGTCACGGCGCGGTAGGTTGCGCCGGTATCGAGGAACGCGATCTCCAGCTTTTTTGCCAGCCGGCGGGCGGCGGTGCTTTTGCCCGAACCCGCGGGGCCGTCTATCGTGATGATCATGGCAGAAGTTTACTTCAAGGCCCGCCCGAAAACCAGTCCCAGTGTCAGCATGTGCGGAGGGTTCGGTTTTGGTGCCTCCGTCGTGGGTGTGATAGACTGTGTCCTTTGACCGGTTCGTCTCGTGTGAAAGCTACCGGAAGGCAAAAATGAACAACTCTTCGATCAGGACAGTCCGCTGGTTCGGCGCCATTCTGCTTCTCGGCATGGCGGTCTCGGCCGCTTCCGCAGAGCAGAAGACCGCTCCATTGATCCCGTTTGATTCTTCGCTTCCGCAGAAGATCAAGGCCGTGGGGATGAAGGCTCAGTTCGTGAAGGCAGGTTCGTCGCGAGAATTGCCGGGCTACCTGAGGCTTTCGGACATGAGCGGGAAGCGGCGGTACGTGGTGTTTCCGATCCGGGACTCTGCCGACCTTCTGAGTTCGCGTTCGCTTTCAATGCCGCTGCGCGTGAAATCCCGGGGAAGGGCGGTCACGCTCCGCTGGCTGGCGGTGAATGAAGACGATCAGGTGTTGTTCCAGCGGGTGTTCACCTTTGACCAGGGCGGGATCTGGACCGAACTGGATTTCCCGCTGGCGCTGTGGCGATGGGGCAACTCGACGGTGGGGCGGTGGCGGGACATCCGGCGCATTGCGCTGCGCGTGGAAAGCGAAGCGGATGAGGTGCATATCGGGCGGCTCGGGCTCGTTGCCGGGATGGCTCCGGACTCCGCCTGGGCCTCACCGGAGTGGCTGGAAGAAGTCGCTTTCGGCCGCGATGAAACACGTTCCGTGTCGTCTGACGGGCTTCTTGTGGCGACGTCCGTAACGGAGCATTTCTCGCCCGACGATGTCAAAGCCCGGCACGCGGACATGCTGCGGATACGCAAATGGTTGATGCGGATCGGCGGTGATGCGGCAAGCAAGGCCGAGAAGGGGCAGTACGCGGCGCTTCTGATTTTCCGCGACGCCGAAGAGTATCGGGGGTTTTGGGGACGCGTGGGCGAAGCCTGGCGGGCGCACGTAGTCCCGCCGAAATCCGGCGGCTATACGGTGCAGTCCATTGCTGCGTCCAGTTACGACTGGCGGTTCGGGGCCGACAGGCCTGTGTATCTGCACGAAGCGGTCCACGCACTGGCCACAGTGCATTTGGGTATCCGTAGCGGTCATGCGCAGCACAGTTGGCTCCAGGAAGGGCTGGCAAACTACCTGCAGTTGTGCGTCTATCCGGGTTCGCTGAACCGGGACAACTATGCGAAATGGTTCGCCCAGAAGATCGGAACTCCGGATGCTCATTTTCTGCCCCTCAAGCAACTGTTGGCGCGGCGGGTGAGCGGACGGGACTACGCCCAGCTCGCCAGCGTCATGGCGTTCCTCCTGGAGCAGCGCCCGCAGTGGCTGCCGAAAATCATACAGACGTTACGTCGCACCGACGACCCGCTGAAGGCTCTGGCCGCCTGTGGGACCACGGCCGAGAAGATGCAGGTCTTGTGGATGGAGTGGGGCCAGAAGCGATTCGTCGGATCGACTTCGTCGGCAGGCGGCGATGAGGAGCATTTCGAGATGCCGAGCGAGTTCCGGGACCGGTCCGGCAAGTCGCGCAAGAAAGCGGGTTGAGCCGCTCGGCCCAACCCGTTCAATTCCCGGTAAATTCCAGCGACTATTCCATGGTGCTGGTCCGGCGATAGCTCTGGAGGGTCTTCATGTAGTTGGCCCGCTCGAAGGCACCGGGTTCTGCCACCTTCTGCTGGCTCATGACGCCCTTCATCTGCTCGATCGACTCGTATTCCCTGCGGTCCATGATTTCCTTGAGTTCGTCCAGAACCTTCGACATGTACGTCACGCCGTTCCGCAGGAGGGCCGAGCACATCATCGCCACGTCGGCTCCAGCCAGGATGACTTTGGCCACATCTTCGGCAGTGTAAATCCCCGAGGTGGCCGCCAGCGAGGCCTTGACCTGCCCGCGCATGATCGCGATCCAACGCAACGGCAGGCGCATCTCAAACGGACTGCTGAGCGACAGACTCGGCTTGACTTCGAGGTTCTCCACGTCGATGTCCGGCTGATAGAACCGGTTGAACAACACCAGCGCATCGGCTCCGCCATCGTCGAGCTTCTTCAGCATCTTCGCGGTGCTGGAGAAGTAGGGCGAAAGCTTCATCGCCACGGGGATGGAGACACTGGATTTCACCGTCTCCAGAATCATCATATGGACCTTCTCGACGTGCTCGCCGGGCAGATCCGGGTTGGTGGGAATGTAGTACACGTTCAGTTCAAGTGCGTCGGCACCGGCCTGCTCCATCTTCTGGGCATACTCGGTCCACCCACCGGCGGAGACGCCGTTGAGGGACGCGATGACCGGGATATCGACCGCTTCCTTGGTCTTGCGGATGTGGTCGAGGTATTTCTCCGGACCGAGGTGGTATTCCGGTTCTTCGGGGAAGTAGGTGAGCGATTCGGCGAAGCGCTCGGCACCGTAGTGCAGGTAATGGTCCAGTTCCGCAGCGTCATGTGCGATCTGTTCCTCAAAGAGGGACCACAGCACCACAGCACCGGCACCGGAATCCTCCATGCGTTTGACAACGTCGATATCTTCACTCAACGGAGACGATGACGGAACCAGCGGACTGCTGAGTTCCAAACCCATATATTTCGTCTTCATTTCCATTGGTCATTCCCTTTCATGCGGCTCTAGGTTGTTTGGAATCAATTCGTTAAAATAGTATGCGAATGGAGGGGGAAGTATCCCGCTTTTCTTCGCAGAGAGCATTGACTTTTGGTTTTCACTGGCTAAAGTATTCGTTCCGCACTCAAGCGGCAGGCGGCCGTGGCGGAATTGGCAGACGCGCAGGCTTCAGGTGCCTGTGCCCTTCGGGGCGTGGTGGTTCGAATCCACTCGGCCGCAGTAAAGGCTCGGATGAACAGTCCGGGCCTTTTACATGCGCCCATGGGGAAAACGCCTGCCCTTTGGCGGACATGCTCGTGAACGCGAAATCAGCTCACCTAATAGACCTATTAGGTTTGCTTCAAAGCGGGGCCAATTTCTGCCTTTTTCAAGCGTTAATGGCAGAAATACCTCGCCAATAGGCATTAGATGTTCTAACATGAGGGTCGATTGGATAATCGCGACTGATTTGAGCAGCGAGGGCAGGGAATGAATCTTGACGTGATGAAAACTTTCTGTGATCTGGTGGACACCGGGAGTTTTTCCAAGGCAGCCGAAGCGAACTACATCTCTCAGTCGGCGGTTTCGCAGCAGTTGGCGAAGTTGGAGCGGGACCTTTCCACACAATTGATCAGCCGGGGCGGCGGTCTCGTGGCGCCTACGGAAGCGGGCAAAGCCTTCTATCGGGGGGCGCGGGAAGTACTACGACGTTATGAGCAGTTGTTGGGAGAAGTCCGCTCTGCTGCCGATGCCGTCAGAGGTGTTCTGAGGGTGGGAACGATTTACTCTGTCGGGTTCTACCTGCTCGAGCCGATTGTCCGCGAGTTCCTCCAAGGCAATCCCGAAGTCAACCTGCATGTGGAGTACACCCGGTGGAATCGCATCTATGCTTCCGTGATCAGTGGAGAGATGGATCTGGGTGTGGTTGCCTGTCCGGAGAAGCACCGTTCAATCGAGGTGATCAATCTGTCCAGTGAGGAGATGGTGCTGGCATGTGCGCCGTCTCACCCGTTGGCCAGGAAGAAGACGATCGAGCCGGCAGACCTTCAGGGGGAGCGGTTCGTTGCGTTCGAAGCCAACATTCCCACTCGCCGCTTCATTGACAAACTTCTGAAGAATGAGCACGTGACCGTCGAGATCGCGATGGAGTTTGACAATATCGAATTGCTGAAGAGGGCGGTTGAGGTGGAGGCGGGCATCTCGATCCTGCCGTATGAGAATATTCAGAAAGAGGTCTCCTACGGTGACCTGGTGTGCGCGAAGTTCGCCGATCCCACGGCCTGGAAGAGACCGGTCGGCATTCTCAGGCGTCGTGGTAAAGCCCCCAGTCCCGCAGAACGCACGTTCCTGAACATCCTCCGAACGCGGTCCTGAATCCGGCCTGCACCGGCAGACAGAAAGCGGCGCCTCCATCGGGAGACGCCGCTTTTTCTAAGGCGGCAAACCGTTGGCGGTGTGTCTACACCTTCACCGCGAAAGTCTCATCTTTCTTGATGTCAGAGACGAGCCCCGCCAGCAGATCCGCGGTGGCCTGCAGGTCGCGGAGGTCCACCATCTCCACGCACGAGTGCATGTACCGGTTCGGAATGCTCACGATCATGCTCGGAACGCCGCCGTTCTTGGTCCAATACGCGTAGGCGTCGGTCCCGCCGGTGATGCTGAACGTTTCCAACTGCAGATCAACTTCCTTCTGCTTCGCGATCTCCCGGACCCGCGCGGTCAGGCCCGGATGATTCTCTCTTCCGAGACTGACGGTGGGGCCTTTGCCCAGGAAGACCTCACCGTGCTGCTGCATGGAAATTCCGGGCGTATCGGTGGCATGGGTAACGTCCACGGCGATGGCAGCATCCGGCTGAACCGCCACGGCCTGCATCTGGGCCCCGTTCAGGCCGGTCTCTTCCTGGATGCTGCTGCAGGCGTACAGCGAGCATTCCAGACCCGCTTCTTTGGCAATGCGCAGAGCTTCGATGACCGTCCAGCACCCGCCGCGGTTATCGAACATCCGGGCTACGCCAATGTTGTCGTTGAGCATCTCGAATTCATCGTCGAAGGTGATCGGATCGCCTACACTGACCAGTTCCTTCGCCGCTTCACCGTCGGCAGCCCCGACGTCGATGAAGATCTCGTGCATCTTCGGGACCTTCTTCTGCTCGCCCTTGCTGCGGTCCTGCAAGTGGATGGCCGTGGCACCGATCACGCCCCGGACCGTTCCGTTGTCCGTGTGAATGTTGACGCGCTTGTTACGCACCAGCGCCGGATCGACACCGCCGATCCGCTGGAAATATATGAAGCCCTTTTCGTCAATGTACTTCACCATCAGGGCGATCTCGTCCATATGGGCGTCGAGGAGGATCTTCGGGCCGTGGCCCGGATTCAACACCGCTACCGCGTTCCCGTAGGCGTCGGTGGTTACCTCATCGGCGAATTGGCGGGCGTATTCACACCACACCTTCTGGGCGGGGGCTTCAAACCCACTCGGCCCGGGGACCGTCAAAAGTTCCTTGAGGAACTCGAATGATTCCTTGCGCATCTGCAATTCCTTTCTCGCTCGCAGTTTCCTCGGTAGCATAGGCAAACCGTCCGACGCCCGCAAGAACTTGCTGCGATTCCCTGCCGGCACATGCGGCGGACAATCTAGAGCGAGTGACAAAACTCTTTTCCGGTTCAGCTGGCTGCAAACGCCCCTGCCTGCGTCCGGCTGCATCGGCAATGCTACGGCATTGCC
>JBKHHU010000197.1:0-6181 GCA_046539045.1 Phycisphaerae bacterium
CGTGCTGCCGAGCCCGCTGCCGGTGATCGTCGCCTTCGGCGGCGTGCCGGAACCGATGTACATCACCACCCACAGGTCGGCTTTTGAACCCTTGACGTCGATCCGGAGCGGGTCGCCCTTGGCGGTGATGGTCGCGTCGGGGTGACTGAGCACCCAGCCCTTGACGTACGCATCGCCCTTGCCCTTCATCAGGAAGAACGGGCGGCCGGCTTCGCTACCGCTGCTGAGCTTCACTCCGCCATCTTCGCTTTCGTTCCCTAGATTCGCCTGCCACGTAAATGTGCGAGATTCGTCCGCCTTCACGCGATCCAGCGTGGCGAACACGGCAGTGTTCTTCTCCGGGGCGGTGAAATGCACCAGCCCGTGGCGCTCGGCCGACGTGCAGCCGAGCTTGCCGTAATGCTCCGACCCGTCGACAATCACGTACCCGCCGTTTTCGGTAACGGTGAAGTCCTTGGTCTTCCCGCCCGCGTTGCCGGTGGCCCGCGTGCTGTACTTCCCGTCGATCAGCAGCGTCGAGTACAGTTCCTGGTCGCGTTTCTTACCGGGCCCGCCGATGAACCGCGTGTCGTGAGCGAGAATGTTGATCGCGAAGATCTCCGGCTGATCCCACGCCCGCCGGTGATGCACCGAGTCGGCCATCAGGGACAGCTGGATGTCATTGGCGTCCTTCCAGCGGTTGCGGAAGAAGTAGTATCCGCGTTTGTCGCCGACGGCCTGCGGAAATACGCCGGTCGGGTCCTTGGGCTTGACCTCCACGGGATAGTACAGCAGCGACCAGACCGTCCCTGCCCGGTTGGCATCGAACATCTCTTCGTCGGCGTGCGGGCCCTTGACGCCCATGTGCCGATCATAGAACCAGAGGTAGTACGGCATCTGATCCTCGGCGGGCAGGTTCAGCAGCAGGCTCGCCCAGCCTTCGTCATAGTTGCTCTGGTGCGATACGCCGCTCATCAGGAACTTCCGCGTCGGGTGGTCCATGAAACTGTGAGAGTACATCGCAAGTCGCCACGACTGCTTTGAGCGGAGCACGCCCAGAACGCCCGCATCGCCCAACTGGGCGGCTGCGTAGGCGGCGGGCATCAGGAACCCACCGGGATACTCGGTATAACCGAGCCCCTCCTGGGTCATGCCGAGGCTGCCGAAGGCGTTGATCGAGTGCATCATCAGATCGTAGCGGATCTTCTTGTAGCGTTTGTCGTCGGTGTCGGCCCCGGCAGCGAGTCGCAGGACCATTTCCCCACCGCGCATGACCGCAGCCCAGTTGGAGACCATCTTCCCGGACACGTTCGGATGCCGCGCGCCCGGCCAGGCCTTCAGTGCCTCATCGACCTTCTTCTGAACATACTCCCGCTGCTCATCGGTCCAGGTGTTGTAGCACCAGTCGTAGCTCAGGCCGAGCCCCAGGCTCATCATGCCCTTGGCCAGCCCGCTTCCGCGAACCGGGGAGACCTTGTGCCCCTTGCCATACACGTACCGCCAGACGTCGCAGGCGAGTGTCGCGTACTTCTTGCGGTCCTTCTCCGGTCCGATCACGCTCAGCAGCGCCGCCTCGCGAGCGACATACGACGGCCAGTACTTGCTCCCGCCGTACATGTCCTTTTCGGCGATATGCCCGTCGACGCGGGCCTTCAGCGCCGCATACGCCCGCTGGTGATGCGAGCCTTTCACTTCAATGGCCTTGCGGAGGGACTGAACCTTCTTTTCGGTCAGGAACAGCCGCGGGTGAGAAACCTCTTCCGCCAGGGAAACCGCGGTGGAGAGCAACACAGCGGACAGCACGGCGATGGGGGCGAGTTTCATTTCTGATTCATCCTCAAAGAACAGCAACGGACCTGCAGACCCGCAATTCGGGCCTTCCTTGTCAGTATAACCCGCTGCCGGCGCGAGCGGTTCTGCAATTTCACGGTACGCTTTTGCCCGCGGATCGTTACGATACTCGTAACATGCCGGAGATGTCTCCGCCGCATCGGAATCCGTATCTCTGCAAATCGAGGTCAACCATGAAACGCTTCCATTGGTGTCTGCCCCTCCTGATCGCCCTTTTACTGACTTGCCCCGCGCCGGCCGACGATGCCCACACATTCGTCATCCGCAACGAGCTGGGTCTCTCCTGGCCGATGGACCTGACGTACACCGACTTCCCGGCGGGGACGTTCGAGGATGATGCTTCCTACGTCGTCAAGGTCGGCACGCTCACCCGCCCGGTTCAGATCGAGACCGTCACCGAGAACGGCAAGAAGATCGACCGGGCCTGGTTCGTCGCGACCATCGCCAAAGGCATGCTGAAAACCGACGGAAAGAAAGCGTCCAAAGAGGACATGAAGCGGATCCAGGCGAAGATTGTCCGGGGCTCCACCGAGAGCCCGCTGACACTGAAGGAGGAGGGCGACCTGTTGGTGATCGACAACGGAATCTACCGCTTCCGCGTCCGTAAGTTCACCGGCGGCTTCGACAAGCCGTTGCCCCTCAAGCACGTCTCCCATTGGATCGCCGGGATGAAACCCTCGGGCGCGAAGAACTGGGACGGCAAGGCGTGGTTCAGCGGAGAGGCAATGGTCACCGGAGCCCGGACCGAGGTGCTGCAGGCTGGGCCGGCGTTCATCGACGTGAAGATCACCTATACCTTCGCCGATACCGAAACCGACGAGACGGCTCAGGCCCTGCCCATGACGCTCGGTAAGCAGACGCACAAGTACCCGCCCAACACGCTGCCGAAAGAAAAGCTGCCACTGGAAAAGAACAGCTACACCGCCGTCGTCCGTTTCATCGCCGACGACCCGTTCATCGACATCAACGAGCGGTACCGCTTCGCAGGCGACGCTCACCAGACACTCCACTGGGGCAAGCCCGTAGAAAAGAAAGCAGAGAAGGCGCTGCAGGGAATGCCATCGCCGGCAGGGCACATGCCGGTCGATACCGCCATGTGGGTCCGCTGGTTCGAGTACGATCGCTTCGGCGGGAACACCAGCCTGCGGATCGTCCCTGCCGAAGAGCGGGAAGCCCAGGCCGGTCGCCCGTTCGCCAACCTCCGGCCGCGATGGCACCAGGGAGGTGCAGGCTCGCAGGACTTCTTCCTCACCAGCGGCGGAACCGGCCCGAAGACCAATCGCAAAGGCGAGGCCATAGAGAAGGCCGCCGACAACTACTCCCCCGACAACCCCGCCGTGGGCGTTTACGCGACCTTCGCCAGCAAATGGGTCAACCCCGGCGGGCAGACGCTCCACTGCTACGCCGAGGGGAAAACCCACGGATACGTTGAACTGCCCATGCGAAACGGGACGAACCAACTCCCCTACGGCCAGCGGAGTTACGCGATCTGCGTCGGCCCGCGTCGCTGGTTCGACAGCACGGGCAAGGCCAACAGCCTCGTCCGTCGCCACACCGACTGGACCCTCCCGGCCCAGATGAACAAGTACATCCTCCGCTGGGAGCGGGACGAGTCCAAGGCAGGCCCGCACATCCTCGTCACCCGCGAGAAGCTCAACAAACTCCGCAAACAGTACGAATCCGAGAAAGACAGCCCCGCCAAGCGGATCATGCGGAACAGGATGGCCGAGCTGACCCGCATGCAGACCCGGAAGAACGATCTGGAGACCAAGCGGAAAGCCGCCCTGAAGCTGGCCAAGAGCAACGACGCCTCGGAGAAGCAGAAGGCGGCAGCGAAGGAAGAGGCCGACATGCTCAAGAAGCAGATCCGCCGGATCGAACGCCGGTTGAATTCCGACGATGCCCGCATTCTCAAGCTGATCGTCAGCGGAGAAGGCAAGGCAGGCGGGCTGCCCAAGGCAGATCTGTGGATCTGGCGGCGGTACCAGGATGACTTCCTCAACCCGACCGGCAGCCCGACGCGGCGCATCAAGGGCGTCGGCGAAGTCGACCTCTACGCCGGGGGCAAGCCGCAAGGCGACGCGTGGTTCGCGGCGATGGGTTACATTCACAGCGATCTGGACCAATGGCCGGGATGGCACAACGGATGGAGCCCGGGCAACCCCAACTTCCACACCGACAAGTACATGGTGGCTGTCTACGTAGCCGCGGCGATGCTGGACCACCCGCACGCGAAGGAATGGCTCGATTTCGGCTACAGCAATTTCCAGGAGGACCTGGACAAGGTGCTCTTCGCCCCCGACGGGGTCGGCTGGGAGTGCCCCGGATACAGCGGGTACTCGTTCAGCCTGCAGCAGAAGATCGCCAAGATCTTCCAGAATGTCGGGTACGGCAACCCGGTCGCGGACAATCCGCTGACGAAGAAGACGGGCATCTGGCACCGCAAGCTGCTCACCCCGATCGATGCACGGATCGGGTTCCGCCACGAGGCCCCGCACGGCGACACCCACCGCTGGACCAGCGGGATGAAGAGCGGGTTCGGCAAGCTGGCAGCGTTCTACGCGAAGAAGGACCCCACGTTCGCTTCGGAGATGGCCGGCACGTGGCAGATGCTCAGGGACATGGGCTACTCCGGCGGAGGACTCAAGCAGGCGCTGATCGATATGGATCCGACAATCCAGCCGATGAGCCCGGAGAAGATGGACTTCTCCAGCGAGCAGTTCTACGGATTCGGCGCGATCCTGCGGAGCGGATACGGGACCGATCGCGAGACGTTCTGCAGCATCAAGGCGGGCCCCGCCCGCGGGCATTACCACAATGACGAACTGGCGTACCACTACTACGCGGGCAACACGCCGATCTCGCTGGATTACAACTGCTCGTATCACCCGCGGGCGGACCACGCGGCGTTGCACAATTCCATGACCTTCGGGAAGGAAGGCCCCGTCAAGCACAACGCCCGCAACGAGCAGGTCAACGCCCACGAGCAGATCTGGGGCACGGCGCATGTCGGGGCGTTCGGCAGCAGCCCCGCCGGGGATGCCGTGGTCGCAGAGCGGACCGGCGAACATCTGAGCATGAGGCCGATCGACCCGCACGATCACGAATTCTCTCGCGGGTATCCGTCCCGGAAGGTCGACCCGATCACGCACCGGCGGTTCCTGGTGATGGTCAAGCACCCCGCCGGCAGCAAGCTCAGCGATTACCTCGTCCTGCGGGAGGAGACCACCGGCAGCGAGCCGCAACAGCTGAACGTGCACCTGCTGGCCCGCGACGCGAAGATCGACGGGAACACCGTGAAGCTGGACGGCCAGCTGGACAAGGACATGATCGTCAAGGTCCTCACGCCGGCAAAGACGCAGATCCAGCAGCGCAGCTATTACTATGCTGCCGGGCACGGCGGGGGCGGGTTCGCCTACGCGATCAAGCCGGGCGAGACGATGGACCAGTGGACCTCCCGGCTGAGAAAGATGATGGCTGACAGCGACGCCGATTGCCTGCCGATCGGTGAAGAGAAGGAGCATGCATCCGACGCCGAATGGGCCAAACGCATCAAGGAGACCGATGGTAAGGCCCTGATCGTGCCGCCCTTCTGGACCGGACGCTGGACGCCGGGCGAGTACCAGGTCTGGCTGCGGGTGCAGACCGCCCCGGCAGAGCCGATTACCTGGATGCTGTACCCCTACAAGCGCGGATCGCAGCAGCCGACCATCGAGAAGCTCGCCGGCGGGAAAGGCGTCCGCGTGACGCTCGGTGACCAGAGCGAGGAGATCTACCTCGCCACCGACCCGGCCGACAACGCCGGCGGACAGGCCGTCATCAAACGCGACGGCAAGACGCACGTGCTCCTGAACAGCGACACCGTCGGCGAACTCGGAACGATCCCTCACAAACCGCTGAAGAAGTGATCAGCACCGGTAAGGTCCGCCGTATGATACATGGTGGGTCCGGAGACTTGGCAGGGATGCAGGAGATGCAGCGGATCTGTGAGTTGTGCCTGGCCACAGAGGACACCGAGAGCACCGAGTTTCTTAAGTCACAAAGGGCTCGAAGACCACAAAGACCATGAAGGTTTCTTGCTGTCATCCGCTTGGGTGAAGGCAGCGCCGGGCAAAAAGCCGCCTTAGGGTAAACCACAAAACTCAGGCTGTTCTTCGCGATCTTCGTGGCCTTGGCGGTCTTCGTGATTAAGAAGGAAGCGTGGAAAGAC
The DNA here is from genome assembly GCA_046539045.1 of Phycisphaerae bacterium. Classification (GTDB taxonomy): domain Bacteria; phylum Planctomycetota; class Phycisphaerae; order SM23-33; family SM23-33; genus JBKHHU01. The sequence continues at coordinate 6,041 of JBKHHU010000197.1, forward strand.
TCTGTGAACTCTGTGACCTCCGTGGTTGCTTAACCACAGATCAGCGCAGATGAACGCAGATTCACCAATGCAGGCAGAAAAGCTCGGCCAGGCTCTGGCGACCGTGGCTGCTTGCTCGAACCCCTACGGGGCCGGCGGCAG
>JBKHHU010000198.1:0-6158 GCA_046539045.1 Phycisphaerae bacterium
GACAACTGCTCCGATGGCATAAAATCGAACTTACACACAATTGTTGACAGTATCAGGAGGTCCGAAACCATTGCGTATCTCGGGGGGTTGTCTATAATGAAGGCCCCGGACGCCTTGCCGGCCTGGCGATGCGGCGCCGGACGCAGTAGAACAGATATCTGACAAGCGCGACCGCAATGCGGCGACGCCCCAGTGTTCCATACTTTATACCTTTATCCAGAGGGGCTGGATGCTGCGATTCGAGGTTTACAACGACGGTCAGCCAGCCAGGCAGATCGATCTGGGTGGAGGGTACGTCTTCGGGCAGGACACGATCCCCGTCCGTGCGGACCTTGCCGTACAGGATGGATCGATCACGTGCCTGAAACGGGTGCCCGGTGCCTGCGGACTGGCGATGAAGTGGTCCAGCGGCACTGCCGGGGAGTTCCTGCTCAACACGCCCCGTCTGCCCGAACGCAAGGAACCGTACAACCTCAACCTGGAACTGGCCCGCCATCGGCTCGGGCGGCTGGTCCAGAAACGCGAGGACTGGGGACTGTTCGACTACCGCGACGCGGCCCCGCTGAACGAAGACCTCCACACCGTCCGCAGCCAGTTCGTGGACGCCCTGAACACCAGCGACCCCGGCCGGGCTGCCCGGATCGCCGATCGGGCCCTGGCCAATGCCATCATCCTCGGCGAGAAAATGGCGTTGTTCCACGGAGAAATCCTCCTTCGCCGCCGCAGCGGAACCCGCAACAACCCACCGCTTTTCGGCTGCAGGACCGACCTGCTCAGCAGCGGCGAAGACTACCTTGCCGCCCTGAAGGAAACCTTCGATTTCCTCTCCGTGCCGATGCCCTGGAAGCACATCGAGCCGAAGGAGCACACCTTCCGCTACGCCCAGATCGACCGCTGGGTCAACTGGGCGGCGCGGAACCGCAAGGTGCTCTACGGCGGGCCTCTGCTGAGCTTCGAACCGGAGGGGCTGCCCCAGTGGCTCTACATCTGGGAACACGATTACGAAGCACTCCGCGACCTGATCTACGAACACATCCAGCGCAGCGTCAGCCGCTACAAGAACCAGGTCCGCGTCTGGAAGGTCGTCAGCGGGATCCACGCGTTCAACAGCTTCGACATGAGCTTCGAGCAGCTGATGGAACTGACGCGCATGAGCTGCCTGCTGGTCAAGAAACTCGCGCCACGCTCCCGCGTAATGATCGAACTGGTCCAGCCGTGGGGCGAGTACTACTCGCGGAACCAGCGGTCCATCCCGCCGCTGCTGTATGCGGACATGGCCGTGCAGAGCGGGATCAAGTTCGACGCATTCGGCGTGCGGCTGTTCATGGGCGTGCCGGTGGATGGATACTACGTGCGGGACCTGATGCAGATCAGCTCGCTGCTGGATGAATTCGTCGGGTTCGGCAAGGCCGTGCACGTCACCGGCGTGCAGGTGCCCTCGGAGACCACCGCCGACGCCTGGGATGCCTGGAGCGGAAAAAAGCCGATCCCCAAAGCCGGACGGTGGCATCAACCGTGGTCGCAGCGGCTCCAGGCCGAGTGGCTGCAGGCGTTCTATCGCGTGGCGATGAGCAAACCGTACGTCGAAAGCGTCTGCTGGGAAGACCTTGCCGACTACGAAGGCCACCACGTGCCGCACGGCGGATTGCTGCAGAACAACATGCAGCCGAAACTGGCATACCGCGAGCTGCGAAACTTCAAGGCCCGCCTCCGCGGCGGGAACGGGGACCGCGGATGAAGTTGCCCTGGCGAGGGAAGTTCGACATGCGCCTCCGCGACGGGGACGTGGCGGCGGTGCTGATCCTGTGCGTATTGGGTGGAGTCGCCCTGGCCGGGTACGCCTCCGGGCGACCGGTGCAGAAACGCGGAATTCCCGCTCCCGTGCCCGATCGGGTTGATTCCCTGGCCCGCACCGTCGATCCGAACACCGCCTCCGTGGCGTCGTTGCGTCGTTTGCCCGGTTTGGGACCGGCCAAGGCCCGCGCCATCGTCAGTTACCGCGCCGCCCACGGCCCGGCCGCGTTCGGCACCCCGGAAGACCTCAAGAAGGTACACGGTATCGGCCCGGGCCTGCTGCAGCGGATGCAGCCGTTTGTCCGCATCTCGAATGACTCCAGCACCACATCGGTTTCGCCGCGATGAGACGTACCCGCACCAAAGCCGCCCCTCGCCTGCCCCACGCGCACGAGGGGTATCTCGAAGAGACCCGGCGTCCGCTGAACTGCCTGCTGTTCATCCTCCCGCTGCTGCTGATTTTCCAGATCGGCACGGCGGTGTACGGCACGCCGCTGCTGGCTCCGCGGGACATTCACAAGCTGCTGAGCTTCTTCGGCGCCACCGCCCCGTACCTGCCTCCGCTGCTGATCATCCTGGTGCTGATGCTCGAACATCTCTTCCACAAACACCCGTGGCGCACGCGTCCGATGGTGTTCGCCGGCATGGCGGCAGAGTCGGTGCTGTGGAGCCTGCCGATTCTGGCGCTGTCGTCCCTGACCAGCCTGTTCGCGCAGCTGCCCGCCCAGGCAGGCGACCCGGGCTCGGCGGAGTTGCTGCTCCAGCGTGCCCTCCTGGCCGTCGGCGCGGGGATCTACGAAGAATTCCTGTTCCGACTGGTGATCATCAGCCTGGTGCTGCTGATCTTCGTGGACGTCTTTCAGCTCAAGAAGAAGCCGGTAACCCTCTCGGCGGTGGCGGTGTCCGCGATGGCGTTCAGCCTGTACCACTTCAGCGTGGACCAGCTGATGAACCCCCTGTCCCTGCCCGGGCTGGTGATGCTCTTCTACGCCCTGGCCGGGGCGTGGCTGGCGTTGCTGTTCGTCTGGAGAGGCTACGGAATCGCAGTCGGAGCCCACATCTGCTACAACCTCATCGTGGCGCTGGGGTGAGGCGGTTGACTGGTTGATTGGTTAATCGGTTGATCGGGGATCGGGGATGCGTGGGTCCTCAGGGGGCCAGGCCCGTAGGGTTCACCTTGCGGGCTTACCAAACGCTCTGCGCTTCGCCTCCAAATACGACAGGCCGTTGGCCTGTTTTGACCAACGACCTGTTATGAAGAATCTGCGTCTATCCGCGTTCATCGGTGGCGATGACAGCCACCGGTTCGGTGCCTGCTTACATCATTCCCAGGGGAACTTCTGCCCGGTCAGACGGGTGAACGCTTCGATGTATTTCTCGCGCGTTTTCTGGACGATCTCTGCCGGGAGCGGCGGGGCCGGGGGCGTCTTGTCGAACTTGATGCTGTCGAGGTAGTTACGGACGAACTGCTTGTCGAAGCTCGGCTGGTCCTTGCCCGGCTTGTACTCATCCGCCGGCCAAAAGCGGCTGCTGTCGGGGGTGAGGACCTCGTCGATGAGGATGATCTGCCCGTCGTCGGTCTTGCCCCATTCAAACTTGGTGTCGGCGAGGATGATCCCGCGGTCGGCGGCGTAGTCGCGGGCCTTCCTGTAGACCTCCAGCGACTTGTCGCGGATGGTTTCCATAACGTCCCGGCCGACTTGGGCGGCACCTTCCTCGAAGGTGATGTTCTCGTCGTGGCCTTCGGCGGCCTTGGTGGTCGGGGTGAAGATCGGCTCGGGCAGTTGCTCACACTGCTTGAGGCCCTTTGGCAGCTCGATTCCGCAGATCGTCCCGGACTTCTGGTATTCCCGCCAGCCGGAACCGGTGATGTACCCGCGAACAATGCACTCGATGGGAATCACCTGCGCCTTTCGGCAGAGCATGAACCGCCCTTCGAGTTGATGTTCCCGGAAATCTTCCGGGAGATCTTCGCTCTTGGTGCTGATGAGGTGGTTGTCGGTAACCGGTTTGAGGAAGTCGAACCAGAACTTGCTGATCTGCGTCAGCACGCGCCCCTTGTCCGGGATGCCGTTGGGCATGACGCAGTCATAGGCACTGATCCGATCGGTTGAGACAATCAGGAGCCCTTCCTCGATTTCGTAGATGTCGCGGACCTTCCCGCTCCGCTTCGGATAATTCTCGATCGATGTTGTCAGTAGGGCTGTAGTTTTCATAGCAGGGATTTCTACTCCCAAGTCGGGTTCGCGTCAAGAGGACTTATGGTTTCCGATACGCCCGTGGAGGGCTTACCTCCACAGCCAGTGGTTCCGCACTACCAGGTAGGTTAGCAGGAACACCACCTGCGTCAGCATATTCACCGCCAGAATCGTCGATCTCCGAAGTCTCCCCTGGCGGACCCGCAGGCCGATTCCCGCAGCGATGGCGGTGGCGATCGTCACCATGGGAATCGCCAGTTGCTGCCATGGAAGGTAGTTGAAGTACGTGATCGTCACGGCCAGAAGCAGGCCCATCAGCAACGCCGTGGTAAGAGGACCGGTACCCTTTGCGTACCGACGGAACGCCCCGCTGCACCGGCCTTTGGGCTTGCCGAACTGCACGACGATCATCATCGCCCACGCGCCCCAGAGCGGCATCAACAGCAGCACGCGGTACACCTTCTCCCTCCACGGCCGGATCCACGCGACGCTCCACGGAAGCGCTGTTTCGCTCATGTAGCTGTCGGCAGAGAGGTTCAGCATCGCCAGAACCAGCCCGGCGGTCAGAAACGCTGCCACGACCGATCGCCCTGCGGCGCGGGGGCAGAGAACGTCGATCAACTCCGACATCGCCCGCCGGTGCGTCCACAGGAGCGGAATCGCCGCGGCAGCCAGCGCCGGCATGATCGGCACGCCGGTCGGCTCGCCGAAATACTGCCACGCAGCCATCCACAGGCCCACCTGCGCCAGGCCCACAACCAGCGACAGCAACAGCACACCAAGCCACGCCCGATCGAACCGGGATTCCGGCTGGCCGGACAGACGCTCATCCCCGGCCGTCAGCAACAGGTAACCTCCAGCCAGTCCCAGAGCGTTCAACAGCGCTTGGAGTGCTCGCTTCATGCGGTTCCTTTGGCTGGTTTACGCGTCCTTTGCGGCGCGGGCCTCGGCCACGACCTTCACATACTCTGCCGCCAGGCGCTCGATCTCGCCCATGTCGCCGTCGGCCAAGGCCTTTTTGGTCACCAGTGCCGAGCCGACGCCAAGCGTGCACGCCCCTGCCTTGATGAACTCCGCGGCCGTGTCCAAGTTGACCCCGCCGGTGGGCGTGAGCTTCAGGTGCGGCATGGGAGCGAGGATGTTCTTGAAGTACTTCGGCCCGAAGTGCCCTGCCGGAAAGACCTTACACATATCGGCACCCACGTCGGTGGCGGTGATGATTTCCGTGGGGGTAAAGCAGCCCGGCACGCAGGGCAGGTCCGCCTCGTGGGCCGTCTTGACGATGCGGTCCTTGAAGATCGGCGAGACGACGAACTCCGCCCCGGCGTCGATGGCGTTTTGAGCGGTCTGGACGTCCAGCACGCTGCCGACGCCGACGAGGGCCTTGTCGCCCATCTCGGCGCGGGTGTCCTTGATGACCTGCAGCGCGTTGGGCGTGGTCATGGTGATCTCGATGCAGTCGACCCCACCGGCTACGAGCGCCCGGGCCACGTCGATGAGCTGTTCGGAACTCTGGGCGCGGACGACCGCGACGATTCCCTTGTCACAGAGACGCTTTGCATTGGTTTCCCGCTGGGACATCGGTATTCCTTCCTTTACTGTCGTCATTGGGTTCAGTCGCAAGAAGGTATCCGACCGAGGCGGCCGTGACAAGATGTAACCGTGCGGGAATGGCGACTCCGGCCGCGGTCATTTCTCCCGGTTCTGCTTCAGCATGCCGGCTGCCTTGAGTTCGGCTTGCAAGACCGTGATGCGTTGCCCGGCCTTTTTGGCCGGCTCGGAATCGCCGTCCAGCTTGATTATCTCCCGGTATTTGGCGATGGCCTTGGCTTTCATTCCGGCGTTTTCGTAGGCCTTGGCGACCTGGAGCATTTTGCGGGCACGGACACTGTGCTTGTTCTCGGCGAGCCGTCTGGCGAAGTCGGGGTCGTCCATGAGGCTCCGAACGTCAATGCCGGCCCGGTGTCCGGTCTCGCTGAGCGGGAACAGCTTGTGTGCCCGCTGCAGGATCCGCACGACTCGGACCTGGTCTTCGGCGGGCAGTCCCCGAATGCGGTCGACGCGTTCTTCCGGCATGTCCGGAGCGGGCCTGCTGCGGGCGTGCGGCCGGGTGGTGGGGCTCTTTTCTGCGGACAGCGATCTGTAATGGGAGCGGATGATCGTCTC
>JBKHHU010000043.1:0-20646 GCA_046539045.1 Phycisphaerae bacterium
AGACACACCGTCGTTTTCACCTGCAACAAGCCGATGGACATCACGCCACCTCTCTCGGGAGTCGCTCGTTAGCTATACAACCGCCAAATCGCGGCTCTGGACCGCTCAAATCTGGATCATCGCCTTTACTGCGTTGTCTTTGTAATCTGCGACGATCTCGAAAGCCTCATTGGTCTGATCCAGCGTGAAATGGTGGGAGACCATCGGATCAAGGTCGACCTGGCCCGAGGCAACCAGCTCGATCGCCGGCTGGACCATATCGTTCTGACGGCGGACCGGCTGGAGCGTCAATTCGTGTCGGCGGACGTAGTTCATGTCGAAGCAGGTCCTGCTGTTTTCGTTGATCCCGACGAGCATGAGTTTCCCGCCGGGGCGTAGCGCTATGGTTCCCTGATCGACCGTTTCGGGCTGGCCCGCACACTCGAAGATAATGTCGAACCCGAGCGACATCTCCCGGCTGAACGTTTGAAGCACGTCGATCTCGCCGGCATTGGCCGCCCAGTCGGCACCCATCCTCTTGGCCAGTTCGACGCGGTTGTCCAGCAGGTCGGTCTGGTAGACGGTGCAGTCGCCGGCGGCCTTACAGGCGGCCAGCACGCTGAGCCCGATCGGACCGGCACCCAGAATGGCGATATTCTTGCCCTCGGTCGAGCCGGCAAGGTGCTGGGCCCACATCGCGATCGAGAACGGCTCGACCAGCACGGCCTGGTCGTCGGTCACTTCATCGGGAACGGGAAACAGGCATCGCTCGGGAAGCACCAGGTACTCCGAAAGAGACCCCGCTACCTGTCCGGGGCAGCCGAGGAACTTCTGCTTCCGGCAGGTGTGGATCCTGCCGCTCTTGCACTGATCACACTCGGTACAGTTGATCAGCGGGTCGACGGCCACTCGCCGGCCCGGCTCCAGCTTCGAGGCGGGGCCGGATTCCACAACCGTCGCGGCGCACTCGTGGCCGACAACCCACGGGAACTCCACCACCTGCGCACCGATCTGCCCGTCCTTATAGTAGTGCATGTCGCTGCCGCACACGCCGACAACGTCGATCCGCAGCAGGACATCGTCGTCATTCTCGATCTTCGGCTCCGGCACATCACGGAGCTCGACCTGGCGGATGCCGGTCAGGAAAGCAGCTTTCATGGGAACCTTTCTCTCGGTCAGAGAACTATGGATTAATGCGGCTTCGGAAGGTAAGCATTGTATATCGAAACGCTGCGCGGAACCAGATACATTCATCTGATCGCCCCTCCCGACCCGCGTCGGGGGCCGTTCTGGCGGGCGTGGCTGCCGGTTCCAGCCAAAACGGGACAGAACCCACCACCGGTCCGGTGTGTTACAGGGATATCGACGGATTGACCCAGCCCCCGCGGGCACGACTTTTGTGGAGACGAAAAAGCATGACGCTTCGGAAACTGATGCCGTATGTCGTGGTGATAGCTGCCGCCGCAGCGATGCTGCCTGCCTGCGGAGAAAAAACCGAGCGCGAACAGAAAATCGACCAGTTGCTGGAGAGGCTCGAAGACCGCGATAAGGATGTCCGGGTCGACGCGGCGGAGGAACTCGGAAGAATGCGAGCAACCGAGGCCGTGTCGAAACTGTCGGCCAAGCTCGGCGACAAGTCATTGCTCGTCCAGGTTGCCGCTGCCGAGGCTCTCGGACGCATCGGTGACGCCCGCGCCGTGCCCGCGCTGATTGCAAGACTCGGTGACGAGCAATGGCGGATAAGGCAGGCTGCCGCCCGCGCACTGAGCAACTTTAAGTCTCCCGACATCAAGACCGCCCTGCTGGAAACCCTGAAGAACGATGAATACCAGGCGGTCAAGATGGCCGCCGCCCGGAGCCTGCTGCCGTACGGGCCTGAGATGGTCGAGCCTATGCTGGAACTTCTGGACTCCCCGGACAATGACACCCGTCAGGCGGCTGCCGACCTCCTCGGGCGGCTGGGCGATGAACGGTCGGTGCAGCCGCTGCTGGAGAAGATGTCCGCATCCGAGCCACCCGTCGCCATCTCCTGCATTGACGCACTGGGCAAGCTTCGGCACCCCGACGCGCTGCCGAAACTCGTCCAGGCCATGGACAGCAAAAACGACGGGATACGCAAAGCTGCCGTCACTGCCGTGGCCCGCTACGGGTCCCTGGCGATCGACGACCTCCTGAAAGCCGTGCAGAGCAAGCGCAGCCGCATTCTTCGCGAATCCGCCGCCACGGCGCTTTGCGAGATGGACGACCCCGCGGTGGTCCCCGCACTGCGAAAACTGCTGGAAGGACGAGAGTTCCGCAGCCACCACATGAGCATCGTCAAGAGTCTGGAACAGTTCGAAACCCCCGCCGCCAACCGGGCATTGGCACTGGCATTGAAATCCCAGTCCAAGGATACCCGTCAGCGGGCGGCCGACATTCTCATCAAGCGGAAAAGCGAGTCGGCCGTAAAAGCTCTGGCGGAGCTGGCCGGCGACGAGTCGATGCAGACCAACGCCCGCACCGCTGCCATCCAAACCCTTGGCAGAATCGGCAGCACGGAAGCCTTAGACGTCGTGGCCAACCTGACGAAGGTACAGAATCCGCATGTCAGGCTCAAAGCCGCCCAGCGACTGGCCATGGTCAAAGACGAGCGGGCGCTGAAACCTCTTCTGGATCTTCTCAAGCACGCCGACGAGAAAATCCGCATCTACGCCGCCGACGGATTGGGCGACCTGGGCGACAAGCGAGCCGTGGACCCGCTGATCAAGGCCCTGGAAGACAAATCGACCGAGGTCGCCATCGAGGCAGCCACCGCGCTGGCGAAATTCCAGGAGCACCGCGCCACGTCCGACCTGCTCAAGGCCCTGGAGAGAACGAAAAAGTGGTCGGACCGGCTTCACCTGATCAGCGCCTTGGGTGTCATGGGCGACCCGGAGGCAGGGCCCACGCTGGTCAAGATCGCCAGGAACGAACGCTATCACACTCGCTTGAATGCGATTGTCGCCCTCGGTCGCGTCAAATATCAGCCGGCGATCCCGGTGCTCAAGAAGATCCTGCAGAACGAGGACGAAGACCGTGACGACAGAATCCGGGCAGCCCAGGCTCTGGCGCAGATCGATCCGGATACCGCGCCTGCTCTGATCCGGCAGTTGGGCCACCAGGACCTCTCGCTTCGGCGAGCGGTGGCCAAGGCGCTGGTCAGCACGGGCATGCCGACAGCGCCGCACCTGGTCGACGCCCTCGCCGACGAGGACGAAGGCGTCGTTCAAGGCGCTGCCCAGTGCCTGATCGGGCTGGGGCCGGAAACCGCGCCACTGCTGCTCAAGGCCCTGGAGCGAACCGACTCCAAGGCTCCCGCCTACGCCGCCCGCGTGCTGGTGGATCTCAACCAGCGGCAGGCGATTCCCGTACTCATCGAATGCGCCGACGCCGAAGACCCGTTCGTCCGCGGATCGATTCTGTGGGCTCTCGGACAGTTCGCCACGCCCAAGGCCTTCGACCTGTTCAAGGAGAACCTCGATCACGAAGCCCCCTACGTCCGCGCCACGGCCGCCCGGGGCCTCGGTCAGCTGCCCCGCGAAGACGCTATCCCCCTGCTGGAACAGATAGCGAAGAACGACGAAAACGAGGAAGTCCAGCAAACCGCGCAGAAGGCGATCAAAAACATCCAACTGCTGACCAAAGGCTGATCCAGGCACGCTTAGCCTGCGCCCTTCCGCTGCTCAACCTGAAAGGCTGACAGATGTAAAGCGAAGGATCAATCGCGGTCGTCTCGCGATTGATCCTGACACATGATGGGGCTTCTCACAGCAGGCTGAAGGCCTGCGATAGAGCATTTGCGTATTGGCAACGACCTCCGCCGGCGCACCATCTATCGCAGGCCTTCAGGCTGCCTACCACGTCAGAACCCTCAAAAGGTGTGGATTTGCTGTCCGACGTCGCGGCCTCGCCTGCGGATACGAGCTTCCGCACCCTACCCGACATCGGCCGCCTCCGCGGCCACCTGCTCCTGATACTCCCTGCCCTGCTGGATCGCTCGTTTCAGTCGGATGCCGGTGAGGATGACCAGCACGCCCAGAATCGCCCGGCAGAGGGTCGACACCGAAGAAGCCATCCCGGCTATCTGGTAAATCCCGCTGGGTCCCGACATTGTTCTATCGGTGATCAGCCGCCACGCCATTTCGATTTGCCCCGCGATCAGGGGCAGTCGGCCCAGCAATGCCAACCCGCCCAGAATCAGAACCATCCAACCCATTGCATGGCCGTACAACATCCTGGAGAAACGAAACACCAGCCAGAACAGAAGTGCAGCCACGATCAATCCGCCGAACGTCCCCAGCACGTTTGCCAGCATCATCACACCGGGACCGGCGAGAAAATCCATCATCGTCAACGCTATGAGCATCAGATGGACGGCAACTCCCAGCAACAGTAACGCGCGGACTATCCACCGAAGGCTCGGCCGCTGGAATGAGCCCGATAGAACCCATGCCACAACCAGGTACCCAAGACTCCACACTACTGCCCCCGCGATCGCCCACCTCAGGTGATAGTTGCCCGCAATCGCCTTGGGGCTCATCATCCGGCTGAGCCGGAACCACCCGACATATCGGATGACTCCGGCAAAGAGCACTCCACCGTAGAGAATCAGCGCGATATGCGTGAATCTGGAGATGCGCAGCGACCGCCGGCCGGACGGCTCTGCGGTAGATGGGTCGGTCTCAAACGACACCGGCGGAGGTACGGTCTGGTCCATGGGCGGAAGTCTCCTTTTGCGGCCATCCTCGCCGAAAAGGTACTTCGGAGCAAGACGTTGCCTCCACAATCAGTTCCCGCCCCGAAATTTCACTTTAATGGATCATCCTCCCCCAGCGTTTCCAGATCCGCAAGGTCTCTGGTTCGCCCCGAAGCTCGCTTGTTCTTTCTGAACTCCGCCATTCCCAGAACGGATATGCTCAAGTCGCCCATCTTTACGAGCTTCAGACCAGCTGACCTGGTCAATGGACGTCAGGATATCGACTCGCTGTGGAGGACGGTCGAGCCGCGATAGCCGCCCGAATCCTCAGCGATAGCTGCTGCTGCCGGCCATAGAACAAAGAAGATCGCAAGAGTTTGAAGGTGAGCGACGCATGGGAGACTCCCGTAAGTGTACTCAGGACAGGGGTATCGACTTTACCGTAGAACCCTGCAAGGCGTCGATGGTTCCGCACGGGCGCTGAAGATCAATCGCCTATTGGACAGGACGCAGCCGCTTTTGTACCCTCTCTTGCTCCGAGAACGTGCAGAAGGGGCTGGTCGACTGCCCATTCGGTACTGCCAGCAAAGACGACGCGGATCGCTACGATATCGACGCCGATTCGAGTATCATGATCCGGGACTGACTTGCCCCGGACAGGAAAGACTTTCGATGCGAATTGTCATACCGATCAAACAGGTGCCCGAAACCAACGCGGTGAAGATGGACCCGGAGACCGGCACGATGATCCGCGAAGGCGTGGAAGCGATCATCAACCCGCTGGACCTCTACGCCATCGAGGCGGGTCTGCAACTGCGGGAAGCTCACGGCGGGACCGTGACGGTGATTTCCATGGGCCCGCCCAAGGCCAACAAGGCCCTGCGCGAGGCGATGAGCATGGGCTGCGACGACGGGGTTCTGCTTTCCGACAAAGCCTTCGCCGGGTCGGATACGTGGGCGACCGCCTACGCCCTGGCCGCGGCCATCCGCGAGTCGGGCGAGTTTGACCTGGTATTGTGCGGGGAGCGGGCGACCGACGGCGACACCGGACAGGTCGGGCCGGGAATCGCCGCATTTCTGGACCTGCCCGTCGCGACGTATGTCAGCAGAATCCAGCAGGCCGGCGATGGGATTCTCCGCGTGACGCGACTGATAGAAGAAGGCTATGAGGTGCTGGAAGTGCTGGGCCCTGCCGTGCTCACCGTGGTCAAGGAAATCGCCGCGCCCCGCCTGCCGACCCTCCGCGGCAAACAGCGGGCAAAAAAGCAGGATATCCCCGTGCGAACCGCCGAAAGCCTGCAGCTTGAGCAGGAGAAACTCGGACTTAACGGATCGCCAACGCGCGTGGTCAAGATCCACCGCCCGAGCGTGACCCGCGACTGCCAAATGCACACCGCCACCGACGAAGAATCTGTGAACCAGGCAGCCGACCGGCTGATCCGGTTCCTGGAGGAAAAGGACCTTCTGTGAACACCGGCAGCGACATGAAAACAGCGGAACATAGCGGAATCTGGATTCTCGCCGAGCAGCATGACGGCGCGGTCCAGCGGATCAGCTTTGAGCTGCTGACGCGGGCGCGGCAGCTTGCCGACAAACGCGACGCGCCGCTCACCGCGGTCATCTTCGGGCACCAGGTCGAGGAGGAAGGTCTGCAGGCCCTGATCCGCTGCGGTGCCGACAGGGTAATTGCCGTGGAAGCCACGGAGCTGTCGCACTTCCTGCTGGAACCGTATGCCCGATGTTTCCGGAAGCTCATCGAGGAAGACAAGCCCGAGATCATCATCGCCGGAGCGACCACCACCGGCAGGACGCTCATGCCCTACCTGGCCGTGCAGGTGCATGCGGGACTGACGGCAGACTGCACCGTGCTGGACATCGAGAAGGACACAGGCAACCTCCTGCAGACCCGTCCTGCCATCGGCGGGAACATTCTCGCGACCATCAAGACGCCCTCCCATCGGCCTCAGATGGCCACGGTGCGTCCACACAGCACCAAACCCGCAGAGCCCGACGACGGCCGCACCGGTTCCGTCGAGCGACGCGAAGCGCCGACGGATTTGCTGACCTCTCGAATGAAGCGGATCGACTTCCAGCCGGATACCGAACAGCAAGGCCTGCAGGAGGCCGACCACGTAGTGACGGTCGGACGCGGGATCAAGAAGGCCGACAACATCCCGCTCGCACAGCAGCTTGCCCATCACCTGAATGCCGCCCTGGGCGCCTCGCGGGATGTCATCGACCGCGGGTGGTTGAGCTATCCGCACCAGATCGGCCTGTCCGGCAAGACGGTCACGCCGCGTCTGTACGTGGGCCTGGGTGTGTCCGGCGCGATCCAGCACCTTGCGGGAATGCAGACGGCAGAGACAATCGTAGCCATCAACAGCGACCTCGACGCACAGATCTTCAAGGTCGCGGATTTCGGCATTGTCGGAGACCTGTTCGAGATCGTCCCCGCAATCAACGAAAAAATGCAGCACCGGCGAACATCCAGTTCCTGACCGGTTCGTATACGAGGAGAAGCACATGATCGACCCGGACCAGCTTTCTTACCAGATGCGGCGAACGGCACGGAACATCGCGCTGTATGCGGTGGCGGGGTTCCTTCTGCTGATTCTGACGCTGGTAGCCCTTATCGCCGCCTTGCCCACGCTGCTCTATGCTCTGCTGATCGTGCTCGGGGCGATCCTGCTGATGGGCGTGGTCGGCGGGATGGTCAGCTATTTCTACACCCGCCGCATGATCCGCCGGATCCACCAGGGGCTTAACGAGTTCCAGAAGGACTTCGAACGCATGGCCCGCGGCGAGGGCGATACGCCCCGGCAGAGCAAGCACGTGGATTCCAAGGCCAAGCATGATTGATTCCGCACACAATGTACCCGACGATGGGCCGGGAACCGGCGATCCCACACAGGCACGCCGCTCCGCGCTGGAACAGACATGACTGAAACCACGAGATATAATCCGGTAACAGACACGATTGTTGAGCAGCTCGGAAACATCGTCGGCGAGAAGCACGTGATTTTCGGTGATGCCGAGAAGCTGGAACCGTATTCCCATGACGAGGTGCCGGATTCCGAATACGCCCACATGCCGGAAGTTGCCGTTCGCCCGGAGACTGCCGAACAGATCGCCGCGATCATGAAACTCGCCAACAAGGAGCATATCGCCGTGACTCCGCGTGGTGCCGGTTCGGGCCTGTCCGGCGGGGCCGTGCCCATCGCAGGCGGTATTGTGCTGCTGATGGAGCGGATGAACAGCATACTGGAAATCGACCGCGACAACCTCTGCGCGGTCGTCCAGCCGGGAGTGATCACCAGCGAGATCAACGAAGCTGTCCGCGATTACGGCCTGTTCTATGCAGGGTATCCGATGAGCCTGGAGACGTGCTACATCGGCGGGAACGTCGCCGAAAATGCCGGTGGAGGCAAGGCCGTCAAGTATGGCGTCACCGCCCGATATGTTCTGGGGCTGGAGGTGGTCACGCCCACCGGGGAGATCGTCCAACTCGGTGGGAAGCTGGTCAAGAATGTGACCGGGTACAACCTCCTGCAGTTGATGCTGGGTTCGGAGGGCACGCTGGGCATCTTCACGAAGATCGTCCTCAAGCTCATGCCATTGCCCAAGGCGAACGTCGATCTGCTCGCGCTGTTCGAATCGGCAGAGCAGGCCATCGCCACGGTTCCCACCATCATGACCACCGGCGGGATCATTCCCACGGCCATCGAGTTCATGGACAAGGCGTCCGTGCAGACCGCGTGCAAGTTCCTCAACGAAACGATTCCGTACGAGAAATGCGGAGCGATGCTGCTGATCACCGTCGACGGCTCCGACGAGCAGCAGGTGGAGCGGGAGTACGAGGCCATCGGCGAGCTGTGCCTGGAAAACGGGGCGATGGAGGTCTACGTCGCGGACAATCACACCACCTCCGAACGGATCTGGTCGGTCCGGCGCAACATTCCCGAAGCGTTCGCCGCCATTTCCTCCGAACAGGGCAACGAGGATCTGGTCGTGCCGATTGCCGAGATCGCCAACCTCGTTAACGGCATGGCCGAGATCGCCGAGAAGCACAGAGTGCATATCCCCGCCTACGGCCACGCCGGAGACGGCAACATGCACACGAGGATCGTTAAAGGCGCAGACGTGCCGTTGGAAGCCTGGAAACAGACGCTTCCGGCCGTTCAACACGAGCTGTACGAGTTGACGGCCCGGTTGGGCGGGCGCATCAGCGGCGAGCACGGCATCGGGCACAAGCGCAAGAAGCACATGCCGATGTTCGTCTCGGAGAGCTACATCGACATGATGCGGGCCGTGAAACGATCTCTGGATCCCAACGGGGTTCTGAATCCCGGCAAGATCTTCGACATGTAAAAGTCGCTGCCGGCCGATAGGGACGGCGAGCGAGATCCACCCGGCGCATGCAAGCGCGGCGAACCCCGAGATCCGCCGCGCTTGGGGGCTGTGTCGAGATCGATTACTGTTTCTCGAGCGGATCCTCGAGGCCGAGCGATTCCTTCAGTTCGGCGATCCGGAGCGACGGCTTGCGGCGGCGCCGTTTTCGTCGACGTCCCGGCTGGGGAACGTCCGGGGCAGGAACGCGGATGGGATGCTCTTCAATGGTGACGACGGCCTCGGTGATGCTGCGGGCGTAGAGGTCGGCCTTGATTTCCTCGTGGAGCCCCTCTGCACGGTTGAAGACCCCGCCTGCCACCAGAACCTGCATGTCCGGACAGATGCCCACCTCGCGGATCAGTTCGATGAGATGTCGCAGTTGAGGGACCTCGCCGGCCACCGCTCCATACACCGCAAGAACATCCGGCTCTTCCTTGCCCAGCAGTTGCAGGATTTCGTCAGCGGGAACGTTGGACCCGAGGAACACCACATGCCACCCCTGAGCCTCGAAGATGTCCGACATGATCTGGGCACCCAACTCGTGGATCTCGCCCTCGCCGTTGATGACGACCATGCGTTTGCCGTGCTTGGGCTCGCGGGCAAGGAACAGGTGCAGTTGATCGGCAATCATCCGGTTGATCCGTGTGGCCATGTGCTCGGTCAGCGTATTGATGTGACCGTTCCGATGGAGTTTCTCAACCTGCTCCATCGCCGGCCAGATGATGCTCCGCAACAACCGGGTGGCGGTTTCACCACGATCGTGGGCGTCGAAGATCACTTCCCGGGCCTCGGCACGTCGGCCGGCAAACAGATGTTCGAGGTACTGCTTGAAGAGAGTCGCAAGTTCCATTTCGTCGTCCTTTCCGCTCTTCCGGTACCCGGGTGTACTTCCTCCAGGCGTGGCGCTCATACTGCTCCGATTTTTCGTTAATTTAGGTACTCTACGTGACACAGGTAAGATCGGACAAGGCAATTTGATAGCTTGAGTAAAATAGATAAGATGGGAAAGTTTAACGGATCCTGAGCGTTGCTACAGCTGAATGTTCGGCGTAACATTAGCTATTGAAGGCTCTTGCGCGGAAGACCGTGATCCCCTGTTGTGTCGTGAGCCACCACGCGTGGATGATGGGGACATGGCGGGAGGATTCAGGTAACCCTGGCAATTCCGAGTTTCAACACCTTCTCACCGCCGGTGCGCGATGGTGAAAGCATCGGCAGAGGGCGATTGTCCCTTGTGAAGGGGGGACGTAGACCGGCTCAAGAGGCTGCTGCAGTGAGGGAGACTTCTCACCGCCGGTGCGCGATGGTGAAACCGCATCGGGAGAGGGCACGCCTGTCCCTTGTGAAGGGGGGACGTAGAGCCGCCCAAGAGCCTGCTGCAGTGATGGAGATGTTTGGTCCCGTAGTTTGGGCGTCAGGATAGCGCCCGGTAACGGCTGCCGTTCTTGTAGGCATGCCAGTCGACCACGCAATTCCTACCTGCGTCCTTGGCGGCGTATAGCGCCTCGTCGGCGCGGTGAATCAGGTCGTCCAGTGCCACGGCCCCGTCGGTCATCGCCAGCCCGACGGAGATCTGCACCGGGAACTCCTTGGAGCCGACGCGGAAGTCGGTCTCGCTGATAATCCGGCGCAGTTCGTCGGCCTTGGAGAGTGCTTCCTCCCGGCTGATCCCCGCCAGCACGGTCAGGAATTCCTCGCCACCATACCTGCCGATGGCGTCATACGATCGAAGCGTGAGTTTCAGGCGTGTGGCCACTTCCTTGAGCACGACATCGCCGGTCTTGTGGCCGAAGGTGTCGTTGATCGCTTTGAAGTGGTCCACATCGGCCATGAGTACGGCAGAACTGCGTCCTTCGCGGTACGCACGGTCGATCTCTTTCTCAGCCAGCCGCATGATCTCCGCACGGTTGAAAATCCCGGTGAGCGCATCATGGGTTGCCTGCTGCCGCAAGGCTTCCTGGGCGTCCAGCAGTTGCTCCTGCAGTTGTACGATACGCTCGCCGACACGGACGCGAACGCGAAGCTCTTCGGCATCGAACGGTTTGGCGATGTAATCATCCGCCCCGCTCTGCAGTCCCTGGATGATGTCTTCCCGTTGTCCCTTCGCCGTCAGCAGCATCAGGTACATGTAATCGCCGTGCGGAAGCCGACGGGCCTGAGAGATTACTTCCGGACCGTTTCTGGACGGCATCATCCAGTCGAGAATCGCCAAGCGCGGGCCGTCCTTTCGGCAGAGAGCAGCCATGGCCCCGTCCCCATCGGCACAGGTGACCACCTCGTATTCCCATTTCCGAAGCATCGATTCCAGAACGCGCCTCGAAACAGGATCATCCTCTGCGATCAGGATCCGCAATTCTTGCTCTCCTCGCGCCCGTCACGGGCTTCGACCCACTGGATCACCGCGCTCCGCAGTACCAGAAGCGCATCTTTGGTCTTGGCGACATCGTTCTCGACAGCCATGGCCCGGAGAGTTCGGATATCCCGAAGGAGATTCTTCTCTGGCGGCAGGGCCGATTGCAGTTGGCCCGCCAACTCCGCTGCCTCGGACATCTCCTCGGCGTCCACGGCCCGGTCGATCTGCTCCAGAAGCGGTAGGACCCACTCGCGGAGCGTCTGTTCGCCACGGGCGATCCGCCCGGAGCGGCCGACGTCACTGATTACATCGGCGGAAGTCGCTGCCGGTATAACTAAGTCCATGCCTTTTCTGGAGAAGGACACCATCTGCTGCATTGTCCGTCGGAGCCGGGCGGCATCGATTGGCTTGGAGACATAGCCGTCCATCCCCGCCCGCAGGCACTTGTCGCGATCGCTCTTCATGGCGTAAGCAGTCAGAGCGATGATTGGCACGTGTGTGCGTTCTTCGGCTTCCATCCGGCGTATCCGCCCGGTTGCTTCCAACCCGTCCATTTCAGGCATCTGTACGTCCATCAGGATCAGGTCGTACCGGCCGGGCTGAAACTCCTCCACAGCGGCCTGGCCATTATTCACCAGCGTCACCCGGTGGCCCCACTTCTCCAACAGCCGCCTGGCGAAGATGCAGTTGACCTCATTGTCCTCCGCTACGAGGATATTCAGATCCGTCAGCGTCTCAGGCTCGCCCGGGACGGCGTCCGCCCCGCGGCTGGGATCCGCATCTCGCAATCCGTCCGCGTCGGATAAGTCTGAGGTGTTCTCGCTGTCGGAGGCCTCGGGAAATTCCACTTCAAAACCGAAGGCCGACCCGTCGCCGGGGTGGGTCACCAGTTCGATCTGGCCGCCCATTGCCTCCACCAACTGATAGACAATCGTAAGCCCGAGACCGGTCCCGCCGTGCTTCCGCGTAACGCTTCCGTCGCCCTGACAGAATGGATGGAAAATATGCCGCTGTTGCTCCGGCGAGATGCCCATGCCGGTGTCCCAGACCGTGAACCGCACGACAACGCCCTTCTCGCCCGGCCCGGCCGATTCCACCGTGAGCCCAACCGTGCCGCTGTCGGTGAATTTGACTGCATTGTCCAGAAGATTCACCAGCACCTGGTTCAGCCGCTTCCGGTCGCCGATCAGCTTGGGCGGAATATCCGGGTCGATCTTCGTCTGCAACTGCAGGCCCTTCTTTTCGGCTCGTGCCTGGATACCCCGGATCGTGCTTTCCAGGCTCTCCACAAGAGCAAACGGGTGCGGCTGGAGCGAGAGCTTTCCGACTTCCATTTTCGAGAAGTCGAGAATCTCGTTCATCAGCGACAGCATCTGCTCGGCCGAGTTCCGCACGATCTGCAGATACTCCAACTGCTCGTCATTCAGTTGGGTCTGCAGAGCCAAATCGGTCATGCCGATGATACCGTTCATAGGGGTGCGGATCTCGTGAGAGATGTTGGCCAGGAATTCACTTTTGGCCTTCACGGCAGATTCCGCAGCCTCGGCCGCTTCGAGCATCTTCTGCTCGGCGATCTTCCGTTCGGTGATATCGTAACCGACGCCCACGATGGCGGTGATTTCGCCATCGGGCTGTTTGACCGGGCACATGGTTTGCCCGAGATGCCGGACGGTTCGGTCGGAGTCGGTCACCGCGATTTCCTTGGTCAACATTTTGCCGGTCTGGCAGACCTGACGGAATTCACGTGTGAACCGCTCGGCCAGTCGCTTCGGGAAGATTTCCGCATCGCATTTGCCAATCACGTCTCCGGCATCGGCCGCAAAGAGTTGCTTGAAGGCCCTGTTCACGGCGAGATACCGCCCGTGAACATCCTTCAGGAAGACGACGGCTGGGATATTCTCCAGGATGACCTGCTGCTGGCGGAGCAGGGCGCTGCGCTGTTTCTCCGCCCGAACACGATCGCTGATATCGCTGGCGATCCCTTGCATGCCGACCAACAGGCCGTCGCGGAACAGCGGGGCCGATTTCATCTCGATATTGATGCGCCGCCCCGACTTATGCAGCACTTCCAGACAGAAAGGCTGAGATACCGGCTGCCCGTGCAACCGCTTGCGCGTTCTCTCCCGAACGTCTTCGAGGTACTCCGGAGCAATCATGTCATCGATGTTCATGTGCTTGATTTCATCAAGCGTATAGCCGGTGATTCTCTCTGCCGAGCGGCTGGCGAACGTGTACTTCCCGCGAAGATCGATCTGGAACACGATGTCATAGACGTTGTCGATGACGTACTGGAGCCGCTGTTTCGACGCGACCAGTGCCTCCTGGGCCTGCCTTCGCTCGGTGATGTCTTCCAGCAGCCCGTCGATGTACATCGGATTACCATCGGCATCGCTGACCAGCGTGCTGGTCACAGCCGCCCAGATCTCCGCACCGTCTTTCCGCTTCAGGCGCATCTCGAACTGCCCAACGCTGCCTTGCGACTGGATCCGCCCCCAGAATTCCTCCGCTTCAGTCAGGTCCTGGTACAGTGAATGAATCTCGCAATCCCGCAGTTCGTCCGGACTGTCGTACCCGAATATCCGCGCCATGGCCGGGTTCACCATGGTCAACCGGCCTGTCGGACCGGCTTGCCGTCTGTAGACCCCCACCGGCAAGTGGTCGATCAGAGCCTGATAACGCTTCTCCGATTCCCGAAGCGCCTCAGCCGCTTGCCGGGCGCTGCTGACGTCGATCCAGATGCAGACGAAACCACGCACTTCACCGTCCTGCCCTCGCAACGGATTCAGCGTGATGTCCGAATGCACCGTCTGACCGTCCGGACGAACGTAGGCAGCCGAAAACTGCCCGCCGTCGCCGCCCATCGCCGCGTCTACGACCATCTGAACCTTCTGCCGCTCTCCCGCCGGCCAGAAGTCGACCATCGGCTTTCCTATCGCCTTCTCACGATGCATTCCGAGCATCGACAGCCCCGCGGAGTTGATCTCCAGACACTCGGCTTCCCGCCCGAAAAGGAAAATGCTATTGGGCGAACCCTCCGCCAATGTCCGGTAACGCCGTTCCGAATCGCACACCTTCCGACCGAATTCTAACGTCGACTGGTATCCGATGAATCCGGCCAGGATGAGCAAACCGATGGCGCCGCCTATGGTCAGTCCGAACAGCCGATGCCCGATGATCCCTTGAGCTTCGGCAACGGTCACCACCTGCCAGTCGGTGGAGCCAAATCGGATTCTGCTGACGTAGTATGGGACTTGGTCCATATACGCCCAGCCATCCTGAACGGGATGATCGAACAACGGCTCCCGTTTGCCGTTCTCCTGCACCCCTGCCGACATCGTTTCGGACTTGCCCGCAATCAAAGCTCCGTCGGCTTTCTGTCTGCCCGAGAGGTAGATGACGCCCTCAGGGTCGGCAAGGTACGCCCGATCGTAGTTGGCGAATTCTTCAGCATGGTCCCGCAGACGTTTTTTGACCACGAGGACACCGATGATCTCTCCCCCGTCGTCGCGGACCGGGTACGAAGCGTAGTAGCCGAGCCTGCCGGAAGTCACACCGCGTGCGAAATATCCACCGGCCTGTCCCTTCATGGCAAGTTTGAAATACGGCCGGAAGGCATAGTGCTTGGCGAGGAAGCTGGTCGGCTCGTTGCGATTGGAAGAGGCAACCACAGTCCCGGAAGGATCCATTATGTAGCACACGGCCTCTCCGATCGTCTGGGCCATCGAGTCCAACGCGACGTTCGGGTGGGCGATGTCATCAAACGGCTTGCCGCTCAGCAGCACCCGCATTGACGCGAGATCGGCCAGAGTCTCAGCCGCGTGATCGGCGGTGGACATGGAACGCAATACGTGCCGCTGCAGCATGAGCGCGTCCCGGTCGTTACCTGAAACCACGTCGTGCTCAGCCCGGTTGCCGATGTAATTGGCCAACAGCCCTGTTGCTACAGCGACACCGGCAACAGCCGCCAGTACGGTCCCCGGCCTGCTTCGCCCGAAGTCCTCACCCTGTTGCCCGGGCCGGCGGATCGCCCGCCAGTAAATCCACCCTGCCGCCGCCTGACAGAGCGTAACGATCAGGACCAGCAGTTCCGAGGCGCTGGTCAGCGGATGAAGGTTGCCGCGCCAAAGCACCGGTCCCTCAACCAACTGCCCCCAGGCGCGGACCGACTGGCAGACTGCCCCCAAAGCCAGACTCAGCAGAAAGACGCGGTAATGCCAGACCTTGTTACTCATACCTGATCTGCGGGCAGCCAGTCCCAGACCAATCAGCAGCACCAGCGGAGCCAGAACCCCCATCACCAGGAAATCCACCACCGCCGGCCAGGTTTGCCACAGTGAACTCGACACAAGAACAAAAGGAACCAGCCACCACAGGCAGGGTTCTGCCCGTCGTCCAAGGCCCCGCCCGACAAACAGAAACAGGAAGTACAACCCTGCCGAACGCAAGGCGATGTAGATCATGGGAGCCGCGGGTTGGGCCGCGGTCATGTACACGAAAACCTGCAGCCATTCCGCCAACCCCCAAACCAGGGCAAATCCGCCCAGCAAGCGGAAACCCACCTGGCCCTGTTCGCGCCTGTCAAGCAACCAGCATCCGACCGCCAGAACAACCATCGCCAAACCAACGAGGAAGTGCAGGTAGTCCATCTGCTCGTATAGTAACTCTGTCATTGCCAACCGCAGCATCTCCCAACGCCGCCCTTTGTCTTCCGGATCGCGCTTGTTGCGCTTGACGAATCGTGCCCTGTCGATTCAGCGCAGAACCCATCGGCCGCTGAAATGGATATCGGACCCACTTGCCGGCCGCTTGACCAGCTTTCTGAAAGCCTGTGCGTCTGCCGACTGCCCGGGGTGTTCGCATGGACGAGGGAGGGCACTTGTGCGGCGTCCGAAAGCGGGGTATCTTCATGGCATGATCAGGATCGGAAACGGATACGACTCGCACAGATTCGATGCCGAACGCCCCCTCGTGCTGGGCGGCGTGCGGATTCCCGATGCGCCGGGTTTGGCAGGCCACAGCGATGCCGACGCGGTGCTCCATGCCGTTACCGACGCAGTCCTCGGCGCCATCTCGGCCGGCGATATTGGAGATCTCTTCCCCGATACCGATCCGCGGCACAAGAATGCCGACAGCACCGGTTTTCTGAACCGGGCGATGACCCTGGCCGAGGAGCGTAACTACCGCGTCGGCAACCTCGACGTGACGATTCTCGCCCAGAAACCGAAGCTGAAAGACCACAAACCCGCCATCCGCCGCCGACTTGCAGAGCTGCTGAGAACGTCAGAAAGCTGCGTGTCGATCAAGGCAAAGACGAACGAGGGCATGGGCTTTGTCGGCCGGGCCGAGGGCATTGCGGTGCTGGCGTCGGTCCTGATGGTCTCCGGAAAACCGGGCATCACCGGCTGACACTGAACCGGCGTTACTCTGTACAAACCCGCGTGAATCGGGTAAAAGTTCGCTCCCCGCCGGTACAGGCGTTCTAGAGTTACCCATAGAACCCACGCCCGCTTGTGCCGGGTTGTCATCGAAGTGTTTACAGGAAATTGAGATGTCGATTACCGTCTACAACACGCTTACGCGAAAGAAGGAAGAGTTTGACCCGGTCGAGGAGGGCAAGGTGGGGATCTACCTGTGCGGCCCGACGGTCTATAAGCCTTCGCACATCGGCCACGCGGTCGGACCGATCATTTTCGATGCGATCGCCCGCTTCCTCAAATACCGCGGGTACGATGTCCGCTGGGTCGTGAACATCACCGACGTCGACGACAAACTCATCGCCGAAGCCGACCGGCAGAATCGTCCGATGCTGGAGATTGCCCGGGAAATCGAGGACGACTACAAGCAGTCGATGGAGAAGCTCGGGGTGGTCAACATCACCGACTGGCCGCGGGCGACCGAATACATCGACGCGATCGTCGGACTCGTCAAGTCGCTCGTGGACAAGGGCGCTGCCTACGTGGTCGACGGCGATGTATATTTCGATCACACCGCCAAGAGCGACTACGGCAAACTTTCCGGGAGGAAGGTCGAGGAGTCTCAGGCGGGGACGCGCGACCTGCAGAGCGGTGACAAGAAACACCCTGCCGACTTCGCCCTCTGGAAGGCCGCCAAGGAAGGTGAACCGGCGTGGGAGTCGCCCTGGGGCCAGGGCAGGCCCGGCTGGCACATCGAGTGCTCGGCCATGAGCATGAAAATTCTCGGTGACACGTTCGACATTCACGGCGGAGGGATGGACCTGATTTTCCCCCACCACGAAAACGAGATCGCCCAGTCCGAATGCGCATCCGGTCACAACTACGCACGCTACTGGATGCACAATGGCCTGACGCGAATCCGCACCAAGGCCGGCGGGAACGAGAAGATGTCCAAGAGCCTCGGCAACATCCGCACGATCCGCTCGCTCCTGGATGAGTACGAACCGGAGACGATCCGGGCCTTCGTGCTGAGCACGCATTACCGCCGCCCGCTGGATTTCTCCGACGAGCAGATCCAGGCGACCGCGAAGGCGTTGGAGAAATTCTACCGCCTGTTCGACGACGTCCAGACCGCCGCAGGGATCGACGTATACGGAAACCGTGACGACATCGATGCTGTAAGCGTCCGGGCCGGCACCGAGCAGGACAAGCAGTTTGTCGAGGCCGTCCGGGCAGCGAAGAAGCGGTTCTTCGACGAGATGGATGACGATTTCAACACGGCCGGGGCCATGGCCGCCCTGCACGAAATCGCCAACGCGATGGTGCAGTATAACGCGAAGATCCAGTCGGCCGACGCCTCGGACGATGCGCCCGCCCTGCTGGCTGGGGCCGCCGTGACGATCGTGCAGCTCGGGCGGATCATCGGGCTGTTCGAGAAGCAGCGCGAATCCGGCGACATGCAACTGGACGAGGCGGAAATCCAGCAACTCATCAACGAGCGGCTGGAGGCGAAGAAGGAGAAGAGCTTCGCCCGCGCCGACGAAATCCGCGACGAACTCGCCGCCAAAGGCATTCAACTCGAGGACACCCCCGGCGGGACGATCTGGCGAAAGGCATGATGGCCGTCAGCCTCGACAAAGACGGCAATATCGTGTTCGGGAAGAAAGGCAAGTAACCCGCCGCAAACGGATTGTACGCGTTGGTTGGCGGGTCGACCCGCCAACCAGTGCGCGGCGTCCCTCGTCGTCCTGCTACCTGCCATTTGCTACCGCTCCGCAAGATCCTCCACCCACAGGCCGGACAGCACCGAATACGGCTCTGCCTCGGTCGGCCCCATGCCCGAGTGCGCGGAGGCGTCTTTACGTTTCATCAGCAGCCACTGGTTCTTGCCGCTGTCGTCTTTCCCGCTGCGGACGAGCTTGAAAGCCCCGTGCAGCTTTACTCCGTCCAGGAAGAAGTCCAGACTCCCCTTCTTGATTGCCTGCGCGATGGTCCGATCGCGGTTGTTCTCATCCCCGGCCACCTCACACCGCCCGAAATCCCAGATAATCACCTGTCCGCCGCCATACTCGCCCTTGGGGATTCGGCCCTCGAAGCGGGCGTACTCCAGCGGGTGGTCCTCCACTTCCACGGCAAGGCGCTTCTCGGCGGGGTCCAGGCTCGGGCCTTTCGGCACGGCCCAGGATTTCAGCACCCCCCCGGCTTCGATGCGCAGGTCGTAGTGCAGCCGCCGGGCGTCGTGCTTCTGGATGACGAAGATCCCGCGCAACGCCTCCGCGGCGGCCCCGCCGGCAGGTTCGGGAGTGATGACAAAATTCCGCTTCGCGCGGTACTCCGAGAGGGACACCGCCGGGGCCTTCGCTTCGAGGCTGGAGACTTCGCCTTTGGTCCCGCTCCACTGTCGGGCGGCGGGAAGGTCCGGCGGTTTGACTCCGGGCAACGTCTGGCGCAGCGTCAGTGCAGGGGCGAACAAGTCGCCACGCTGCTCCAGGCGATCGACCACGGTGTCCGGGGCAAACTGCAGCGCGTCGTCCCTGCCGGCCTCGACGGCGGATTCCAGTTCGTCCCAGCTGACCGGCGCGGAAACGGTCGGACGCGGTTGGGCGCGGAGCGAGTAGACGCTGACGGTGGTTTTGTGGGCGTCGTTCTGGCTCCAGTCTATGAACACCTTGCCGGTCCGCCCGGCCTTGGCCATCTTGCTGGTAACGGTGTCCGGGTTGTGCTTCTCGATCTGTCCGGCGACGGTGCGGGCGAAGTCCTTGGTCTGCTCGAAGTCGACCGGGGTGTTCAGCGGAACCCAGCAGTGCACGCCCTTCCCGCCGGAAACCTTCACCGTCGACTGCAGCCCAATCCGATCCAGCACGCGTCGCAGAAGCAGAGCGATCCGCCCCGCCTCCATCAGCCCGGCTGGGGCGCCGGGATCGAGGTCGAACACCACACCCGTCGGCCTGCCCGGTTGCGGTGCCCGGCTCATCAGCACGTGCAGTTCCAGCGAGCCGAGGTTCGCCGCCCACATCAGCCCGGGCAGATCGGTGATCGTGCAGTATCGCAGGCGCTTGGAACCGCTGTGGACGACCTCGGCGGTAGTCATCCAGTCCGGCCGGTGCTGCGGGCATCGCTTCTCGTAGAACGGTTCGCCCTCGACGCCGTCGGGGTAGCGTTTCAGCGTCAGCGGTCTGGCCCGCAGGTGCGGGAGTATCCACGGCGAAACGGCCCGGTAGTACTCCAGCACGCCCGCCTTGGTGAACCCCGCTTCCGGGTAGAGCACCTTGTCCAGGTTGCTGAGATGGACGTTGCGGTTCAGGATTTTCACGCGTTTCTTGGACATGATTTTCTTAGCCGCGAACGGCGCGAACTTGCTGTGACGGCTTACGCAATTATGCTCAGGCAACAGATGCGCAGGTCCGCTCGGATCGGTCGTTGCGCCGCGGTTCTCTGGCCACGAACTGCGCGAATAGCGCGAACTTGTTGCTGCGTTCGAACGGGTCGGTTCCTGCATCTCTGACAGAGGCAACAAACTGTCTGATGCTCAAGCCCATGGATCCGGATCTACGGGCTACCGCGTTCCTGTTGCGATGCGTACCGATTGGGAGCAACATCTCCCTCTACACCTTTTGGCAACCCGACATGCCACACGTTGGTCACCGTGAACAGTTGCCGGTCGGGAGACCCGCCAACCGGCAAAGCGGCGCCGCTGCTCTGAAACCCGCTACCTCGGCCCGGCACCTGCTACCTGACGAACTCACTTCTTTCGCTCTTTGGCGAGGCTTTCCTCCAGCGCGGCTACCAGGTCGATG
>JBKHHU010000044.1:0-20529 GCA_046539045.1 Phycisphaerae bacterium
TGCGTGGTGCTCAACGCCAAGTCGGGAAGTGTACCGGACGGAGATGCAGAGGTCGCCTGCGAGGAGATTCGCGAGCGGCTGGGCAAAGGCGGGGTGGACGCAACGGTCATTCCGGCTGAGGGCGAGGAACTCCAAGACGCTTTCGAGCAGGCGGCGACGTCGGATTCCGACGCGATGATCGTTGCCGGGGGCGACGGTACGGTGCGATCGGCGTTGAAGATCGCCCTGGAACATGACAAGACCTTCGGCGTGATCCCCATGGGCACGTTCAACCTGCTGGCCCGCGACCTCGGTTGCCCGCTGAACTGGCGGAAGGCCATCGACGCCATGGGCCGGGCCGGCACCAAGACAATCGACATCGCCGAAATCAACGGCGAACCCTTCGCCTGTCACGCGGTGGCCGGCGTGGTGCCCAAGCTGGCTATCGAACGGGAACGCATGCGGGAAGAGTCCTGGCTGCGTATGATCCTGCGCGCCCCGCGACGTTTCTGGGACGTGTTCAGCAACATCAAACGGCGCTACGTGAGGTTCGTCGTTGACGGCCAGGAGCACGAGTGCGACGCGTGGGTCGTCCTCATCAGCAACAACCGCGTGGACAACCCCTTCAGCTACATGCCCCAGCGAACCCGCATCGACCGCGGCGAACTGGCCGTCTATACCGCCTGCTCAGCCACCCGGGCCGGCGTGTTCTGGTTGATCGCGTTCTACTCCCTCGGCCTGCTCGGCTGGCACCCGGAAGTTCAAGTCTACACCGGCACCGAAGTTACGCTGGACGGGCACCACGACAAGTTCCGCATGGCCGTCGACGGCGAGATCGAACAAGTCGAAGGTCCCGCCGATTTCACCATCCGCCCCGGAGCACTCAAAGTCCTCGCACCCAAGGCAACCTGAGCCCGCGACGGGAGTCGCGCGGGTGGTGCGCCCAATAGAACCCGGGGGAATGGACATGCGGTACCGTCGTCCGGGCCCAATGGACAAGCAACCAACGGCGCCCGACCCCGCGCCGCCCAACCGGACGATCCTCCCCTCCGCAGCCGTACCCGGGCATCGCCCACTCGCCTGCGGCGACTTTGCTCTGCCCTTCGCCTTAACGTTTTCAGGCCTTTGGCCTGTACAACTCAACGGCAACGCGCCGTCACACTCCAATTCCCATCGCCAGGCCCCCACGGTAGACGATCGTCGTGATCAATACCGCCAGCACCGTCAACCCGACGGCCTGCCCTGTCGCCCATGCCCAACTGCCGGTTTCCTTCTTCGTCGCTGCGACGGTGGCGACGCACGGGCAGCTGGCCAGCGCGAAGAGCATGATGCAGAAGCCCACCAGCGGGCTATAGTCAGCCCGGAGCCTGGCCTGCAGGCGTTCAGGGTCGACGGCTCCCTCTTCGCCCAGTGCGTTGACAATGTACATCTGCGAGACGAACATCTCCTTGCCGGGAATCGCCCCGATCATGGCCGTGCCGATCTTCCAGTCGAAGCCCATCGTCGGCTTGATCACCGGCTCCATGGCCATGCCCACCCTTCCGGCGATGGTATAGGTGACCTCCTCGCGCAACTGCATTCCGTGCAGCTTCTCCAGCTCGGCCGCTGCCTCCGCCAGCGGCTGATCCATCTTCCGGCGCCACGCAGCCGCGGCGGGGAACAGCTGCGGGTTTTCCTCTCGCAGGTGAGCCAGCTGCTCGTTGCGGACCTGCTCGGCATGGTGATACTCCAGCGACCCGCTGACGAGATTTTTCTCGGCGACCTGCTCTTCGAACTCGGTCTTCAACGTGCGGATCGATTCGGTCAGTGCGTAGAAGCTCCGAACATCGGCCCGGACCCGTTCGGTTTCGATCGACTCGAAGTGCTCGGCGAACGCTTCCTCGCCTTCGGTCAAGCGCACTTCGGCAGCCTGAAGAATCGCCTGCTCCACTCCGTCGGGCAGTTGGGGCCCTGTGAGCACCTCTCGGGCCTCGGTGGAGAATTGCTCCACGGCTTGGGTTCGGAGCGCCGCGTAATCGCGGTCGAATCGGGTTTTCTGCGGGAAGGTGCTCAGCGCCCACATCAGAACGCTGAAGCCGAGGATGATCGTCCCTGCCTTTTTGATGTACTGCCAGCTCCGCTCCCACATGTGGATGAGCATCCCCTTGACCGTCGGCACGCGGTACGGCGGGAGTTCCATCACGAACGGCATGGACTCGCCGCGGAACATCGACGCCCGCAGGAGCTTGGCCAGCACGATCGCCAGCAGGATGCCCACGACGTAGATCACGAAGAACATCGGCGCCCGCCACGCCTGCGGGAAAAACGCCGGTACGATCAGCACGTAGATCGGCAGGCGCGCCCCGCAGCTCATCAACGGGAGAATCAAAATCGTCGTCAACCGGTCGCGTCTGGTCTCCAGCGTACGCGTGGCCATGATGGCGGGCACGCTGCAGCCGAACCCGATGAGCATCGGGATGAAGCTCTTGCCGTGCAGGCCGATCTTGTGCATCAGCCGGTCCATGAGGAAGGCCGCCCTGGCCATATACCCGCTGTCCTCGAGGAACGCGATGGCAAGAAACAGCAGGACGATATTCGGCAGGAAGACAATCACCCCGCCGACCCCTCCGATGATCCCGTCCACCAGCAGCGAACGGAGAACGCTCTCCGACCCAACCGGCCAGAGCGAGCTGACGAACTGCCCCAGGAAGCCCACGCCCTCCTCGATCCACTCCATCGGATAAGCGCCGAGGGTGAAGGTCAGCCAGAAAACGACGTACATCATCGCGGCGAAGATCGGTAGCCCCAGCCACCGGCTCAGCAGCACCGTGTCCATCTTCTCGGTGACGCTGCGACGCGTCTGGGCCGGTTTCCGCACCGCCTCGGAGTACGCACCGGCGAGAAAACCGTACCGGCAGTCAGCCAGGATGACCTCGATCTCGTCCTCGACGTGATGTTCGATGCGTTTGCGGAGGTCCGCGGCGTATTCGACGATCGGGCCGAGAGTCTCGGCCGGGAGGTTCTCGCCCAGGCGCTCGAGCGTGAGCGAGTCGCCTTCCAGCAGCTTGACGGCGAACCAGCGGCAGCGGGTTTCCGGCAGGCCGGCGGTTTTCAGGCGAGTGGTCAGGTCGCGGACGTGCGGTTCAACGTCGCGGCCGTAATCGGCATGGCGCTGGGCCGCGACGGCCCGGTCTCCCTGGCGAGCCACGCCCGCCGCCGTCCGCAGCAGCTCGTCCACGCCGGTGCCCTTCTGCCCGACGGTCGGGACAATCGGCACGCCAAACAGGCGCGAAAGCTGCTCGATGTCGATGTCCAGCCCGCGCGACAGCGCCACGTCGTGCATGTTGAACGCCAGCACCATCGGCACACCAAGCTCCAGCAGTTGGGTAGCCAGGTAAAGGTTCCGCTCGAGGTTGGAGCAGTCGATGATGTCGATCACCACATCCGGCTGGGCGTCCATGATGTAGTTGCGGGCGACGATTTCCTCGATGGTGTAGGCGGTCAGCGAATACGTGCCGGGCAGGTCGATCAGGTCCAGCGTCGTTCCGTCCAGCGAGGCGCGGCCTTCTTTTTTCTCCACGGTCACGCCGGGGTAGTTGCCCACGTGCTGGCGGGCGCCGGTCATCCGGTTGAAGACGGTGGTCTTCCCGGAGTTGGGGTTGCCCGCCAGGGCGATGCGCAGGTCCCCCTGGCCCGGTCTGGTTTTGGGCTCAGCCAAGGACTGCTTGGTCAGGTCACTGGGGCGGGTCATACTTCCTCCTGCTCGGGTCTGGTGGTGCGGCGGCAGAACTTCTCGAA
Source organism: Phycisphaerae bacterium (assembly GCA_046539045.1). Taxonomy (GTDB): domain Bacteria; phylum Planctomycetota; class Phycisphaerae; order SM23-33; family SM23-33; genus JBKHHU01. Next base: position 3,757 of record JBKHHU010000044.1, read on the forward strand.
GGCACTGCGCCACCGGTCGGGGTCGAAATCGTCGCGGCTGCGGATGAACTCGCTGAGGCAGCCCATGCGTCGCAGGACGGGCTCGTCGATGTGGTGTTCGATGCGGCAGGCATTGGCGTCGGCGGTGTCGGCGTCCAGGCCGAGCAGATCGCCGAAGAAGCTCTGCAGGGCTTCGTGCCGGCGATCAATTTCGGTGGCCACGCGGGCCCCCTGCTCGGTGAGGCGGACCAGCTGGTAGGGTTCGTAATGGACCATGCCCCGCTCGTCGAGCGAGTGCAGCGCGTTGGTCACGGCAGAGGCGCCCACGCCGGCCCGGTCGGCGATGTCCCGCACCCGGGCGGCGCCTTTCTCCCGCAGCAACTGCAAAATCACCTCCAGGTAATCCTGCATCGCCGTTGTCAGTTGATCCGAATCCGCCATCGTCCACGCCTCGCTAAAGTTCATTCCGGTGAACATTGTACTGATTCGTGAACACAGATCAAGGTGGTTGACGGGTTAATTGGTTAGTTGACGGGGATTGGTAACCGAAATGCGGCCTCCGCGACGGATGAGTAAGCCCAGGGATCCGGATCCCTGGGCGTGGCCCTTCGGGCGATGTTGGGCTTCGGGCAGGAGTTTCTGGAGATCGTTCGGTTTTGCAGCGCTGCCTGGAGCAGCCATTGCCCAGTCAACCAGTCAAACCCTCATCCAGTCAACCGGCCGCCCTGCTACCGTTCCTCTCCCAGATCCAGCATTTTCGCAAGCGTCTCGGGTTCCAGGCGGTAGCGCGAGCCTTTGCCCTGGAAGAAGCAGTGTTCGCCGATAAGCTGCACAGTGAGCGGTGTGAACACGACGGTCCGGTCGGTGCGGGTGTCGGTCAGTTCGATCTCGCCTTTGGGAAATACGCCCCCACCAAACGGGCTGGGGATCCTGCCCATCGACTCCCGATAGGCCGCCACGAGGTCCTCGCCGACTTTCACCGGCGTTCCATAAGCAACCATCGCCTCTTTGAGAATCTTCCCGAGCTTCTCGGCGATATCCCCGCAGCTCGTGCCCAGGTTCTCCACCGTCGATCGGTCGTGATCGATGATCTCCCAGTACGGCCGCGGGTCGTCGCCGAGGAAACCGTCGCGACACAACGCACCCGGGGCCATGCGTTCGGTGATTTTCCTGTCGTTGGGGGAGAATTTCATGTCGGTCGCTCTCGTCCTGTCCGGTGTGGGTTACGCGAACTTGTCATAGAAAATCTGGCTCTCGGGAATGCCCTTGTCCCGCAGCACCTGGATCGACGCGTCGATCATGCCCGGAGAGCCGCAGAGGTAGCCTTCCAGGTTCTTGCCGTCCTCGATGTGTCGGTCGACCACCTCGGTAATCAGCCCGGTCTCGCCGTCCCACTCCTGGCCGCTCAGATCGCCGGACAGTGCGGGCTTGTAGTGGAACCACGGAAGCTCCTTCTCCAAGGCACGCAGTTCCTCGACATAGAACATGTCGCGTTTCTGCACCGCACCAAAGAAGTACGTTGTGTCCCGCTCGATGCCCTTTTCCTTCATCATGCGGACCATCGCCCAGAACGGAGCCATCCCGGACCCACCGGCGATCCACACCATGGGCCGATCGTTGTCGGTCAGGCGGAACTCGCCGTACGGACCGGTGAAGCGGACCGGGTCGCCTTCTTTGAGGTGCTCGAACACATACGTTGTGCAGATCCCGCCCGGAACCAGGCGGACAATCAGCTCCACGTGGTCCTTCTCGCTCGGGTTGCTGGAAACCGAGTACGCGCGGAAGACACTCTCGGGGTTCTTGGCGTACGGTGGGGCCTCCAACTGGATGTACTGCCCTGCCACGAAGTCGATCTCCGGCGGTTCGGTGAGCTTGATCCGCAGTTCCTTGATATCGTGGGTCAGGTCGCGGACCCGCTCCAGCACGCCCTCGAACTCCTTGACGTACAGCAGTTCCTCGGGGATGTAAAGCCTCACATCTTCGCGGACCTTGCACTGACAGGAGATCCGCCAGTTGTCCTTCAGCTCCTGCTCGGTCAGCAGCGGTTCCTCGGTCGGTGCGACAGGCCCGCCTCCACCATCGGGCGGGATCTTGACCTTGCAGTAGGCGCAGGTGCCCTTCCCGCCGCACGCGCTGGGGATGTAAATACCCTGGTTGCGGAGCGTCATCAGCAGCGAATTCCCCCCGCGAACCTCGAACTTCTCCGCACCGTCGTTGACGTCGACCGTGCACTGGCCGTAGTTGACCAGGTAGCGCTCCGCCACCACCAGCAGCCCTGCCAGGACGGCAGTCACCAGGCAACTCAGCCCCGCGGCGATCAATACTGTGTATACGCTGGTCATTTCAGAGTCCTTGTATCTCACTGCTGATGGGTCCATTCGACCCATCGAACCCATTGCTGCATCCGGCAAACGCGGGACCCGACACGGAACCTCGGCCGGGTGCCTCGGGTGCGATCCACCCGTGCCTGTTACGATTTCCATCGCGGCGTCAAAACCACCCCGGACTGAGCGTCCGGGGCTCACGGCGGGCGGGGTTACAGCTTGATCAGTCCGCTCAACCCGATGAACGCCATCGCCATGATCCCGGCGATGATCAGCGCAATGCCCGCGCCTTCCAGGCCCTCGGGAACCTTTGCCTTCTTGAGTTTCTGTCGAATCCCTGCCATCAGCACGATTGCGACGAACCATCCGAGACCGGCACCGAACCCGTACGTCGTGGACTCGAGGAACCCGTACTGGTTGTTCTCGACGTAATTGACCATGAACAGGCTCGCGCCCAGAATCGCGCAGTTGACCGTGATCAGCGGCAGGAAAATACCCAGCGAGAAGTACAGCGTCAGGCTGATCCGCTCGATGAGCATCTCCATCAACTGGACGAACGCGGCAATGACGATGATGAAGATGATCAGCTTCATGCTGTCAGCCGGCAGGCTATACGGTTCTGCCGAGAGCGGTTTGAGCACGTAGATGTACAGCAGGCTGTTGATCGCGACCGTCCCGGTGGTCACGAAGATGACGGCAAAGCCCATACCGACCGCGGACTTCATCTGTCGCGAGACGCTCAGGAACGGGCACATGCCCAGAAACCGCGTCAGGAGGATGTTATCGGTGAAGGTCGCACTGATCAGAATCGTGATCAGAACCAGCGTCAGCGGGTCTTGGGCGACGTTGACGGTCTCAGCGGCTGCGAGCATACTCATCGCTTGTCCTCCTTTCGGAGTTCTGCCGCCCTTTCACGACGGAGCGTAATTCCGCGACAGACCCACACGCCGATGGCCAGCACGAAGAAAGCGCCCGGCGGGAGGATCATGATCGTCCACGGATACGGGGTGATGATTTCCGGCAAGGCCTGGCCGAACAGCGTACCGAACCCGAGATATTCGCGCACCAGCGCGATCGACAGCAGCAGGAAGCTGTAGCCAAGACCCGCGCCGAACCCGTCCGCCATCGCCGGGAGCGGTGTGTTCTTGTTGGCGTACGCTTCCAGCCGGCCCAGCACAATACAGTTGGTGATGATCAGGCCGACGTAGGCAGCGATATCCCGGTGGATCTCCGGGAAATACGCCCGCATCATCAGGTCAACGACGATGACGTAGACGGCGATGATCAGCACCTGCACGATCATCCGCACGCGCGTCGGAGTGTATTCCCGCAGCAGGCTGACCGTCAGCGACGAGAGCGTGGTGGTCCACACCAGCCCCGCACACATCAGCAGCGTATTGAGCACATTGTTGGTCACCGCCAGAGCAGAGCAGATTCCCAGCACCTGGCGGAAAATCGGGTTCTCCGTCCAGAGCTGGGTCATCAGCACCTTGCGGGCTTCCAGCATTTGCTGTTTTGCGGGCATGCGTCTCGGTCCTTGGTCTTGGTCTCTACTCTTCAGTCGTTCGTCAGGCCCGTCACCCAGCGCCTGTCCGGCCTGATCCAGTTGCGGTCCGTCTCGGATACCGTTAGCTGCTACCTGCTACCGGTTCTCATTCCGGCACGTCCGGGCCGATGGCTCCGGGCTGCTGTTCGGGCTTGGCTGTCTCGTCAATGATCTCGATCAGCCGCTCGGAGGGCACCTTGTATTCGCTGAGCTTGCCTTCTTCCAGGATCTCGCGAAAGGCGGCGTAGAACCCTTCGATGTCCTTGTTAATGAAGCTCATCACTGCCAGCGAGGTGCCCGTGGCTCCACTAATGGCGTCGATCGAGTGCGGATAAATTTCCTCATCCTCTTCCGGGGCCTCGGAGGCCTTGACGATGTTCAGGTACCTGCCGTTGACGGGCGGGAGCAGCTTGCGTCCCCGCCACTTCTCCAGCCAGTCCAGGTCGGTCGTGATCCGCCCGCCCAGGCCCGGAGTCTCGGTGTGGGAGAGAAACGCCACGCCGGTGGTCTGCTTCAGGTCGGCGGTGACGCCCAGCACTCCGGTAATTTCGGCCCAGAAGCCCGTCCCGCGAATCGGGAAGGCGTATCCAACGATCTCGGCGCCCGTTTCGGTCTTCGGTCGATCGTAAGCGATGTACAGCGTGTCCGGGCCGTCGGGGGTGGGAAGTGTGTTTTCGATAGCCTCGATGCGATTCTCGCGTAGCTCCACGATCTCGGCATTACTCAAGTCGGTGATCTCTCCGAGGTCGAAGACAGCCACCAGCGCCTTGTCCCGCCGGATCTGCTTGTTGATCTCCACGCGCTGCTCGGTCAGTTGATCCACAGCCATGATCCCACCGGTAAACAGCGCCGCGATTACGGCAGCGTAGATGATGACGTAGGCAGGATGTTCCTTGTTCAGAGCCATCAGGCTGCCTCCTTCGCCTCAGCCGCAGTGCCCGGAGGCGGTTCCTTGGCTTTGGCACGGTTCTTTCGCCAAGTGATGTATTTGGTGGCCCAGATGTCGATCAGCGGCGCGCTGATGTTGCCCAGCAGGATAGAGAAGCTGGCCGCTGCGACGAAGATTCCGCGCCAGCGCAGGAAGACCACCAGAAAGCCGATCAGGAAAGAATATGCCCACTTGGCCAGATTCGCCCGGGGCGCGGAGACCGGATCGGTGAACATGAACACCAGAGCGTACATCGTCGTGCCCGCCACCAGCGTGAACTGCAGCGGCGGAACGCCGGTCTTCTCCTCGTCAAAGCCCAGCACGTAGCGGAACAGGACGGTCGCGAATGCAAGACCGATCGCCCCACCGGTGATCAGACGCCAGTTGGCTGTCCTGGTCCACAGCAGATACACCGCAGCCAGCACGATCAACAGCGTGCAGCCTTCACCAGCACTGCCTGCAGTGAGCGGAACCACCTGGCCATCGGGTGTGGTGAACCAGCCGTTGATGTTGCCCAGGAACATCTCCCAGAGATTCGTGCTGGACTCCTGGAACGCGGTGCTCAATCCGTATCGTTTGGAAACCCACATCGGGCTGGCCATGGACACCGCGTCCACATCCATCGGGCCGCCGGGAATCTGTGAAAACCAGCCCGGGATCCCCGCCGTCCGCCAGCTCCAGTGGGCGAACCCACCGGGAAATCCCTGAAATGCCGGAACAAACCGGGCCGTCAGGTAGGTCGGGAAACTGATATAGACAAACGCCCTGCCGACGATCGCGGGGTTGGCGAAGTTCCTCCCGAACCCGCCGAAGACCTCTTTGCCGAACAGGATGCCGACCAGCGCCCCGACCGCAGCCACCCAGTACGGCGTGGTCGCCGGAAGCGAGAGACCGAAAAGCATCGCCGTGACAAAAACCGCCATGCTGATCGGCGCTTTGCGGGATCGTGTCGTAATACCTTCAACCACCAGACAGGTCAGACAGGACACCAGCACCAGCGCCAGCACCCGCCATCCGAAGAAATAGATCCCGCTGAGCATCACCGCCGTGAGCACGTAAATCATGCGCTTCATCTGCGGCTGCTTCATGAACAGCATTCGCCGCTCGCCCATGACCAGCGCCTTGGCGCCGTCGAGCATGCCTTGACTGGCTGGTTCTTCCTGCTGTTTGGGATTCGGTGAATCCTGGGCCATAGACAGATTTCCTTGGGGCTCAAGATGTTGGCGAACGTCTCGCGAAGCAATCGTCCTGCACGCAACAGCTTCCGCCGCCTGACACCAGCGCCATCGCTGTCCGCTCCGGCGCAGAGCACCGCGTCCGGGAAGATCGCGAGCCGACGCCAAATCATAGGCATCTCACCACCCGGTAACAACTAAGAGTCTGCCGAGACGAGAATTACCTATCGGATAGCGCGCGGCCATGAAGCGACCAAAAACGCATCAGGCTGCCCCTGACACGGCTGTGGCTCACATACCGTGTGCTCCTTTCCCGACGAACTGATTTGGGCTGAACAGGCAAAGCCACAGGCCGGCGGAATCGATTTGACTCCGTCGGCCTGCTTGTTTTCAGTATCTTTGCGGCGTTTTCCTGCTTCAGTCGCTTACCCACAGCCCTTGCAGTTCTTGCGGGAACACCTTGCGGATATCTTCCAGTTCGCCCGGGCTGATCCTGCTGTTGAGCACCTGAACGGTACCTTCCAGCGCCTGTTTCGGGTTGACTTCCGGATGGTCCGACAGCGCCTCTGCAACAGCCTGGATCAGTTCATCCCGGCTGCTGATCTTCGTCGGCTGATCCGAAGGCCTATAGCCTTCATAGTACATCCCGCGGACCAGCATCGGCAGTTGGGCGCCAAGGTGGGCGGCCTGCTGGACCGTCAAGCGATCGCGAAGGACATGCATCGAGCCCCGCATCATCTGCCAGGCTTTCTGCTCGTCCTGCTGGCCGGTCTGCTCGATGAATTCATTCAACCAGTCCTGCGTTTTCTGGAGCGTGGACTGAAACAGTTCTGCAACGTTCTGCTGAGTCATTATGGTCTCCTTTTCACCAGGAAGACACGCGACTAACACGATTCCCCTTTGGACAGTAGTATAGAGCGCCGGAAGCGGAACTCTAGCCAACCCGGCCAACCCGGGCGGAGGCATACATGTTTCAGAACCTGGCGGCCGACAGATGTACGGGGGGACTGTGGCATCCGGCCCCTGAGCGACGGGAAAGTGACAACCTGCTGACTATACCAGGGGATAGATGAAACTTCGAGTAGGAGAGTTGACCGGCTCGCAAAACGCCCAGTACACTGCCCGCTTGACACACATGACCGACAGAACCCGAAGGAGCCTTGCCTACCATGGATAAAGTCGAACTCGCAGCCCGCGTGAAAGAAGCCGCGTTCCTCGAAGGTGACTTCGTTCTTCGCAGCGGCAAACGCAGCAAATATTACCTCGACAAGTACCTTTTCGAAGCCCAGCCGGACATCCTGTCCGAACTCGGCAAGCGGTTCGCCGAATACGCAGGCGACGCAGAACTGATCGCCGGTCCGGAACTCGGGGCGGTATCGCTGGCGGCATCGACGGCCATGGCGTGCGGCAAACCATTCGCTATCGTCCGCAAGGCCAAGAAGAACTACGCAACCGGCAAGCTCATCGAAGGTCCGTCTGTGAAGGGTAAGAAGGTGCTGCTGGTCGAGGACATCGGCACAACCGCCGGGGCGGCCTTGGAAGCAGCAGAGACGCTCAAGCAGGCCGGGGCGAACATCACGCGACTGGTCTTCGCCATCGACCGCATGCAAGGTGCCCGCCAAAACGTCGAGGCGGCCGGGTTCGAATTCAACGCCATCCTCACCAGGGAAGACATGGGAATCCAGTAACGGCAGACGAAAACTGCTTTTGTAGCCGTTGCCTGTTGCCCGCCGTCGTCTGAGGAAAGAATGACTCGCCGATTACCCACAATCCTGCTGATTCTGATCGCGTTGCTTTGCGGCTGCGGTGGCGATTCCGGTGTGGACGATCCGCGGCGGGATGCGGTGGACGCTGCCGTGCGCGAGAAGTACGGCATGAGCCTGGACGAACTGCCGGTTCTCAATCTGCAGGTGATCAGTCCGCACCACGAGAGCATCCAGAACGAGTTCGAATGGGCATTCTCGCTCTGGCACGCCGAGCACTACGGCAAGCGGGTGCGAATCGAATGGCGCGACGTCGGCGGCGGCAGCAGCACCATCAACACCTACCTGAGCAACATCTACGCCCGGCGGGATACTGCCGATATCGACGTGCTGTGGGGCGGAGGGGAATTCGTCTTCCGCGGACTGGCCGCCGACGGACTGCTGGAAGAGATGGACCTGCCCGCGGAGATTCTCGAGCAGATCCCCGCCAACTGGGGCGGGCAGCAGATGATGGACCGGAAGCAGCGCTGGATCGGCTCTGCGGTCAGCGGGTTCGGGTTCATCTACAATCGGGAACTGCTGGACCGCTGCGAGATCGACCCACCGGTGGCCTGGGACGACCTGGCCGACGGGCGGTTCAGCGATCTGATCAGCCTGGCCGACCCCAGCCAGTCCGGTTCCGCGGCAGCGGCATACCAGATGATCGCCCGCTCCGGGCACACCTGGCCGGAGGGATGGGCCAAGCTGATGATGGTACTTTCCAATGCCAAGCGATTCAATGACAGCGCCGGCTCCGCCGCCAACGCACCGCTGCTGGGCGAAGCGCTGGTCGCCACCTGTATCGACTTTTACGGGGCGATCCGCGTCGCCGAGGCCCCCGAGGTGATGGTGTATGTCAGCCCGAAGGGGCAGACCACTTTCACGCCGGACCCGATCGGCATCCTCAAGAACCCGCCGAAACCCGAACTGGCCCGGCGGTTCGTCCGCTATGTTCTCTCCCGCCAAGGGCAGATGCTCTGGTCCGGCCGGGTGGGCGCCGAGCACGGTCCGGCGCGTTTCCCGCTCGGGCGGCAACCGATCCGCCGCGATGCCTACGACCGCCCCGCCGAGAACACGCTGCCATGGATCGTCAACCCGTACAGGAAGGGCCAATCGATGCAGTTGGAGGGGCACCGCGCGAAGGTCGACTACGGCGTGCTGCGACAGTTGGTCTGGGCGGCTGCGGTGAGCAACCGTGAGGATATGCAGGCCGCCCGAAAGACACTCAACGCGATGAAACGCGATCCCGACCGCCGCGACATATACCGCGCGAAGCTGGAGAGGTTCGTCGCCCTCCCGCCGGACGTCGCGACCCTCGAGGCGATGGCCGAGACAAAACAGCGCATGAAGGATGACGACGAGGCCCGAAAGATCGTGCTGAACTGGCAGGCGTTCTTCCGCGAAACATTCCAGCAGGTAGCCGGCGAATGACCCGTCAGTTGGACAACCCGCCGCTATCCCACCGGCCACGCAGACCCATCCGCCTTCTGCCGGCGCTTCTGGCGCTGGTGATCGTCGCGTTTCTCGGGCTGTTCCTGATCCTCCCGATCGGGATGGCGATCTACCGCGCGTTCACCTACGGGGACGATTTCAGCCTCTATTGGCTCGGCCGGGTGCTGAGCAACCCGCAAACCATTGAGCAGATCATCAACAGTCTGACCGTCGCGTGCCTGACGACGCTGGTGAGCATCATCCTCAGCGTCCCGCTGGCGATGGTCCGGGGGCGGTGCCGCTTTGCGGGCATGGGCGTGCTGGGCGTCCTCGTGCTGGTGCCGATGATCCTCCCGCCGTTTGTCGGAGCCTTGTCCATGCGGCGGCTGCTCAGTCAATTCGGGATCATCAACCTCGCCCTGGCCGAGATCGGCGTGCTTGATTTTTCCGAGTCGCTGCCCCCAGACTGGCTGGGCTCCGGACTGGCGGGGGTGGTGCTCCTGCAGGCACTGCACCTGTTTCCGATTCTCTACCTCAACGCGTCGGCGGCGCTGGCCAACGTGGATCCGACCTACGGACAGGCCGCCCGGAACCTGGGTGCCGGTCCGTGGAAGACATTCACGCGGATCACACTCCCGCTGATGCGTCCGGGACTCTTCGCCGGCGGGACCATCGTGTTCATCTGGTCGCTGACGGACGTCGGCACGCCCCTGATCATCGGCTATGAGAAGCTCATCCCGGTCACGATCTTCAAGGAGATCGCCCGCGCCGACACGAGCGGATGGACCTTCAGCCTGGTGTTTCTGATGCTCAGCGGGTCGATCACGCTGTACGTGCTGGGCAAGTTCCTGTTCGGTCGGGCCACGTCGGCAGAGTCGGCCAAGGCGTCCATCGCGTCGGAATCCCGACGGCTGGGGGTGTCCGGCACGCTGGGTGCGTGGGCGATGTTCGGCGTGGTGATCTTCCTGGCGCTGCTGCCGCACGTGGGCGTGGTGCTGATGGCGATCAGTGACAAGTGGGTCAACACCGTCTTCCCGACCGAATACACGGTGCGTCACCTGACATTCGTGGTCACCCAGGAAGACACGTACAACAGCATCCTGAACTCGCTGAAATACGCCGGCACATCTACGGTGATTGACATCATCCTCGGAAGCATCGCCGCCTGGTTGATCATCCGGTCCCGAATCCGCGGGCGCTCGGTCCTGGACGCCGGAGCCATGCTCCCGCTGGCCGTCCCGGGGCTGATTCTGGCGGCTGGGTACGTGGCAATGACGGCGGCCGGTCCTTTCGAATTCCTGAGCCCGCGGAGGAGCGCGTTCACGATCCTCGTGATCGCCTACTCGGTGCGGCGTCTGCCTTTCGTGGTGCGGGGTGTCTCGGCCGGTCTGCAGCAGGTGCCCGAAACGCTGGAAGAGGCCGCCGTGAACCTTGGCGCGTCCAAACCGTGGGCGACGCTGCGGATCACCCTGCCGTTGATCCTCGCCAATATCCTCGCTGCGTCGGTGCTGACGTTCGCGTTTGCGATGCTTGAGGTCAGCGACTCGCTGATCCTCGCCCAGTTGCGGAGCGATTACCCGATCACGAAACAGATATACGTGCTGGCTGCCAGCACCGGCTCGCCGGAGACGTTGAACCAGGCCTCCGCCCTGGGCGTGTACGGCATGGCACTGCTGGGCGGAACGATGGCATTGGCGACAGCCTTGCTCGGCAGGAAACTCGGCGCGATTTTCAGAGCCTAGGACGGAGCAGCGGACGATGATCGACATCCACCTGAAGAACCTGACGAAGATCTACGAAGGCGGCGCCGATGCCCCTGCCGTGGACAATGTGAGTCTGTCGGTAAACAAGGGCGAGCTGTTCTTCCTGCTCGGCCCGAGCGGCTGTGGGAAGACCACGCTGCTGCGGATGATCGCCGGGCTCGTCCTGCCGACGTCCGGACAGATCCTCTTCGGCGACCGGGATGTAGCCAACCTCCCGCCAGAGAAACGCGACACGGCCCTGGTTTTCCAGAATTACGCGCTCTGGCCGCACATGACCGTCCGCGAGAACGTGCTGTTCGGGCCCAAACGCAAACACCTGCCGCGCACCGAACGCGAGCGGGTGGCGACAGAAAATCTGCAGCTCGTCCAGATGCTCGACTACGCCAAACGCAAGCCCAACCAGCTTTCCGGCGGGCAGCAGCAGCGGGTCGCCCTGGCGCGGGCCCTGGCCGCCCAGCCGAAATGCCTCCTGCTGGACGAACCGCTGAGCAACCTCGATGCCCGATTGCGGATGCACATGCGAGGCGAGTTGCGGCGGCTGATCAAGGACACCCGTTCGACCGGCGTGTACGTGACGCACGATCAGACCGAGGCGATGAGCATGGCCGATCGTATCGCGGTGATGCATCGCGGGAAAGTCGTGCAGGTCGGAAGCCCCGAGCAGCTTTACCACCGGCCTGCGACGCGGTTCGTTGCCGATTTTCTCGGCGAGGCCAACTTCCTGAAAGGGACCCTCGAGCAGGCCGGGACCGTCGCGAAGGTCAAAACGTCGGCAGGAACGCTGGTCGCTGCCGGCGCCTCGGCGGATCTGTCAGCCGGCGCGGAAGTCACCTGTTGCGTCCGACCCGAACGATTGATGCTACTGAACGATGCGTCCGCCCCGGCCGGGCAGACCGCCCTGCCCGCGACGGTGGACCAACGGGTGTTCCTGGGCGAAATGGTCGAATACCGCTGCACGCTGGAATCAGGCCAGCCGTGGAAGGTTTTTGCCCTGTCCGGTCAGGCACAAGCCCGGGAGGGGCAGAACGTAAGCCTGCTAGTACCGGCAGAGGACGTGGTGCTGTTGACTGAGTAAGCTAAGCGGCAAAAGCTGTTTATCCGCCACACGGATCATTAAAGAAGGCGACGGGCTATTTGCCCGCCGCCTTTCTTGTCTCAGAACCAACCGGAATGAAGATCAGTCGACTTCCACGACCGGGCAACCATTGATGGCCTGCTCGTAGACCTCGGTGACCATCTTGGTTTCCAGGGCCCGCTTGGCAATCTCTTCGGCGTTATCCACCTGCTTGTCCTTCGGCTCGCCCTTCTCGGTGACCTTCAGGATGTGGTAGCCGTACTGCGTACGGAACACGTCGCTGACCTCGCCCTTCTCGGTCGTGAAAGCCACTTCACTGAACGGCGTGACCATCTTCTGGAAGGTGAACTCGCCCAGATCGCCGCCCTTCTCCTTGGACGGGCAACCGGAGTACTTTTTGGCAGCGTCTTCGAAGGAGATCTTGCCATCGGCGATGAGCTTCTTGACCTTCGTAAGCTTCGTCTTCGCGGCTTTCAGATCCTTCGTCGTGGCCGTCGGTTCGACGGTCAGAAGAATGTGGCTGGCGGTGATAGGCGTGTCCTTGAAGTACTCGGGGTGAGACTTCATGTAGGCTTTGACCTGCTTGTCGGAGGTAGCCTTCTCGGCGGCCTTCTCCATCCGCATCATCAATCCGATCCGCTCATCGGTCATGCCTTTCATTTCGAGCAGTTGCTCGGGCTTCATCTCCATCTGGGCGGCCTGCGGAGCGGCCATCTTGATCAGTTCGTCCTTCTTGGTCTTGATCTCTTTGTCGGAAACTTTGATCTTGTTCTTGTCGAAGTAGTTGACGAAGAGTTCCTGGACGATCAGGCCCTGAGCTACCTGCTGCTTGGCCTCTTCAATCTTCTGCGGAGGCAGCTGCATGGCGTGCGGGGCGATGATCTCGTCCACCTCGGCGTTGGTGATTTTCCTATCGCCAACCCGATAGAGGACTTCATCTTTCTCCGCGGGCTTGTCGCCCGATTGTTTCTCGGCAGCCTTCTCCGCTTTTGTGGCTTCGGCCGACTTGGCCGCCTTCCGGGCTTCGGGAGCGTCGCCTTTGTCCTTTTTCTCACCGGCAAAAACAGGCGCAGCGACGATGGCGATGGCGAGCAAAGCAAAAATCAGCTTCTTCATGAGGTCTCCTTGTGGAGGTTAGTGCTGTTGAGGCACGTCGAATAAAAAATACGGTCCGTACCGTTTGAACGCGGAAAAGGCGGTTGTCGTTCCGCTCCAATCAGCCGGAAATGTATGTTACCAGGCTCGAACGGAGGTTTCGCCAGCAAAAAAGGGGCATTAATCGACGGCCGGTCCATTCAAAAACGCCTGTTCAACCAGTTCACACAGCGTGTGGTAGGCAATCAGATGGACTTCCTGAATCCGAGGCGTCAGGTCGCACGGTACGTCGATTGCCACATCGGCCAGCTCCTTGCATCGGCCGCCACCCTTCCCGGTAAAAACGATCGTCTGCATGCCGATATTGCGGGCTTCTTCCAGGCCGGCGATCACATTTGCCGACGATCCGGAAGTGCTCAGGCCGATCGCTACGTCGCCCTGCCGGGCACATGCTTCCAATTGCCGGGCGAAAATGCGGTTGAATTCGTAGTCGTTCGTCACGGCTGTGAGAATGGCTGTATCTGCAGTAAGCGCTTGTGCTTTAAGCCCTTTCCGCTCGGACATAAACCGGCCCACCAGTTCACAGGCGATGTGCTGGGCGTCGCAGGCAGACCCGCCATTGCCGAAAATGAAAACCCCACCATCCCGGCCGTAACAGTCGATGATCATCTCGGCTGCGTCGGCAATGGGTTGGCCCAGCACCTCCGCCGATTTCCGCACCACGTCCAGATTCTGCTCAAAACGCCGTTGAATCAACTTGATCATCTTCGTCTCCACATCGCCGCCGGAGGATCATCCGGGCCTTGGGGGCACAAAGCGGGGCCCAGAACATCCAGCCACGCTGGCCTTTCGTGAGTTTCGCCGCACGGCGGGAAGAAATCAAGGATGGTCTGGTTTTCGGTTCCGGGCAGTGACGGGCTGAGCCCCCCGACCTGCAGGCATTTTCCTGTAAGCCATAGATCACGAAATGTTTGCGGCTGGAAGGCCGTGTGCGACAGCCACAATAGCTTGACGGTCAGGCAAAGTCAGCTTATAATCCTCCATTCGGTTCTGTAGCCTTCTCATATCGCCACAATTTGAGCTTATGACAACACTTACAAATCCAGCAGTCTTCGCGATGCTGCACCGCCTTGCGGTTGCCTCCGGCAGACGGAATGCGGCCGCGGGTACTGCAATCCTGTTGTCGATGCTGCTTCCGCTCACCGCCCGGGCGGTCGTGGTTCACCCCGGGGGCGAGGTGCAACCCCCCTCTGAGCTCTCCTCTTCCATTGGGCGATGGGGAAGTAACGCCTCGCTGGTAGCCGTGGCGCCCAACTACGTGATCACTACCCGGCATCAGGGTGGAGGCGTCGGCACCCGCGTCGAACTTGCGGGAACAGAGTACCGCGTCTCCCAACAGTGGATCACGGGTTCTGCCGACATCCGCGTCGCCCAGATAGAGACACTCGACTATCGCCCCGCAAACCTGCCTACGTATGTGCCGACCTTCTCCATCAGCGACGGACTGGAACCTCTGAGGCAACAGATGCTCGTCGGCGGCTGGGGGGATACGCGAGGACAGGAACTGATCGGCCACAACACCGGCGAGGTATACGGCTACTCCTGGGCGGCGACCGGCAACAGATCGCAGACTTGGGGCACCAATGTGATCGACAGGATTGAGGATGATCCTTCGGTGGTCAGGAGTTGGACCTCGTGGTTGTTGCAGGCTGATTATGACGGCCCGGACCACAGCCCCACCGAGGGGGCCGCGGCGGACCATGACTCCGGCGGCGGCTGGTTCCATCAAACCGCCGAAGGATGGAGGGTCATCGGTCTGAACGCGTATGTGGCCAAGGTGGGCGAGTCCTGCTTCAGCAGCCCGAGAACCGGTAGCGATTGGCCGGACAGCCTTAGCATGATCCGGGTCCGGTCCTATTCGGACTGGATCAACTCGGTGGCCGACCCTTTCTCTGTCCCGCCGGGAGACGCCAACTGGGATGGTGCCGTCAATGAACTCGACCTGGAGATACTCAACGCCAATTGGGGTCTGGCGAACATGACCTGGCGCGAAGGCGATTTCAACGGAGACAGCATGGTGAACCTGCTGGATTTCTCGATTCTTTCCACCCGCTACCAAGGGGGTGATCCGATCGCCATGCAAAGCGACTTCGTCCCGGAACCGACTTCGTTAATAATTCTTGCTGCCGGTTTCTTTTACATTCGCCGCCGGAAATGACGATATTCTGAAAGAACAACCCGGCCGCTTGCCGCGGACGGTTTGCGGTATTCGTTCTTCAGTCACATTGCCAACATCTCAAGGGTATCCGAAGATATGTCCGAGCAATCTGCCCCGCGTTCCAACAACCAACCATCACGGCCACGTAGAAAGAACTCTCGCGTCGTGCAGGCGGGATTCGCCATCGTCACCGTTCTCGTTCTGGGGCTGATCGTCTGGCATCAGCAGTCCGGGCCCGATCTCGGATGGGAGGACGATCTCGATGCCCAACTGGCCCAAGCCCGCGAAGCGGACAGGCCGGTTCTCGTGTTCTTCTCGGCGTCCCCACCATCCGAAGCCGCCCGCAAACTGATGCGGGTCTCGCTGCGGAAGCAGATGGTCGCCCAGCCGCTGAAGCGGGAGAACTACATCAAGGTCCGAACCGTCGTCGATCGCGATCTGACCGAAGACCTGGCCGTGAAGTACCGCCTGAAGGAACTGCCCACGCTCATGGTTCTTGACCCGAAGGGCAAGGAAGTCGGACGGCTGGAAGGATACGCCGGAGAGACGGCGATCAACGAATTGCTGAAGAAGATAGACCGGGAGTCGGAAGAGTAATTTTCCCGTCCTGCTGATGGAAAAAGACAACCCGCACCGGCGAGAGATCAATCTTGCCGGTGCGGGTTTTTGCTGGAGTCACCTGTTCTCGGCTGGCTACGCGGCCCTTCGTCGCCGTCGTATCAGAAGCACCGCCCCTGCCGCCAGCATTGCCATACTCCCCGGCTCCGGCGCGTGTGGTAGAACATCGCTCAACGTGCTGCCGATGCGGACCTCGTCAATGATCACGCCACCCTTGCCGGTGGTCGTCCCGTTCTCAGCAAAGATACCGAAAAAATTCAACTCGTATTGTTTCATAAAGAAGTAGGACTCACCCACATCGTCCGGACTATCAGGATTGGATAAGTCCGGGTCGAGCCAGAACGTTGTGTCAGTCTGTTTGCCGGATCCCTGCTCTAGACCGAAGACCACCAAGTGAGTCGTGCTGCTCTCCAGACCGACCGAATCGAAAGGGGTATGGTGAGGGATATGGTTCCCCTGACTATCACTTGGGTAATTACTTGTACCGATTATGCACGCGTTGCCTCCGTCGATTTCTATTACCAGTTGGTAGCCGCCAACATCATATTGCAGAACAACAGCAGCCTTGCCATTGTCGACATCCTGCATTTGCACGAGGAACGAGACATAGAGTTCGGAACCGATTGTCGCTTCGCATCCGACCCGCGAACCCGAGGACATACTGTCCGCTGCGGGATGCACACTGCCCCCGCTGGTCTGCAGGTGCCGGCCGTCCTTCTCGTAAGTCAGGCCCGACCCGCTGACGACGAAGTCCCCGCATCCCCCAAACTCCGCCCACTCAATATCTTGGCGAAGGTTGTTGCCTGCAGTGTAACCAGACTCGCCGATGGGGAACGGTTCATACACAAGCAGCTCGGCCATGGCGGACCCGCCCGCCAG
>JBKHHU010000199.1:0-6061 GCA_046539045.1 Phycisphaerae bacterium
GTGCCCCTAGCGTCCACCAAGACATTTCCTGCCTTGACGTCTCTGTGAACCCAGCCGGCTTGATGTACCGCGTGGAGCCGCTCAAACAACTCAGCACCCAACCGACAGGCCTCGCTGAGCGACAGCGGATCCACCTGCGAGAACGCGAAGCCCTCCAACGAAAGACCGTCGATGAACGGCATCACGATGCATTCGTGGCCCATGTCAGAAAATGAATCCACCGGGGCCATGACGCCGCTATCGGGAACACGGACCTGAGCCTCGATCTGGAAGAGCTGGCTATGACGGGCGTAGCCTTCCTCCCCGGGTTTCAGCCTCAGAACCTTGATCGCCACATCCTGCGAAGTCGACAGATCGGCGGCCTTGTAGACCTCTGCCTGTCCGCCTTCACCGACCTTCTCAGCGATGCGGTAGCGACTGTTCAGTGTCATGTTGGTGAGATCAGTCATGTCGCTTCTCCCAGAGGGGGCTGCCAGCCCGGCTATTCCCTGGAGACCTTGAGGACGCTTCTTCCGACGACGATCTCATCACCGGATTCCACATCCGTTTCCTGTCTAACGCGGAGATAGGACCCGTTGGTGCTTCCCAAGTCTCTGATGAAGAGCCGCCCATCCCGAGCCATCACCTTAAGATGGGACCGAGACACATACGCGTCATCCGATACGTCGATATCGAAATGGTCCTTGCCGATGGTCACCTCGTCCCCGTCGCTGAGCAGCAGCGTCTTGGGCGAGCTTCCCTTTCGTTCGATGCGGAAGCAGCCCCGCTTGCCCGAGGCGATTCCAGCCTGGGAACCGGTATCGCTCCCCGGCGGATCGTCTACCGGGGGCACGGATACGAGCTGCTGGACGGTCCCAGCCGGCGACGTGTCTCTCCCCTTCGCCTCACAGGGGGTGCCACAACTTCTGCAGAAACGGCCGTCTCCCTGGAGTACCGCCCCGCAACCGGGGCAGAGCGGGAAGGGCGTTTTCGATCCGTCCGCAGCGGGGGCTTCGCCCTTGACGGCTACACCTTCGACTTCGCCCGTGCTGTCAACGGTGCCGTTGGCTGCCTGCGACGGCGCCTGCTTGCCGTGGCTGCAACGGGTACCACCGGGTGCGTTCCCGCAACCCGGGCAGAAGTTCGCCCCGACGGGGACCGGCTCGCGGCAGGACTCACAGATAATGGTCTTCTCGTAATTGCTGGTCATGATTAGATTTCCTTTCTGAGGACGTCGTACTGCATATTGGCCAGTTCGTGATCGAACCCTGCTACGATGGTTTTGCTGGCCTGCCAGCCGCAGCCACTGGCTGTGTGGCAGTAGGCAAGACAGGTCGTGTTGTCCTGAGATCCGGACCGAATCGCGGCGTCCACAATGACGCCAGCCAAGCTGCTTCCCTCCGGCGGAGAGCGGTTGCTCTCGACCAGGGCGGCGATATCCTTTCCGCTGAATACCTCGGTCATCCCGTCGCTGCCGAGGATCAGGGTTGTTCCAGGCAAAAGACGGACTATACGAGTCTCCATCCCCAGCCGAGATGGGTGCCCCAGGCAACTGGTGATGACATTTCCCTCGGGATGGAACAGAGCTTCCGTCGGCCTCAACTGGCCAGCGCGAACCAGATCCTGGGGGACGGAGTGATCCCGAGTCAGCAGCTCGATGTGGGAGGGCCGGTGCAGATAGCACCTGGAGTCTCCCGACCACAGCACAACGGCGTGGTCATCGAGTACGGCTGTCACCACTGCCGTCGAGGCCATGCCGCTCAGCGATTCGTTGCTGGAAGCCACCCGCAGGATGGAACGGTGGGCCTCTTTCAGTGCCTTCCTGATGATGTGCGGCAAGTCCTCGGGACCAATCCCCTCGTTCGCCACCAGGGCCGAGGTCAGGCTCCCACTGATAACCGACAGGCCGAGTGTGGACGCGACTTCGCCGCCCTGATGACCGCCTGCTCCGTCTAGGACCATCAGAATCCGCACGTTCCGGCCGTTGGCAAGGTCCAGGGAGAAAGCTGCCGCCCGGTCCTGCTGGCTGCTGCGCCTGCCCATGTGGCTTGCTACCGAAACAGTCATATGCTAAACTCCTTTCTAGATTCGTTTGATAGTTAGTTTCACCATTGCCGTAAGCGTGATCAGGATCATGGCCAGAACACCCAGCTGAATAACCGGGTCAGTTCCAAGCCAGAGATCCTGGGCCTTTTCGAAACCCAGAAGGGCGACACGCAGAATCACGACAAGGATGGCGCCGACAACCACCAGGCGGGTCAGACCGCCGCGGACCTTCGGTATCGCACCAAACCAGGTAGAAGACGGCCTGGACGGCGAAGTCGAGGGCGGCCGCAGCTGGGGCGTCAAGTACGGATTCACGGGCGGATAGCCCTGACGTTTGGGTTGGTACGATTGGTGTTGTTGCGGCCTGGGCATCACGAACCTCCTTTCCGTTGCGAGAGTTGTTTGAGAATCTGACCGGCGAAGAGGAAGTCCACCTTCCCGGCCAGCACCCCGAGATCAATCTTGCCCAGCAGCTTCTCGATGCGGTCTTGGAAGCGTTTGTTCTCGACGACCAGCGTGAGACCGCACGCCCGAACCGCGGGAATCTCCGTTGCCCGGAGGACGGAATCGACTTCGCGATCCGGGTTCGAGAAGCCGACTTGGAAGAAGCGGAGAGGGTTACCGCCCTTCAACCAAGCGACGTCCATGCGGATAGCCTCAAGATCCACCTCCAGCTTCGCCTGAAGATTCTCGACCGATGCCAGATCATGAATCGCGACACAGGCGGCGTGATGCTTCCAGGAGGTGTTCTTCGGGATCTCCGGAACGGACAGCCCCCGGGATTGGAGCGACCGAAGACCTTCCCCCGTGGGGCTGACCACCTTCATGGCACCGCCTCTGGAACCCGTCGCCCACTTGGACTCTTCCAAGTAACCCTGGCGCACCAGGCCCTTGAGCACCTTCGCCGCCCGGGTCCGGCTGAGCGGCGTGGCGTCGTACAACTCGACGGCGGGCCGAGGCGGCAGCTTGACGGCCGCTTTGAGAAGATGGATCTCCTCTTCTCCCAGGTTGTCCGGTGGCGAAGACGGCTGCGACGGATAACCCGCGGTCACTACGGCCGGTGGCAGAGCCAGATCTTCCACGTAGGTGACCCTGGCCATGAACCGTTCCTTGGATCTGGCCAGCTGTTCGTCCGATGGCGCCGGCAGGTCGGGAAGCGGAGGGTAGCTGACCATGACGGTGTGAGGCCAAATGGAGGGCACCCGCAAAACGGCCTGTGCCCGCGGCATGACCTGGAGATGCTCGGCCTGCTCCCGTCCGATGTTCAGCAACCGCTGGAGAACCCGAGGTTCCTCGTCACGGGTACCACACACGATTACGTTCTCGAGGTTCTCCTTGATGCTGGGAGAGACAGCAGAGATACCGTGCGTGATCGCCAGGAGAGAGACATTTCGCTCGCGGCTGACCTGAAGGTCTTGAGCGGTGACCGATACACCGCCAGGGGTCTCGCGGTCCCTCTGCGGGGACAGAAGCGAGGTGCTGTCCTCGAGTACGAAAAGGATCGGGTAGTCGGCCCGGCAGTGGCGAGCCCCCCGATACGCGAAGGCGAATCGCTGGAGGATCGTTGTGAGGAAGACCTGCATGGTCGGGGGCAGACCTTCCACCTTGACGATGTACAGCCCGGGCTTGCGGAACATCTCGAAGAGCATGTCGCTACAAAACACATCGAAGACCGACCCGTAATGGTCATGGATATCTCGCAAAGTCCAAAGCACGCTGTCCTTGTAGCCAGTTGTCCGCCCACCGCGAGGGGTTCTGACTGCCTCGACCGCCTGGATAACGGTCGTCAGGGACGGCCACCTGTCGCGTGGCATCTTCTGAAGCAAGTCCTGACCGACGCTAAGAAGCAGCTTCTGAGCGGACCAGAGGCCGAAGGCCGATGCCAAAGCCCCCACGATCCTCAGAGGGTAGATTGAGGCTTCGCAGCCCGGCGGCGGTTGAAACATGGACATCCTCAGGTCGCGGTAGGAGAGAACGGTCGTGTTGGCCTCAAGCGAGGGAACATTGACCAGGCGGTCCCAAGTACCTTTGACGTCCAGTACGACCACGCTGCTGCGGGGGGGCGTCGAGATCAACTGGGATACCAGCAGCTCCGCCATCGTTGTTTTGCCGGTCCCTGTGGGACCACTGATCAAGGTCCCGGAGGCCAGGCGGCTGACAGGCAGAACCATCGGATCTCCTGTAGCCAGGTTGCCAACGAGGAGGCGGTCGTCGGCGGTGAGCTCCTGTCTCCTGGGCGGACAGTTCGACAGGAAGGGATCGCCGCAGGATTCCCTCAGCATCTGCAGCCGCTGCAGGTTCAGGTGCAGCAGCTCCGAGGCGTCGGCATCGTAGGGATCGTTCCAGACCTGTGTGGCCAGGGCTATCAAGGGGTGCTTGGCCCCCAAGACGTTCCCGTAGTCTTGAAGGATCGCCTCCACGTTTCGGAGGTTGGTCTTCCTCAAGGAAGCCGGACGCGATGAACGGTTTCCTCGCTTCGCCATTAGAGATCCCCCCAAATAAAGCTCGAGAGCGTGTGGATGATACCCTTGGGGGCGTCCGCGCAGTCCTCGCAGGTGAAAGCGGAGATTTCACCGCTTGCTTCGTAATCGACGCACCGCGTACAGACAAGCCTCCCACAGCCTGCCTGACAGAAAATGGCATGCATTGCACACACCACAGCCTCACACCGTTGGCATACCACCACGTCCTCGATGTTTGCAGGGACATCACCACATTCCAAAGCGGGATCGACAGAGATGAGAGTTTCGGTCACCCACATCCCCCGATCATCCATCTCCGTTGTCTGCCGAAAGACGGCCTCGATGAACCGCCCGCCACCCAGGGGAAGACGGCGAGTTTCAATCTTCTCCCTGCCTCCGAGCATCGCTGCCATAGGGTCCGGCGGGCCGGCTGCTCCGAAGTTGTTGGGGTTTCCGCTCATCGCTCACCAGGGTGCTTTGAGGAAGTTCTGGTAAAGGTAGACGCAGGCCCGAAAACAGGCCGCCAACAGCAGGAAGGCGGCCATCCCCGCCATCGCGATCGCCAGCAGCATCAGCGGCAGCCGGAAGAGGAACCGAAGGAAGCAGACAACCTTCGCCAACCTGGTTGCCTCTTCTCTGGCCATGAAGCCGTCCTTCCCGATTGCGGCGATCAGGTGCCGTCACCGACTCGGCAGCCAACCACACTGGCTGGCTCTGCAAGACCAGTCTAAGGCATGATTTGGGGACGCCCCCCTTCAGAGAGTGGTGAGATGAGACTTCCAGTACCTCGGGAAAACTGTGCCCCGGATTCCGCCGGAAAGACGCGGTTTTCCCACCGATTTGGAACATCTTTTCTTGAAAATCGCTGACTTTCTGCTTACCCCCCCGGAATCCCCACCCCTCCGATGCCTCCACAGCGTCTCGCCGATATCCTTGAACATCGCAGCCTGAAACGCTATCCTCAAAAGCCGTTGTTGAAGGTAAGTGACTTCCGTTGAGGACTTAAGAGATGGGCGACGCCGGTCACCCCAATGATGACGCAGGAATCAGTGTCGAAGTAATCTACGATGGCAGCCGTATTCCCACTGACCCAGCAGAAGTGGACTTCGTGGTGGTGTTCACTCGGGTGAAGGGAGACGGTACCGAGGAACGCATCTGCTGTTACATCAACGGTACTGCTTCTGACCTCCTCCTCCATTTGGGGCGAGACGTCACCGGGCGGCCCTGTGACCTCAGCGACGCAGGACCGAATCATACTTTCCTTGACTTCCTCTTCCACGTTGCCCAACAACTCGCTCGTCCCGGGAGCGACGGAACGGTCCACCTTACTCGCGCTAAGATCCGCACGAGATCAGGGTCAACGATCCTGACCGACGACACCTTGGCCCCCTTCCAGAAGAACATGAGCAGGTTCTTCACCGGCCTGGATCGCAAATCAGACACAGACGGGTCGACCTTCGCTGAGGACCTCGGGAGATTCCTGGGCGGACGAGATGGGTTTAAACGACACATAGCATGGCAGACCCCCACACGGAATACCGTAGACGTGCATGCCAAGTTCAGCCTTCTTTCCG
>JBKHHU010000200.1:0-6057 GCA_046539045.1 Phycisphaerae bacterium
GCCCCCGGCAGGGGGCAAAGATCGTAGCCCCGGGTGACCGTAGGGAACCCGGGGAAAACGGTCAGCCCCCGTCACTCCTTCTGCTTCTCCAGAGCCCCGGCAGGGGCGAAAGAGACCCATCGCCCGGTGAACGCATCTGTCGCCCCTGCCGGGGCTGACGACGGAACGCAGCAGGTCCGGGAAACCCGGGTTGCGCTTCGCTCCATCCGGGGCTACTATCTGACCACCCCTGCCGGGGGTGAACGGCCCCAATCGACCGCCTGCCAAACACGTACTCCGGGGGCATGGGCGCTGCAGCGCGCAGCAGAAGATGTCGCGTTGCTGTACATGTTCGTGTCGTTCGCGCAGTTCGCGGCTGGTATGGCTTTGTGGAGCTTCGGCCGGTCCTCATGGGGGATCATTGGGAAGGACTGACCATCCCCCGATCAACCAGCCGACCGATCAACCTGTCCCCTCTTGCTAGATGGTCTGATAAGCAAGGTTCCGGCAGACGTCCAGGTCCAGATCCTCGACGGCAACTCCCTCTCGCAGAAGGATGTCCTTGCCGTGCAGCATAGACCTGGAATCGCCGGCCACGACGTGCGGTATGCCCAGGTAGGCGATGGCCGCGGCGCACATCGGACACGGCATGACGGTGCTGTACAGGGTGGTACCCGCGAAGTCGATCCGTCCGGCGTTGCGGATGGCCTCCATTTCGGCGTGAGCGGTGGGATCGTTGTTGGCGATGACGTGGTTATGCCCCTTGCCGACGATCTGCCCGTCCTTGACGAGCACGGCCCCGACCGGATGCCCCCCCTCGATCATCCCGCATAGGGCCTGCTCCACGGCCGATCTCATGAAGTTGTTTACTGCAATCATCTTGTTTACTCCGTAGTAATTATAGGCACGCTTCACAATAGGCGCCGTCTGCGGAGGGCCCCCGATTTTCCCGGCGGCTTTTTGCCGTGAATCTGCCCATCTTTTATGGGGGATTCCCCGATGCCGCATAAGAACGGAACGCGGAGCCCGATCATTGCGTGCTCCGCGTCCCCTGATACGGCTTTCTGATTTTCAAAACCAAACCGACGGTTACTCGACGACCTCACCTTCCACTACTTCCGAATCATCCGTCTCGGCAGACGCACCGGACTCGGCCATCGACCGGAAGGTGAAGCTTTTCCCGGCAGCGTCCACCAGCACATGAGAGCCTTCGGAGACCTCGCCTTCGAGGATCTTCCGCGCCAGCCCGTTTTCGAGCTTCTGCTGGATGACCCGCTTGAGCGGGCGGGCGCCGAAGGTCGGGTCCCAGCCAAGCTCGGCCAGGAGCGACCGGGCTTCGTCGGTGACTTCCAGGACGATCTTCCGCTCGGCAATCCGCTGAGACAGATAGCGGATCTGGATGTCCACGATGCCTGCGAGGTCTTCCTTGCTGAGGCTGTGGAAGACGACCGTCTCGTCGATGCGGTTGAGGAACTCCGGCCGGAAGTGCTGCTTGAGTTCCTGCTTGATCTGGGCCTCGATTTCCCATTCCTCGGCATGGCCCTCGGCGAGCCTCTGCACGTGCTGCGAGGCGATGTTGGAGGTCATGACGATGATGGTATTCTTGAAGTCGACGGTGCGGCCCTGCGAGTCGGTCAGCCGCCCGTCGTCCAGCACCTGCAGCAGGATGTTGAACACATCGGTGTGGGCCTTCTCGATCTCGTCGAACAGCACGACGCTGTACGGCTTGCGGCGGACGGCTTCGGTGAGCCTGCCGCCTTCATCGTAGCCGACGTACCCGGGAGGAGCACCGACGAGCTTGGCGACCGAATGCTGCTCCATGAACTCGCTCATGTCGATGCGGATCATGGCGTCTTCGGTGTCGAACAGCTGCTCAGCCAGCGACTTGCACAGCTCGGTCTTGCCCACACCGGTGGGCCCGAGGAACAGGAAGCTCCCGATCGGCCGACGCGGATCGCCCAGACCGGCCCGGTTGCGGCGGACCGCATCGCTGACGGCCACGACCGCCTGGTCCTGACCGACCACCCGATCCCGGATCCCGTCTTCCATCTGGAGCAGCTTCTCGCGATCGGACTCCACGAGCTTTGCCACCGGGATGTGGGTCCACTTGGCCACGATCTCGGCGATGTGCTCGGGGGTCACTTCCTCGCTGGTGAGCTTCCCGGCAGAGTGGAGGTCGTCCATCCGCTCCTCGGCGGCCGCCAGCTTGGCTTCCAGGTCGCGCAGCTCACCGTACTGGATACGGGCGGCCCGCTCGAGGTCGCCGGCCCGCTGGGCCTGTTCCAGTTCGGTATGCTTGCTCTCGATGGTTTCCTTGAGCTGCTTGGTCTGCTTGAGGACGCCCTGCTCGTTCTCCCAGCGGGTGTACATCTCGTCGTAGGCGCCCTGCAGGTCGGCAAGGTCCTGCTCGAGCTTCTCGAGGCGTTTCTGCGACTCCTCGTCGGACTCCTTGCGGAGGGCCTCCCGCTCGATCTTCATCTGCATGATCCGGCGGTTCATTTCGTCCATCTCTGCCGGCATGGAGTCGTTCTCGATGCGGAGCCGGCTGGCGGCTTCGTCGATCAGATCGATGGCCTTGTCCGGCAGGAAGCGGTCGGTGATGTATCGGTCGCTCATCGCCGCGGCAGAGACGAGGGCGGAATCCTGGATTCGCACGCCGTGGTGGGCGTCGTAGCGGGGCTTCAAGCCGCGAAGAATGGCGATGGTGTCCATCACGTCCGGCTCGTCGACCAGCACGGTCTGGAAGCGCCGCTCGAGGGCGGCGTCCTTCTCGATGTGCTTGCGGTACTCGTCCAGCGTGGTGGCGCCGATGCATCGCAGCTCGCCGCGGGCCAGCGCCGGTTTGATGAGGTTGCCCGCCGAGATCGCGCCCTCGGCCGCCCCGGCACCGACGACCGTGTGCAGCTCGTCGATGAACAGGATGATCCTGCCGTCGGATTCGGTGACTTCCTTCAGCACCGCCTTGAGACGGTCTTCGAACTCGCCGCGGAACTTCGCGCCCGCCAGCAGCGAGCCCATGTCCAGAGCGATTACGGTCTTGCCCGACAGCCCTGCCGGGACGTCTCCGTTGACGATCCGCTGGGCCAGGCCCTCGACAATGGCCGTCTTGCCCACGCCCGGCGAGCCGATGAGCACCGGGTTGTTCTTCGTCCGGCGACTCAACACCTGCATGCAGCGGCGGATTTCCTCATCTCGCCCGATCACCGGATCGAGCTTGCCCTCCCGGGCCATGTCGCACAGATCCCGGCCGAACCGTTCGAGAGCCTGGTATTTGTCCTCGGGATTCTGATCGGTCACCCGCTGACTGCCGCGAATTTCCTTCATCGCCTTGAGCACGGCATCGTGGTCAACGCCAAGGGTGGACAGCACTTCCTTCGCCTGGCTGGCCGTTTCCGACAGCGCCAGCAGGAAATGCTCCACGCTGATGTACTCGTCCTTCAGGTCGGTCGCTTCCTTGCCCGCCTGAACAAGCACCTGGTTCATCGCGCCGTCCATGCCCATCCCGGCAGAGCCACCGGACTGGCTGGGCATACGTCCCAGTTCTGAATCTACAATGCTGGTTACCCGGTCCTTGCGGACCCCGATTTTCTCCAGAAGCGGCAGGACCAGCCCGCCTTCCTGCTTGAGCAACGCGTCCAGCAGGTGCAGCGGCGTCATGGCCGGGTGCCCGTTCTCCGACGCCGAGCCCTGGGCGCCCATCAACGCTTCCTGTGCTTTTACGGTCAGTTTATCTAAACGCATAGTGTTTTGTTACCTCCCGCCGAAACACTATGCAAGACGCGTGCCGGAACCGTAACCCCATGATGGGATGACGCTTGGGCGATGTCGGCCTGTCAAAACCAGCGCAGAACGGCCGGCGATTGCCAAAAGGGCAGTCGGCCGGGGAGTATGGACGTGCGGTTGAGAAACCGCCCCCCCACGCCTGTGACGACAGGACGGTCAGTTGGAGAAGATCGATTCGCCTCCATCGAGCTCGGCCTGGAGCTTCAGGAGGTTTCGGAGCTTCCTGAGACGGATGCGGGCCCGCTGCTGCTGGTCGGCGAGGCCGGCTTCGGCGGCCTGCCGCTCCAGTTGTCGGCAGATTTCGATGGCTCTGGCGAATTCGCCCCGCTGCTGGGCGTTTTCCAGGGCATTCCAGCTGATCTGGCCCGATTCCGGCTCCGGCGGCGGGGAAGATTCCACCGGAACGCGCTGCGGAGCACCATTGGCCGGTGCCGGAGTCGCGAACGAAAGCCCGGCCCAGTCGCTGCCGCTGATGTACTGCTGCAACAGCACTGCCCCCACCGCCAGCGTGCCGAGAAAGACGCCCCCGGCCAGCAGGATGGCCGGTGCAGCGCTTTTCCGCTTTTTCACCGGTGCGGACACTGCCCCCCCGCTTGAGCCGACGGAGCCGGCCTCGACCAGGGCTGCGATTTCCACCGTGTCGTCATTGGAAGTATCGACAGCGACGTCCGTTAGGTCGTCTTGAAGGCGTACCGACAGGCGCCCATCACACCAGTAGCAGGTGACCCTGCCGGTGGGCGGGTTTTGATCTGTCTGTCTGCCACAATGCGGACAATGTTCACTGCTGGACATGAAACCTATCGCGGCCTCCATCGCAAAAGAAGTGCCAGAGTATATGCTCTATCGGCAAGGAATTCGCGTGACTTGCGTCCGATCGAGCAACTTTCTGGGCGGCCGGCTGGAACTCCGATCCCCGCCCGTTCGTTTTGCAGATGGCGGAATGGGTTTGCCGAGCTCGTGCCCGTGCGTATAATGGGCAGACTTCCCCAATTCCGGTGCAAGCAGTAACAGCAGTATCCAGCAGTATGGAAAGGTGTGCCATGTCAAGCCACGCCAAGAGAGACGACCTGATACACGTCCTCTCCATGGATCCCGTTCTGGGCAGGGATATTCTCGCCCGACTGGCCGATTGTGATCGGCTCAGTTCCGCAAAGGTCATTGCTCCCGATTTTCGGCGCAACAAGCTCCAACTGTCGGACCTGGATGAATTGGTCCGCTTCACGATCAAGTCGCGACTGATCATCGTGGACGTGCGCCGCCAGACGCTTCCGCGCCTGCAGGAGACATACAACCGGGTAGCCGGCTACAACCGCCGCGACAGCAGGCAGACGGTCGAGTTCCTGTTGATCGGCGACGGCCCTGCCGGGCTGCTCGGCTCCGAGTCGCATCCGGACCTGTTCGCCTCCTATCTGGCAGACTTCCGCAAGGACTACAACCCGGGTGCCTTCTTCTATGACCCCTTCCTGCACTACACGCACGACGAGCGTGTGCTGGGAATCGACAGCACTGCCGTGCGGTCGAAAATCCCGCAACGCTTCGCCGACGGGTTCAAGGAAGAAGACGTCACCGTCGGGCAGGTCCGCAAGTACTTCCGTGCCGAAGGGGCCGCTCCGATTAAAAAGGACAAAACCAAGGCCCGCAGGACCGAGAAACTCAAACGCCTGTACAAGGCACGGATCGCCCACGCCTGGCCGGAGCAGGCCCCGCAACTGCAGGGCATGCTCACCTACGAAGGGCAGCAGATCCGCAACGAGAACCTGCGGCTGAACCTGTACCCGCTGTTCTTCGAGGACAAGGCCGCCGACCTGTACGAGTCGGCGAAGAGAGGCAGGGGCGCCCCTCGCTACGGCCAGGGTGCGTACTCGTCGATCGCAAGCTTTCAGCCGCGATGACGCCCCAGCCGAAACCTTGACCGCACCACCAAACCCGCATACACTTGGCCCACCACAGGCAACAGGAAACCCTGCAGGTGGGGTGTCCGAGCGGCTTAAGGAGGCGGTCTTGAAAACCGCTGTGCTCGTAAGAGTACCGTGGGTTCGAATCCCACCCCCACCGGTTGGAAACAGCGAAACCCGGGTGTGACATCATCCGGGTTTTCCATTGCGCATGACCCTGACCGGGATTCGAACACACAGCGGATTCGCCGACAGGCGAAGACGCCCCGTGGGCTCGACGCCAAGCAACTAGCGAGGCTCGACGCCCATCACCCCAAAACCCTCTGTCTCTCTGATTCTCTGTGTGAGAATCAACCCCGCCCGCAGCTCTCTGCCTCTAGCGGCAGGCGACCTCTTGGTA
>JBKHHU010000045.1:0-20420 GCA_046539045.1 Phycisphaerae bacterium
CCCGCTGGCGTCGAAGTCGCAGCCTTCCCAGCCGACGGCGACTTCGCCCCAGTTGGTCAGCAACAGCGAAGCGTCCTCCAAGTCGACCACGCCTACTTCTTCTCACCCAGCCGGAAGTCATCCACGTACATCTTCGCATTGTCGACGACGAACCGCAGATCCAGTGCAGGGCCCCATTTCGGCGCCTTGAAATCGATGGTCACGTGCTGCCAGCCGTCTTTGGCGGTCACCTTCTCGCTGGTCATCGCCGCCTCGGGCTTCTTCCCGCCGGGCCACTGCTGGTACTGCACGCTCAACTGCCCGGTGCCCTCTCCGGCGACCCTCACCCAGGCTTCCACACGGTACGTCTTGCCCGGCCGGACGCACAGCGTCGGCGAGCCGAGCCCCGCGGTTTTGGTCACCAGCATGCTCCGTTTGCCGCTACGGGCCTGGTCGGTGGTCACGCTCGCGTTGATCGGATGGCCGCGGTCCTCACCGGTCACATCCAGCGGCTGATCCTCAAAATCCTCCACCCGGCCGATGCGGACCAGCAGTTCGCGCTCGCCCTTGTGCTTGAGGTCCATGTTCTTCCAGACGTAGTTGGTCACCTCCGGCGGGAATGCGAACATCCGGTGGCGGATGACGTAATGGTCCTTCCCGTCCCTGCTCTCGGTGCGGGCCTTGTCGGCCGGGAGCTGGAAATCGTGATCCGTGTGCGGCGGGCAGACGACCAGGCGCGCCGGGGCGCCGGTTTCATTGGTGTAGGTGGTCGACCAGCCGGATTTGTCGTCCAGGAACGCGACGAAGCCGCCGTCCGGGCACCAGTTGGTCCCGTTGTGCTTCCGCGTGCAGCCCATGTTCGTCGCATAGCCGAACACCCCGCCATCTTTCGTACTGATGGCCATGCGGTTGCAGGTCTTGTCTTCCGGCCAGGTGGTATGCCGGCCTGACATCGCCGCGCTGGCGTACTCGACGCGCTTGAGCTTCTGATCGGTCCAGGTGTCGTACTTCGTATCGACGACGTACCCCAGTTGCAGGTGGACGGAGAAGGTAACCTTGTTGGTGGTGTCCACCTGCACCTTTTTGCCCTTGGTGCGGTGGGTCCATTTGTTGAAGGCGGTCTGGCCCTCGAATTTCCGGGTGATGGTCAGCTTGTCGTCGGCGATGGAGAAGTCGTAGCTCTTGTCGGTGCTACCGAATCCGCTCGGGATGAACGCATCCGTCCGCAGTTGGGCGCCGATGGTCGTGTCGATGTGCCATCGCTCGCTCGGCATGGGGATGTCATCTACCTTCGGCGCCTGCCCGGGGCGAAAATCCAGGACGTACACGCAGCCGCTGTGAAAGAGCTTCCGCGGGATAAACGCCACCACGCGATCGCCGTCCATGATCAGCCAGTGCGGAACCTTCACCGGCCCGTCGAGCTGCTGAAATGTGTAGGTCTTCTCTTTTACCGACCACTCCGGTTTGTGCTCGGAGAAGCGTTTGGGCGGGTCGACTTTGTTGATCAGCTTATCCGCCCGATCGGCAAGGGAGGCCCCGGCAACGAGGAGCAAAGCGACAGCAGCGAGTAACGCGTGTTTCATGACAAATCCCTGTTTTTGTGCGATAACCACCGGCGACAGACCGCAATATACTACTAGATATGAAATGTTCAGACAGGTAAAGAGTTTCGGGCGAACCGCTGGGCGAAAGGGATCGCCGGAAGCGGGTTGACAGATTTCGGCCCCGGTGCGTGAGCCCGGGGGCCAATTCCCAAATCCGCAATCGCCAATCGAAATTGCCTCAGCTTTGATCGTTCCAATAGTGTTTGGTCACCGCCTTGGCGGGGCGGCGGATCATTTCCTTGATGGTCGCGGAAATGTTCGTCGCGTCCAAGCCGACCTCCGTCAGCTGAACATCGCGGGATCCGTGCTTGATGAACCGGTCCGGCAGGCCCAGCAGGCGAACGTTGCTCGCGTCCAGCCCGCGGTTGGCGGCCATTTCCATCACGCCGGAACCGAACCCGCCGATGGTGGAATGGTCCTCGATGCACAGAATCGGTTTGCCGGAAGCGATGAGTTTCCCGATCAGCGCCGAATCCAACGGCTTGGCGAATCGGGCGTTGACTACCGATACCTGCAGGTCTTCCTCCTCACGGAGGATGCGGGCGGCCCGCAGCGCCGGTTCCACGGTCGTCCCGTAGCACAACAGCGTAGCGTCTTTCCCTTCCGCGATGGTGCGAGCCTTGCCCAGTTCGAAAGCGGGACAGTCGCCGGGCAGGTCGTCCGGCACCAGGTCGCGCGGGTATCGCATCGCCACCGCCCTGCCGTTTTGCAGTGCGAACTTCATGGCTGCATTCATCTCCGCAGCGTCGGCGGGGGCACACAGCACGATACCCGGAATCGGGCGGAGGAAACTGATGTCCATGGCTCCGTGGTGTACCGCTCCGTCGGAACCGACCAGCCCGGCACGGTCCATGCAGATCACCACGGGCAAATCCTGCAGGGCCACGTCGTGGAAGACCTGGTCGAACCCGCGCTGCATGAAGGTGGAGTAGATCGCCACGACCGGCTTGAGCCCCGCCTTGGCCATGCCCGCAGCCATGGTCACCGCATGGGATTCGTTGATGCCCACGTCGATGCATCGCTCGGGGAATTTCTCCTCAAAAGCCGCCAGCCCCGTCCCGTCGGGCATGGCCGCGGTCAGTGCCACGACCCGCTCGTCCTGCTCGGCCTGTTCGATGAGCGATTCGGCGAAGGCCTGCGTCCAGCTCGGACGCTCCTTGGCCTGGAAAACGGCCTCGCCGTCGGAGTTTACGGTGTAGGCCGACGGGCTGTGGAACCG
Organism: Phycisphaerae bacterium; assembly: GCA_046539045.1. GTDB lineage: Bacteria > Planctomycetota > Phycisphaerae > SM23-33 > SM23-33 > JBKHHU01. Next base: position 2,803 of record JBKHHU010000045.1, read on the forward strand.
ACAGGGATCCTCCACCGCATACGCACAGCCGCGACCCTTCTGCGTGTTGACGTGCAGGATGGCCGGGTGATCCTCATCCTTCAGGGCCTGGAAAACGTGGATGAGGTCGCCGATGTTGTGCCCGTCGACCGGGCCGAAGTACCGCAGCCCGAGCATCTCGAACACCTGCCCGCCGTGCAGCGTGGTCTGCAGGCCCGCTTTGAGGTTCCGCAGCGCACCGCGGATGTCGCTGCCGAGCGGGAGACGCTTTAGCACGCGCTCGGCGCTGTCGCGCAGGTCGTGGTAGGTGTGAGTCAGACGCACGCGGTCCAGCGTAGTCGCCAGGCCGCCCTGGGTGGGGGCAATGCCCATGGAATTGTCGTTCAGCACCACCAGGAACTGCCGCTCCAATCGGGCGACGTTGTTGAGCCCTTCCAGTGAGAGCCCGTTGACAATGGACGCATCGCCGACCATCGCCACGGTCCGGTTGTCGCGTCCGGCCTGCTTGTCCGCCCAGGCCAGCCCCACCGCGGTGGAGATAGCCGTGCCCGCGTGCCCGGTGCTGAACAGGTCGTATTCGCTCTCGGACGGGGAGGGGAATCCGCTGAGCCCGCCGCCCTGCCGCAGCGTGTCGAACTTCTCATATCGACCGGTCAGCAGTTTGTGCGGGTAGCACTGGTGCCCCACGTCCCACAGCAGGCGGTCCTTGGTAAAGTCAAAGACGTAGTGTAAGGCGATGGTCAGCTCGGCCATGCCGAGATTGCTGGCCAGGTGCCCTCCGCGTCGGGAGACGGTCTCGATGATCGTCTCGCGCATTTCATCGGCCAGCTCCTGCAGTTGCCTGTCATTCAGGCGGCGGAGCTGGTGCGGGGTCTTGATGGTACCGAGGAGACTTCCGGATTCATTGCTGCTCATGCGGCTTTCCTTCACTGGATACTTGTCCGAGCCGGAGGCTAGTGTTGCCTGTCGGTCAACAGTCGGGCAAGTCGAGAGAGCTTGTTTTTGCGGCGGCCGAGCGGGTCGAGCGCGTCGAGGGCCTGTCGGGTCAGTTGGTTGCCTGCCTCGCGGGCGCCGTCCACACCCAGCAGCGAGACGTACGTCCGCTTGCCGGTCTCGGCGTCCTTGCCGGGGGTCTTGCCGAGTTGCTTGGCGCTGGCGGTGACATCCAGCAGGTCGTCGAAGACCTGGAACGCCAGTCCGAGTTTTTCGGCGAAGCGCCCGAGTGCGTCGGTGACCTCTTCGGAGGCCTTTGCGGCGATGGCGCCAAGGCGGCAGGCGCCGCGGATCATGGCGGCAGTTTTTCTCAGGTGAATGTATTCCAGCCCGGCCACTCCGTCGGCCAGGTCGCAAAGGTCCATGTCGGCCACCTGCCCGGCGATCATGCCCGCCGGACCGGCTGCGTGGGCCAGTTCAGCGACCATCGCGGCGCTGCGCGGATCCCCGGGCTCTGCCGGAAGGGCCAGCGCGCGGGTCAGCAGCGCATCGCCGGCCAGCACCGCCATCGCTTCGCCGAATTTCACGTGCGCCGTGGCCCTGCCGCGGCGGAGGGTGTCGTCGTCCATCGCGGGCAGGTCGTCATGCACGAGGCTGTAGGTGTGCACCAGCTCAATGGCCACCGCGGCCCGGCGCGTCAGTTCGTCGATCTCGCCTCCGGCAGCCTCGCAGGACAGGTACACCAGCGCCGGGCGGAGCCGCTTGCCTCCACCCATCGCGCAGTATCGCATAGCCGCGGCGAGCGAATCGGGTGTACCCGGTTCGACCGTCCAGCGGTCCAGGTCCTGCTCGGCCCGGGCGGAATGCGGGGCCAGCAGGTCGGCCAGCTCAGTGTTGGTATTCGATTGCGTCATGGTATTTCGTTGCCGGGGGATCGGTTGCGATTCCGGTCCCATCCGGGGAAGGCGGGATTATACCGCACCTCACCCGCCGGACAAAGGTACAATCTGCAGACACATGCCTTCGGCGCGGGGTCCGGGCAGCGGCAAGTTTCTGCAGATTTGTCGCGCGGGGCGCTGACAACCGCCGGAGCGGATGATAAACTCGCATCGAACGGATTCGTGAATCGAGTAACGCATAGGAGCACCACATGCCGAGCATCCATCCAACGGCCATGGTGGACGGATCCGCCCAACTGGCGGATGATGTCGAAATCGGCCCGTATTGTATTGTAGAGGCTGAGACTTGCATAGGGGAGGGTACCCGGCTGATGTCCAACGTGATCATCCGCCGGTACACCACGCTCGGCAAGGGCAACCAGGTCCACCCGTTCAGCGTTCTCGGCGGGGACCCGCAGGATCTCAAGTTCGACCCTGCCACCCGCAGCACCGTGGTCATCGGCGACGGGAACGTCTTCCGCGAGTCCTGCACGGTCAACCGCGGCACCGGCGAAGGTGCCGTTACGCGGATCGGCAACAACAATTATTTCATGGCGTATGCTCACGCCGGACATAATGTAACTGTCGGCAGCAACGCTATTTTAGTAAACGGCAGCGCGCTGGGCGGTCACAGCACGGTCGGGGACCGGGCAATTCTCTCCTCGCATGTTGCCGTCCACCAGTTCTGCTCGGTCGGCGAGATGTGCATGGGGCAAGGCAACTGCGTGACGACGGGCCACGTGCCGCCGTATGTCATCTTCGCTGGAACCGGGCAGGTACAGGGGCTCAACATCGTGGGGCTCCGGCGGGCCGAGCATATCAGCAGGGAAGACATCAAGCAGATTCGCGAGGCGTTCAATATCTTCTTTCGTCGCGGGCTGCCCACCATGCGGGCGCTGGAGGAGATGGACGCCTGCAATGACTGGGGCGAGCCGGCCGACCGCTTCCGCGAGTTCATCCGGAAAGCTGCCGGCGCCGAAGGTCCCTACAAACGCGTGATCGCCACGCTTCGGGATCCCCGCCGCTGACCGGCCTGGCACCGAATCGACTGCCACGAACGGAGCACCCACGACCCGGGCCGCCTGCAAGCCACCCCGGGTCGTTGGATGCGCCAACCGCCTCAGACGTCTCGGTCCGGGCAGCTTTGAAGCTATATAATTCCCCGAAGAAGGAACTCTCGCCCGCTGTCCTCGCCGTTGTCGCAGTTTTCTTGCGGGCGTTGGGGCCCGCTTCACAACCGCTTGGCCCCCGAATTCTGTTCGTTCTGGAAGGAGAAGAATATGGCCGATCGCATTACCCGAGAGCAGGTTACATCGCTCCTTGATCATCAACAGCCCAACAGCGTGACGATTATCATGCCCACTCACCCGGCTGGGGCCGAGGAACGTCAGGACCCGATCCGGTTGAAGAACCTTGCCGGTGAGGCCGTGGAGCGGCTCACCGCTGCCGGCGTGCCGCAGGGGCAGGCTGAGAAGAAGATGCAGACCGTTTTGGAACTGGTCAATAACAACCCGTTCTGGCGGGAGATGAACGTCGGGCTCGCGGTTTTCGTTGACGACGATCAGACCCAGATCTATGGCGTCCCGTTTGAGGTCGAGCAGATCGTCTTCGTCGGCGACCGGTTCTACACCACGCCGCTGCTGGAAATGCTGCACATGGATATGCAGTTTTACATTCTTGCCCTGAGCAAGAACAAGGTGCGGCTGTATCACGCGTCGGAAGATGCCATCACCCCGACCAAGGTGCCGGACATGCCGGAAAGCTTCGAAGAGGCGATGAAGTTCGATGATCCCGAACGGCACATCGAATACCACAGCGGCACACAGGATCATCAGCCGGCAAGCAGGCGCCCAGCCATCTATCACGGCCAGGGTACCGGCACCGACGATGCCAAGGAGAAACGCCGCATCACCGAATACTGCCGAATGATCGACTCGGCACTGAACAGCGCTCTCGGCCGTCGGCACGAACCGCTGCTGATCGCCGCCACCGAACCGCTGGCTGGGTATTTCCGCGAGACCTCCCGGTATGACCGGATCGAAGAGGAGACGCTGCACGGGAACCCGGACCGCATTGAGGACAAGCAGCTCCTGCGCGATGCACTTGCAGTCATGAAGCCGCGCCTGGACCGGCGACGCGAGGAGCAGATGGCCCTCTATCGCCAACTGGCCAACACCGATCGGGCGTCGGATGAATTTGAGGAAATTGTCGTCGCCGCCCAGCGCGGGCAGATCGACTCCCTGTTCATCCCGCGCGACGAGCACCGCTGGGGACAGTACGTGGCGGATGAGAACCGCCTGGAGATCCACGACCAGCGGCAGCAGGGCGATCAGGATCTGCTGGAGTTGGCCGCCCACGAAACCGCCAGAAACGGCGGGGCCGTGTTCACCGTCGACTCCGAAGCGGTACCCAGCGAGAAGAAGGTCGCAGCCACCTACCGCTACCCGACGCCTTCGGTGTAAGCTTGTCGACATCGACGGATGACCGTCGGCAACCGGTGAAATCTCGATGGGCGGGCCTTCGGGGGCCCGCCCATCTTATGCGCTCAAAAGCCGGCCGCTACTCGATCAGCATCGCGTCGCCGTAGGAGAAGAACCGGTAGCGGTTCTCCACCGCCTGCTGATACGCGCTGAGGATCATCGGCAAGCCGTCGGTGGAGCCCGGGCTGCATAGGGCAGCCACCAGCATCAGCAGCGTGCTTTTCGGCAGGTGGAAGTTGGTAATCAGCCCGTCGATGGCCCGGATCGGTGACGGGGGCGAGATGAAGATGTCCGTCCAGCCGCTGGCCGGGCTCAGCGGGAAGCCGTCGCAATCGCGCGCGACCGTCTCCAGCACCCGTACGGACGTCGTGCCTACCGCAATGATGCGCCGGCCGTCTCGGCGAGCCTGGTTCAGCGTCTCGGCCGTCTGCTCGGACAGCTCGTACCACTCGCTGTGCATCTTGTGCTCGTCGATCCGATCCACCTTCACCGGCTGGAAGGTCCCCATCCCGACGTGCAGGGTCACGCGGGCCTGCTGCATTCCGGCAGAGGTCAGCCGCTGGATGAGTTCCTCGGTGAAGTGCAGTCCGGCAGTCGGGGCGGCCACCGCACCGGGTCGCTCTGCGTAAACCGTTTGATAGCGATCGTGGTCGGCGGTGTCGTCGCTGTCCTTGCCGCGACGGATGTACGGCGGGAGCGGCGTTCTGCCGGCTTGGGACAGAATCTCCGCCGCGGAGGCCTCCGGGGCCGGCTGAACGATGTACCGACCCTTGCCCAGATCTTCACGCAGGATCAACTGCACCCCTGCCGAATTTTCCAGTTCGATCCCTTCGCCGATCTTGCACCGGCCGGCGTTGCGGAGCATGACCTCCCACCGCCCTTCCTCGAGTTGCTGGAGAAACAGGCCCTCGATCTGCCCGCCAGTGGCCCGCCGACAGAAGAAGCGAGCAGGGATCACCTTTGTGTCATTGAACACCAGCAGATCGCCCTCCCGCAACAGATCCGGCAGATCCGCAAAGACATGGTGGGATACCCTGCCTGCCGACCGTTGGAGCCGCATCAGGCGCGACCGGTCGCGCCGGTCGGCCGGCTTTTGCGCAATCAACGATTCAGGCAGGTGATAATCGAAATCAGAAGTCGTCAACGTCATACGGTATCTACCTTATCAGGTGATTCCGGTAAAGCTATGGGAAGAACTCCCACCGGTCCGGAATTGCCCCTAACGTCGCTCACGAATTGTCCACAATGGTGCCTTAGTCCGTAAATAGCAGGCGCTTCAGCGTCTAGACTTACTTTTCACCACTTACCCACAGTCTATTCACAAGCGACCGTCTTGCCGCTTTTTGCCATTATTCCTTGCCGTTTTATGATCAGGTTACGGATGAACCGCTTGCGGGTCTTCCTCACCCGTCGAGTAGGGTGCCCCGGTATGGTGGTATCAGGTGAATCGCCTTACCTTCTCCTGCGTACTTCCCGGAGCGGCAATGGCAAGTAATCCCGTGCTGGAGAGCAGCCGTGGGAGGTTTCGCCTAACGCCATCAGGCAGCGGAGTCTCACCCGCTCTGGTGTTCCAGATCGTCGGGAGTCGCACGTTTCCCGATCATCGAAATGCCCAACTCGTCGGCCAGGGCAAGGGTAGCCGGCTTGTCCACGATCATCGTCTTGCCCGCTTCCAGCACGAGGCAGCAGCATTTGGCGTCCTTGAGGTTCCGCAGCGTGCTCGGGCCGACGGTAGGCACGTCGAACCGCATATCCTGTTTCGGACGGGCGACTTTCACCATCGTCCACCCGCCGACCCGGCAGACCCTCCCTGCCCGGCGGATCATCGCGTCGGTGCCTTCCATCGCCTCCACAGCGACGATGTCCATTTCCTTGATGGCGATCGACTGCCCGATGTCCAGGTCGGCAGAGCTGCGGGCGATCCGCCAGCCGAATTCCACGTCGGCTTCCACGTTCCGCGGAACGGGCGTCCGGGTCATCAATCCTTCATCGGCAAGATGTTCTTCGCAGTATTTCACGCAGGATACCAGTTCAATGCCTTCCATTCTCAATTCGTTGGCCACCGCCAGCAGGATGGCATTGTCCCGCCGGTCGTTGCGGATCTTGAAGTACCAAAGTCGGGCGGTCCGCAGGTCGGGGATCCACCGCAACAACCGTAGCGGCGAGTAAATTTCGCGTTTCCGCACCCCGCCGATCATCACCGCTTCGCGAACGCCCCGGCGGCGCAACCAGCCCATCCATGAATTCATACGGACCGGGCCGCCCCAGGTCCACTCGTCGGAGAAATCTTTCAGCCACGGCGAGGCGAAGTCGCTGAGCCCGACGGTCACCACCCGCCGGCCTGCCTTGCGCATGCCGTTGGCGACCATGAACGGTGGACGCCCGAACCCGGCGATCAAGCCCACCGGCTGACGATGATCGCGGATCATTCGTCGTCTCCGTTCTCCGCTTCCATGCTGCGAAGCAACCGGCGCATCTGCTCCAGTTCCCGACTCATCCGCCGCATCTCGCGCCGCATCTCCGGCAGCTTGGATTGCGTAACCGCCACCTTCCGGGCCACTTCCAGCGGAATGGCCGGGTAGCCCCAATATTTTCCGGGCTTTTTCACTTCCGAAGTGACGATCGTCTTCCCGCCGGTCATCACGCCGCCGGTCACCTTCAGGTGCCCCGCCACGCCAGTCTGCCCGCCGAAGACGCAATAGTCGCCGATCTCCGCAGAGCCCGCGATGCCCACCTGGGCCACGAACAGGCACCCGCGCCCCACCGTGGTTCCGTGCCCGATGGTCACCGAATTGCTGAACTTCGTGCCCGAACCGACCTTCGTCGCACCGAGCGTCGCCCGGTCCACCGAGCAGTTGGCGCCCATTTCCACGTCGTCGCCGATCTCGGCGATGCCCGCCACAGGAATCTTATGGTGCCGACCCTGGTGCGTGGCGTAGCCGAATCCGTCCTGTCCGATGGTGCAGTTGGCGTGCAGGGTCACGCGGTCGCCGAGGACGCAGCCGTCGTAAATCACCGTGTTGGCGTGGAGGATGCAGTCGTCACCGATCTTCGCGCCGGGACCAATGTAAACACCGGGGTACAGCACGCAATTGTCTCCCACGATCGCGGCGTCGGCGACGGTCACGAAGGCTGCGATGCGGGCGTTCTCGCCGATCTCGGCGGAGTCTGCGATATTGGCCCGCTCGTCGATTCCTTCAAATTCCGGTTCGCGGAAGCCGTAGAACAGGACCATGGCGTTCCGGAAGGCGAAATAGGGGTCTTCGCAGCGGATCAAGGCCGGTCCGGGCCCGTCGTAGTCCTCGCTGACGATCACTGCCGCCGCGGAGGTGGACTCCATCTGCGACACGTACCGCGGGTTGGCGAGGAACGAAATCTCGCTGTCGGCGGCTTCCTGCAATGAGGCAACACCGGTGACAACCGTGTCACCGTCGCCCTGGAGCGACCCACCCAGCTTCTCGGCAAGTTCAGCCAACGTCAGTTCAAGCATGTTTTCCTCTATCGATGCCCGCCGGGCAGAGGTGCGACATTCCGGTCCGGAGGGAAGAAATTGATTTCCGCGAGAATAGGTCTTCGCACCCGCCAGTGCAAGAGGCAACGGCGGGGTGTATGAGTTGTATCACCCTGATGATCGCAAGGCAGGACCGGACTTCCCGGACGTGAGCGTTTCGGCGGTAGCTCTTTACAGACACAGATTCCAGAAGTCGCCGTTCAGCATCGAGCTACCGCTCATTCAGTTTGCCGTCACGCAGGTGCAGCACGCGGTCTGTCATCTCCGCCAGGGACGCGTCGTGGGTCACCATGAGAATGGTCTGCCCGGAGCGGTTGCATTCCAGCAGCAGGTCCATGATGTGCCTGCCGGTCTTGCTGTCCAGGTTTCCGGTGGGTTCGTCGGCCAGCAGGATCCGGGGCTCGTTCAGCAAGGCCCTGGCGATGGCCACGCGCTGCCGTTCGCCACCCGACAGTTCCTTGGGCTTGTGCTTCAGCCGGTCCCCGAGGCCCACGTCCTCCAGAATCTTCGCCGCCCGGGCCCGGACCGCACCGCGTCGCCGGAACCAGTCCGCAATTCCCGGCTTGATGCGGGAGGCGATGATTACGTTCTCCAGCACGTTCAGTTCCGGCAGCAGGTGGTACTGCTGGAAGACGAACCCGATGTCCCGGTTGCGAAGCCGATCGCGCTGGCGCTGAGCCTGATTCTTGAGTATCGAGTGAATCACCGGAATGCCCACGGCGAACGCGATGAGCGACAGAGCGGCCGAGAGGACCAGGCTCATGGTGTTGATTTCGCGCAACCACTCGGTCATCAACAGGAAAGGGACTCCGCCCGCGACAACACTGAACAACACGGCGGACGCGATGGACACCAGCCAGGGGACGCTCCGATCGCTCGGCTGCTTGCCGAAGAGTTCCACGACCCCGTCGTCGGCGCGATCCAACTGCCCGATCAGGTGCAGCAGCGTGCTCTTTCCGCTACCGGATGCGCCGATGATCGACGCGAACTGGCCGCTCTTGACCTCGAAGTTTACCCCGCGCAACACACGCAGTTCGACCTCGCCCAGCTGGTACGTCTTCTTGAGCTTCCGAACGCGAACGGCGGGCGCCGAAGCCGCCGGAGGTTTTTTACTCATAGCGCAACGCCTCCACCGGTTGCAGCCGTCCGGCACGCATGGCAGGCACTGCCGCCCCGATCACGCCGGAACACACGGCCGCCACGCCGATCCACAGCACCGTGTTCAGCTGGACCTCGTTGGGAATCTTGTTGAACAGATACGTCTCCTTCGACCAAACATAGACGCCCGTCAAGCGGCCTATTCCGTCGTGAATCGGGTTGATGTTGTGCACGAACGCCCACCCCAGAAGCGAACCGAAGATGGACCCGACCAGGCCAATGACCGCACCGTAGGCCAGGAAAATGCCCGCCACGCCAAGGTTGCTGGCTCCCAGCGCCTTGAGCACGCCGATGTCAGGTGTCTTCTGCACCACGATGATGTAGAGAATCACGAAAATCAGGATCACCACTACCCCGGCCATCAGGCCGAACATCAACAGGGAAAGCGTCCGCTGGGCTTCGAGCGGGGCGATGAGCTTCCGCTGCTTCTGGCGCCAGGTCTGGACGCTCACGTCCGCCTGCGAGGCTCCCGGGTACCGGGCAGGATCCGCCGCCATCCGGGACCAGACGCGATCAACGCGCTGGGCAATCGCCCGGAGCGTGCGTTCATCCGTCACGCCCTCGGAGACCTTGATGTGCACCTGGCTGCACCGTTTGGGGTCTTCCATCCCGTTGAGTCGCTGCAGCGTGTCGAACGGAACGTAGACGAACTGCGTGTCGATGCTGTGGACATCCGTACTCGCGTCGTCGATGACCGTCATGGTCGCCACGCGTGGCTCGATGTTGGTGACCGAGGTGCCCCTTTGGCCGATCGGGAACACGTACAGCGCAACGTTGTGCCCGGGAACGAGGTAGCGAACCGTCCGGCCTTCGGGGGTGCGGAAGCTCAGGCCCTGGATGCCCAGTCCCAGAATGATCCGTTTGTCGGCCTCGCCAAGCAACCGGTTCCGCAGCTGTGCGGTCATCTGCTCCTGGACTGCCAGTTGCTGCTCGATCCGGGCGGCGGCTTCGTCGGTCTCTGCCTGGTTGTAAGCGTCCTGCAGTTGGATGATGCGGCGATTGCTTTCCTGAATGTCTTTGCGGATTTCCTCCTGGTGGATCAGGTCGTAGATCGCCTGGTCGTGCAGGCTCACTGCGGTGCGGATCCGCTGCAGAAAACGGAGCAGTTCTGCCGGCAGGGGCTTACCCCCCGTCTGCTTGACTTGCCGGTTAAGTTGCTCCGGCGGCCCCCCGGTGTATTCCAGCATGGATTCGACGGTCATGGTCCCGCGGTAGCCTTCGGTCTCTTCTCTGGCCAGGGCGAGGATCCGCTGTTTGTCCTCCCGGACCGCCTGAACGACCTTCCGTATATTGGGAGTGAACACCGCGTTGACGTTGCCTTCCTGAACGAACAGGCCCTCCTCGAAGTCGGTGGCGCGGTTGCGCTCCGGAAGGCGGATGCCCGCGATCTGGATCGGCTGGCGGTAATTCTGGTCCGGCACCTGAAGGAACCCGTAGGAGACGATGAACGGGCTGGCCGATTCCACGCCCGGCACCGGCTGGACCTCCAGTTCGTCGTCGCCGTTTTCGATGGCGCGGATCAACTCGTCGTAGTACGGCATACCGGCCTGGGAGCGTGGCTCGACGATGATATCGCCGAACAGGCCTTTGGCGGCTACTTCGATCTTGTTGAGGAAGCCGTTCATCACGCTGGCGGTGGCGATCATGAGAAACACACAGATCGTCACCGACAGCACCGCCAGATAGGCGATGGGTCGGCCCCAGAGGTACCGAAGGCATAGAAAAAGCTTGTACATTTGCTCCCCTGTCGGGCGGGCCCGGTTTGGGGGACGGGCCCCGTTGTGGGAATTACTCTGCCGCGTCCTGCAGCGGCTTGTCGGCTGGGGGCTTGGCCGCGCCCGGCCGCAACTGCGGGAAGAGAATCACGTCCCGGATGCTCTGGGTGTTGGTCAGCAGCATGGCAATGCGGTCGATCCCTACGCCCAGCCCTCCGGCAGGCGGCATACCGTGACGCATCGCGAGGATGAAATCCTCGTCCATGACACGCATGGTCTCGTCGCCCGCTTCGCCGCGGACCTGCCTGCGGAAGTTCTCTTCCTGGATGTCCGGGTCATTCAATTCCGTGTAGGCGTTGGCCAGTTCCATCGTGGCGGCGAACGCCTCGAACCGCAGGGCGATGGACGGATCGTCCGTCTTGCGACGCGTCAGCGGACAGATGTCGGCCGGGTAGTCGATCACGAAGGTCGGCTGGACCAGGTGCTCTTCCACGGTCTCTTCGAACACTTCATTTACGACGACCGCGTCGTCCTTGTTCTCCGGCTCGATACCGAGTTCCTTCGCCTTGGCTCGGACCGCGTCGATATCGTCCATGTCCACGCCCGCGTGCTCCTTGAGCAGGTCGGCGTACTTGGCCCGCCGCCACGGGGTGGTGTAATCCAGCACAATGTCGCCGTATGGCAGGGCGATTTTGCCCTCGGCTATCAGGCCCTCTGCCTCGGCCACGACGGCCAGGCAACGATTCAGTTCGTCCAGACGCTCCTGCGAGAAGTTCTCTTCGTCCTTTTCCTTCTCGGCTTCGACGGCTGCGGTCAGATCGGCCACCTGCTGCGGGACGCTGTCCAGGAACTTCTCGGCGGCACTGCTGACGAGGTTCTCGGTCAGCTCCATCATGTCTTCATAGTCCGCGTACGCCTCGTACAGCTCCATCATCGTGAACTCGGGGTTGTGCGAGGTGTCGATACCTTCGTTGCGGAAGTTGCGGTTGATCTCGAAGATCTTCTCCATCCCCCCGACCAGCAGCCGCTTGAGATAGGTCTCCGGGCTGATCCGCAGGAACAGATCCGCGTCCAGTGCGTTGTGATGCGTGGTGAAAGGCCGAGCCGCCGCCCCGCCGTATACCGGCTGCATCATCGGCGTCTCTACTTCGCTGAAACCCTTGTCCTTCAGGAAGCCGCGGAAGTGCTCGATGATCCCGATGCGCTTCTTGAAGTTGTTCAGCGATTGCGGGTTGGTCATCAAATCCAGGTAGCGCCGGCGGTAGCGGGTTTCGACGTCCTGAAGACCATGGAACTTCTCGGGCATCGGCATGAGGCTCTTGGTCAGCAGCGTGAGCTTATCGGCCCAGATGGTGATCTCGCCGGTGCGGGACTTCTGCAGCATGCCGGAGGCGGCTACGATGTCGCCGAGGTCCAGCAGCTTGGCCAGCTTCCAGCTCTGCTCGTCCAGTGCATTTTTGCGGAAGGCGATCTGCATCTGCCCGGATTCATCCCGCAGATGGCAGAACATCATCTTGCCCATGTCGCGGATGAGGATCAGTCGTCCGGCGGCGTCGGCGGTCTGCCCTTCCGTGTCCTCCTGGTAGCGATCGAGGATGTTCGCGATCGGTTCGTTGGAGGTGTATCGCCCGCCGAACGGGTCGATGCCCAGCTGGCGAATCTGCTCGAGTTTCTTGCGTCTGTCTGCCTGTACCTTTTCCAGCATGAAAAACACCTGTGTCAGAAAGTTCCACCGCCCGGCAGCCTTGCGTCGGCCCGACCGGCGGAGGTTCGATGAGTGCAATCGGCCAAGGGAAGATCATCGCCCGAGAGGGCGGAGAAGTCAAGACCGCCACAGCGGCCGCCGCCGGGCATCGCCTGTGGCGACGGCTCCTGCCGGTAATGTTATACAGCCAGCGTCGCGACCGACGCGCTGAGCGGGGCGGCTGCGGTGCGTATGCTCAGCTGCTCGCCGTCGGCGGAGGCTTCCCGCGCTACGTACGCCATGGCGACGATCGATTTGGCCATCGGGCTGTAGGTTCCGCTGGTGATGCTGCCGATCTCGCGGCCGTCGGCGGTCAGCACGGTGTCGCCCATACGGGGGATTACCGGAATCGGCGGGGCCGAGTCCTCCGGCTCCTCGGGAGTGGGCTCCACCTTCAGCCCCACCAGGCGACGGCTCGGCTTTTTGTCGACGATCCGCTTCAGCGCCTCGGCCCCGAGGAAATCGTGGGTGAAATCGACCGCTTCGGCAAGCCCGGCAGAGATCGGGTCGATCATCTCGTTGAGTTCATGGCCGTAGGCGGGCACGCCGGCTTCCACGCGGAGCACGTCGCGGGCAGCGTGTGCATAAGGCAGGATGGCGTTCTCACCGGCCTTGCGTGTGATGAATTCCCATGCCTTGCCACTGAACATGCGGGGGAAGCTCGCCTGCAGCCCCCATCCGCCGACGGTGCCGTAGCGGGCCAGGTGGTACTTCGCCAGCAGCAGCGAACCGGTGGTGATCTCGTTGAGCTGCATTCCGGACACCTTCACCGGAAGCACCTGGTCCAGCAGTTCCGGGGCGGCCGGGCCGGCCACCTCCAGCGTGCACGTATCTTCCGTCCGGTCGATGACCTTGCAGGCGTCGACGTCTTCGGCGGCGCTCCGCAGATACTCGCCCAGCTTCGCCCTCAGGGTCGGCTCGCAGGTGATCACCCAGCCGTCCTGCATGCGGTGAACTCGCGCATCGGCGACGATCCCGCCCTTTTCGTTGCACAGCAGCGTGTACAGGGCCGTCTCATCTTCCTGGTGGATCACGTCGGCGGTGCAGACTCTCTCCAGCAGATCCAGGGCCCCGTCCCCGCGGAGAACGAATCGGCCGGTGTGGGAGATATCGCACACCCCGGCCCGCTCGCGGACCTCCGATGCTTCCGCCAGCGGGTTGCCGTAGCTCAGTGGCATGTCCCAGCCGCTGATATCGGAGAATTTGGCTTCGAGGGCTACGTGCTTCTCGTGAAGGGGGGAATGCAGATTGGTGCGGTCGGCCATGGTTACTCCTCGCTATGGCACAAGAACCTATCCCGCCCGGTCGGGCGTGTCAAGACGAGCAGGCCGGACAGGCGCGGAACCGTCGATTTTCGGAAGTATATCGTTTTGCCCGTCCGCAAACGGGCAGCTACGATATGCAGCCATCGAGGCAACGCGCGTAGTCTTCCATGGAGGTGTCTGTGAGTGTTTCCTACAACACGATGGCCGAGACTGACTGGTCCGACGCGCATGCGCTGTGGACGGCCAGTGACGGCGTGTGCGTGCACGATGATCTGGACTCGCTCGAAAGCGTGACGTACTACCTGCGGCGCAACCCGGGCATGAGTTTTGTCGCGCGGGAAGACGGGAAGCTCATCGGCGCGGTTCTCTGCGGAACCGACGGCCGGCGGGGCTATCTGCACCACCTCGCGGTCGATCCCGACGCGAGGGGCAAGGGCGTGGGCAGGCGGCTGGCCGCCCGCTGCATGCAGGCGCTGTCGGAGGCGGGCATCCGGAAGTGTCACATCTTCGTGCTGGAGGAGAACATACCGGGCAAGGAATTCTGGCGCCGCGCCGGCTGGGACCGGCGAGACGATGTGGCGATCTTCTCGAGGATGACCGGACAGGCATAGCAGGGATACAAGGGATACAGGGGATCTGTGGTTTGTTGTCGCCACAGATGAAGGTTTTCAACTCTGCCGATCCTCCACGTACCGCTTCAGGTCCAGGGCGTTCCGCACGGCATTCCCGCCGACATCGTTGTTGAAGTACACGTACACGTCCTTGCCGCTGTTGAGGTGATCGGCGATCTCATCGGCGCGGGCGGAGAGGAACTGCGGCGAGTAATCATGGGCGTAGTTGCCGGACTCGGTCGGGCCGTGGAACCGCAGGTAGGTCCAGTCGGCGGGGGTCACGTGAGGGTGGTCCTCGATCAGGTCGTGGATCACCACCGCGGCATTATGATCTTCCAGCACGCGGTACACCTCGTCGCGCAGCCAGTCGGCGTCCCGGAACTCGACCGCATAGCGGTATCCGCCCGGGCAGTAGTCCAGGAACTCGTTGAGTCGCTCCGGGTTCGCCTTCCAACGCGGCGGGAGCTGGACCAGTATCGGCCCCAGCGCATCTGCGGCAGTGTCGACCGCCCGCACGAAATCGCCCACCATCCGTTCCATGTCGATCAGGCGCTTGCGGTGGGTGACGATGCGGTTCATCTTCATCACGAAGCAGAAATCTTCCGGCACCTGCGACGCCCAGTTGCGGACCTTCTCCGGTTCGGGCATCTGGTAGAAGGTGTTGTTGATCTCCACCGTGTCCAGCCGCTCGGCGAAGTACGGCAGCCAGTCCTTCTGCGGAAGGTCCTTCGGGTAGAAGACTTCCTTCCAGTGCGGATAGACATACCCGCTGGTCCCGATGAAGTACTCCGCAGCCATGGCCGGTGCTCCCTTCCCAGATATTCTCAATCGGATCGGAGAGGCAATCGGAAATCGGCAATTACAAATCCGCAGTCAACCTACCAGCGGCCTTGCTCGCCCCTGCCGTGGTTGCGGCGCGGGCGGCCTTTGCGCCTGGATTTTCCCTTCTTGCCCTTCTTGCCTTGCGGTTGGCCCTTGCCCCCGCCGCCTTCTTTGCCCTTGCTGCGGCGTTTCCTGCCTTTGCCCTCGCCGGTGTCGCTTTTCTTCTGCGCCTGGTCGGGGATCAGGTCCATCTGCCGCTTGGCGACGTCCACGCGGGAGAGTTTCACCTTCAGCTCATCGCCGATGCGGAACGTCCGGCCGGTCCGTTCGCCGCGGATGCGCCCGTAGCGTGCATCCAGCACCCACCAGTCGTCGCCGAGGTCCTGCATGCGCATGAGCCCGTCGGTCAGGATGTCCTCCAACTGGACGAAAACGCCGAAGTTCGTCACGCCGGTCACCACACCTTTGAACGTCTCGCCGACGCGTTGCTGGAGGTACAGCAGCACCAGCACCTCGCGGACCTCGTTCTCGGCAGACTCGGCCCGCTTACTCAGTTCCGTGCACCGCTCGCCGAGGGCGACCAGCTCGGACAAGTCATCCTTGGGAATCTGTTCCAGCCTTCCGCGACAGTGCTCTGCGAACATGCGGTGAACGGTCAGGTCCGGGTACCGTCGGATGGGCGAGGTGAAGTGGCAGTAATCTTCGCTGGCCAGGGCGAAGTGACCGATGTTCATCGGCGAATATTCCGCAGCCTGGAACGTTTTCAGCACAGCCAGGTTGATCGCGTAGCTTTCCGGCTCGCCCTTGACGTCTTCCAGCAGCTGCTGCAGCTGTTTGTGATTGAGGTCGGAAGGGATCTTATGCCCCGAGGCGCGCACGAAGCTGGCCAGCTGTTTTGCCGCCGTCGCATCCGGTGCGGGGTGGACGCGGCGGAGGATGTGCCGATCCAGGCCCTTCATGAGTCGGGCGACGGCTTCGTTGGCTTCGACCATGAACATTTCGATGATCGTGTGCGTGTAGGCGTCGTCCTCGGGTTCTGCCCCGACGACGTGGTTGTCGCGGTCGAAGATCAGCTCCACCTCGGGCAACTCCAGATGCAGCATGCCCTGCTCGTAGCGGCGGGTTTCGATCTTCTTCGCCAGATCGTTCATATCGTGCAGGAGTTCGACGATGGGGGCTTCGAACCCAGCCGTTTTCCCGTCGATGATACTCTGCGCCTGTTCATAGGTCAGGCGCTTGCTGCTGGAGATGATCGACTCACAGAAGCGGGTGTCGACGACTTCCGCGTCGGCGTTGTACGTAATGAACGCGCTCTTGGCGAACCGCTTGACGCCCTCCTGCAGGCTGCACACACCGTTGGAGAGCACCTCCGGGAGCATGGGCAGCACCTTCCGCGGGAAGTACACGCTGGTGGCGCGGGTTTTGGCTTCGGTGTCCAGCGGGCCGCCTTCCTGAACAAAATGCGACACGTCGGCGATGTGCACGCCGAGGGTCATCTGCCCGTTGTCGTGGGCTTCCAGGCTGATCGCGTCGTCGTAGTCGCGCGCGTCCGGCGGATCGATGGTGATGATCGTCATGTCCGTCAGGTCCTCGCGAAGAGCGACCTGCTCGGGATCTTCGGCATCGAAGGAATGCACGGCCTGCCGCGCTTCCTCCAGCACGTCGGTCTTGAACTCGAAGGGGATCCCGCGGGAATAGATGACGGCCATGGTCTCCACTTCCGGCTGCCCGCCGTCGCCGAGGGTCTCGACGATCACGCCGCTGGGGAACCCGCCGTGCTTGGCGTAGTGGGTAATCTCGACGACGACCTTGGTGCCCTCGTGGGCCTGCGGGCCGACGTCCTGAATGGTGATCGGCGGGACGACCTGCTTGCCATCGGGCAGCACGAACCACGCCTCGCCCTGGGCCTTGCAGAGCGTACCGACGTAGCGGTTCTGGGCGCGCTGGAGGACTTCAACGATGCGCCCGGTATAGTTGATCTCCCCGCCGCGTTTGCCGCGCCGGTGCACGGTGGCCTTGACGCGGTCGCCGGTCATGGCCCCGTAGCTTTCGCCTTCGGGCACGAACAGATCGCCGTGGGAGTTCGGTTCGTCGGGGGTGATGAACCCGAACCCGCGCGGGTTGGCTTTGTACACGCCGACGACCTTCTTGCCGATGGTCGGCAGCGTCACCGCGTTGCTGGAGCCCAGGACGATCCGTCCCGAATCGCGCAGCTGCTTGATGGCGGTCCGGAAGGTGCTGTAGTCTTCATCGGCCACGCCAAGCTGCCGGGCGAGCTGCTTGGGCTTGAGCGGCTGATGCGACTGATCCGAGAGATATTTGAGTATCGCTTGTGTGTATCTTTCTGGCATAGTGTCCGAATGGTACGCTACTTACAACCAGAGAGCCAACGAGAAAACTGTAGCGGCCTTTCCGCACCGGCTGCCCGGGCAGCCCGCAGGCCGGCGGATACCCGCTCCCAG
>JBKHHU010000201.1:0-5985 GCA_046539045.1 Phycisphaerae bacterium
CGACGACAGCCTGTTCAGAAAGAGTTCGTGTCGTTCGCGCTGTTCGCGGCCAGGCTTTGGCGAGGAGCCAAGTGCCGGGGAGAGTTCCCTGGCTGCCGCATGACCGGTCGCGTGGAACGACGAACGCGAGTAGTTGACGATCGTTTTTCAGTCACGAAGGAAAACCAAGATCACGAGGACCGCTAAGAACAGCTTCTGTTTACCTTTGTGATCTTCGTGAGCTTCGGGATCTTTGTGGTTCTGCCGTGTCAGACCGGCGAGACGCCCGCCTCGACGACAGCCTGTTCAGAAAGAGTTCGTGTCGTTCGCGCTGTTCGCGGCCAGGCCTTCATTCCGAAAACGCGAATGCACTCAACCGCGTGCCGCCCTATAATCAAGCGGCATGAGCGATTACAGAACCGAACACGATATGCTGGGCGCGTTTCCCGTCCCGGCTGGTGCGCTGTACGGGATTCACACTGCCCGGGCGATGGAGAATTTCCCGCTGGCGGGTCGATGCGTCCGGCCGGCTTTGATTCACGCCTATGGGGCGGTGAAACTCGCCTGCGCGCGGACCAACCACACGCTGGGCTGGTGGACCGACGAGAAAGCTGCCGCCATCGACCGCGCCTGCAGCGAGATGTCCGAAGGCCTGCTGGATGAGCACATCCGCGTCGACGCCTACCAGGGCGGGGCCGGCACGAGCACCAACATGAACGTCAACGAGGTGCTGGCCAACCGCGCCCTGCAACTGCTTGACAAGCCCCTGGGCCAGTACGAAACCGTCAGCCCCACAGAAGACATCAATCTGCATCAGTCCACCAACGATACGTACCCGACGGCCTTGAAAGTGGCCGGGATCGGCCTGCTGGGCGAGCTGGAGCAGGAGATCGCCGCCCTGCAGGAGGCCTTTCAGGAGAAGGAGAAGGCCTTCGCACAGATCGTCAAGATCGGCCGCACCGAGTACCAGGACGCGGTGCTGACCACGCTGGGCAAGGAGATGAGCGCGTACGCCGAAGCGATGGGTCGCGACCGCTGGCGGGTCTACAAGTGCACCGAACGCCTGCGGATCATCAACCTGGGAGGCACCGCCATCGGCACCGGGCTCGGGGCGCCGCGGCAGTTCATCTTCCGCGCCGCCGACGTCCTTCGGGATATCACCGGAATGAGCCTCGCCCGGGCGGAAAACCTCGTCGACGCCACCCAGAATACCGACGTGTTCGTTGAAGTCAGCGGGATCGTCAAGGCCCACGCCGCGAGCCTGCTGAAGATCGCCACCGACCTGCGACTGATCTCCTCCGGACCCGAAGCGGGCCTGGGCGAAATCGATCTGCCCGCCCGCCAGCCGGGAAGCAGCATCATGCCCGGGAAGGTCAACCCCGTCATTCCCGAGGCCGTCACGCAGGCAGCGATGGTCGCCATCGCCAACGACCAGGCCATCACCCACGCGGTCACGATGGGCTCACTGGAACTCAACGCCTTCCTCCCGCTCATCGCCGACAAGCTCCTGGAAACGCTGCACCTGCTGAGGAGCACCTGCCGCATCTTCCGCACCTTCTGCATCCAGGGAATCCAGCCGAACGTCGAGCGCTGCGAGAAGCACGTGAATGACTCCACCGCGATCGTCACCGCCCTGGTCGAGGAAATCGGCTACAAACGCGCCGGCCAGCTCGCCGCCGAAGCTGCCGACGACCACCGCAGCGTGTCCCAGCTGGCCGTCGACAAGGGACTCATCACGCACGACGAACTGGATGAACTGACCAGACCCGAACGCGTGACCCAACTCGGCAGCCGGAGAAAGCGCCCGGACGGTTAGAATCTGAACAGGCTGTCGCCGGGCTAACCGCCCGCCTGCTGGACACGACATAGTCACAAAGATCTCGAAGCTCACGAAGAACACAAAGGAAAGCAGAAAGCTGTTCTTAGAGGTCTTCGTGGCCTTTGTTGTTCTTTGTGACTAAGAAACCGACCGCCAACCCAGCCGCCCCGTCATCCCACGCGGGCGGTCATGCGGCAGCGGCCGGGTTCTCATCTCACATCGCGCATCGCTTTCTACCATCTGCCGTTTCCAGCGGGTATTATGAAGCGGAGCATTACTGTTTGTTCACGGGATCATTATGCAGAAGACGCCCAAAGGATTTCGCCTGCACATCGGCCTGTTCGGCCGGCGGAATGTCGGCAAGAGTTCGCTGCTGAACGCGATGACGCGACAGAACGTGTCGATCGTGTCCGACATTGCGGGCACGACCACCGACCCGGTCGAGAAGCCCATGGAGCTGCTGCCGGTCGGCCCGGTACTGTTTATCGACACTGCCGGGATCGACGACGTCGGATCGCTCGGCGAGATGCGCGTGCAGCGCACAAAGCAGGTTTTCGACCGCACGGATGTCGGGATCATCGTTGTCCCGGCAGGGGAGTTCGGCGAGTTCGAGCAGCGGATTCTGGACGAGCTGCAGCATCGGGAAATCCCCGCCATCGTCGTGTTCAACAAATGCGACATCGCCCAGCCGAAGCCGCAACGGCTGCGGACACTCATAGACCAGAAGGTACGGGTCGTTCAGGCGGTGGCGACCGAGGGCAAAGGCATTCTCGATCTTCGCGAGGCGCTGATCCGCGTGGCCCCGGACGACTTCGTCAACGCATCGAGCATCCTCGGCGATCTGATGCCCGCCGGCGAAATGGCCGTCTTCGTGGTGCCGATCGATCTGGAAGCTCCCAAGGGGCGGCTGATCCTCCCGCAGGTGCAGAGCATCCGCGACGTGCTGGACCACGACCAGTACTGCATGGTGGTCAAGGAGCGCGAGCTGCGGGACGCCCTGGAGCGGCTCAACCGCCCGCCTGCCCTGGTGGTGACCGACTCCCAGGCGTTTCTTCGCGTGGCCGGCGACGTGCCCAAGAGCATTCCGCTGACCGGCTTCAGCATCCTCTTTGCCCGCAAGCAGGGCGACCTGGCCGAGTTCGTCCGCGGTGCGATGGCCATCGAAGACCTCCAGCCGGGAGCGAAAATCCTGGTCGCCGAAGCGTGCAGTCACCACCCGATGGCCGACGACATCGGGCGGGTGAAGATCCCCCGATGGCTGCGACAGTACGTCGGCGGGGAGCTGGAATTCACGACCGTGCAGGGGCACGATTTCCCGGAGAACCTGGGCGAATATGACCTGGTGATCCATTGCGGTGCGTGCATGTGGAACCGGCGGGAGATGCTCAGCCGCATGATCCGCTGCCGGAAAGCGGGCGTGCCGATCGCCAATTACGGAATGACCATCGCCTACACGCTGGGGATTTTCGAGCGGGCGCTGGAGCCGTTCCCTGCGGCGCTGGAAGTGTACCACGAGCAGATGGGAGCCGGCCGATGAGCAGAGCGGCATTGGTGACGGGTGGAGCGGTTCGCATCGGCAGGGCCATCGCGCTGAAGCTCGCGGAGATCGGCTACGATATCGCGATACACTACGGCAGCTCCGCCGACGCTGCCGAGCAGCTTGCGGGGACGATTCGCGCCATGGGGGGCCGGGCCGAGACGTTCCGTGCCGACCTTGCCAATACCGGCGAGAGTCGGGAGATGCTTACCCGGGCGATCGAGACAATGGGACGGATGGATGTGCTGGTCAACAACGCGTCACTGTTCGAGCGGGTGAATCTTGCCCAGACGGACGAGGCGTTTTTCGACAGAACCTGGACGGTCAACTACAAGACCCCGCTGTTCCTGACGCGGGACTTTGCGGAGCGTTACGACGGTACCGACGGCGATGCCGGGAATGTGATCAACCTGCTGGATACGAAGATCACCGACGAGTTGACGCCGTACTTCGTGTACTCGCAGACGAAGAAGGCGCTGGCGGATTTCACCCGGCTGGCGGCCAAGGAGCTGGCGCCGCGGGTTCGGGTCAACGGTGTGGCCCCGGGGCTGATCCTCCCCCCGCCGGGAGAGGATGAGAGCTACCTGCAGAAGCTGACGCACCGCGTGCCGCTGAAGACCCACGGCGACCCGGAAGACATTGCCGGAGCGGTGCGTTTCCTGATCCAAAGCGACTTTATCACCGGCCAGGTGATCTACGTCGACGGTGGCGAGCATCTGCATTGAGAGTGCGTAGGCAGTGGTGCTCAGGCAATACCCGCGATGGGTGACGCAGAGCTCTGGTCAACTGACGGTGGGCGGACTCGAACGGAACGGTGACTCACGGGATCAGGATCCGCCGTGTAACGTCCGATGGTGAGAAACTGCGGCGACAATTGAAGGTACGTATCTAGCCGGGATGCGAGGAATGCAGTGGGTTTGTCGTTGCGCCCGCAGATGGAGACCGGTGGATGTTTACAGTAACCCGCAGTCGCCCCTCCGGGGCTCTGTCGGTCAGACGTCGACGAGATGTCAGGCGTGCGGTCGACCACGGTCTGGCGACCGTGGCTACTTGCTCGGGCCCCTCCGGGGCGAACGGCGGAAAACGAAGTACCATACAAGTCCCGTAGCGACGACTGCCAGTAGCCACGCGGCGCAAGCCCGTGGAAAGAAGCGGGCAACAACCAGACCCCTTACCCGATAAAGAGTCCCGTAGGGACGATTGCAGCCCTTATACGGTGCGGAGGCGAACTCCCCGTGCCCTGGGACGATATTGCCAAACACGTACAGCTGAACCGGACCGTTCCCCCACCCATCGCGCCTATTGCCTAAGCACTAGCAGCCACAACGAAAGGACAACCATGCTTATCCGCATAAAAAATCTGCGACTGCGAACGATCATCGGCGTGTACGATTGGGAACGCGAGCACGAGCAGGATGTGGTGATCAACATCACGCTCCGGTTCGACGGCAGCAAGGCCGTCAAGAGCGACGACCTGAACGATACCGTCGACTACAAGACCATGAACAAACACATCATCGCCGAGGTGCAGAAGTCCAGCTACGAGTTGATCGAAGCGCTGGCTGGGCGGGTGCTGGATCTGGTGATGGAGGATGAGAAGGTGCTCGAAGCGACCGTCGAGGTCGACAAGCCCGGTGTGCTGCGGTTCACCGATTCGGTGTCGGTCGTCGAGACGCGGGTGCGGGACCAATGAACGACGTGATCCTCGGGATCGGCTCCAACATCGATCCGGAGACGAACATCCCCCAGGCCCTGGAGAAACTGGCAGCCCGCTTCCGCCTGGTCGCCCAGTCCGACCTGATCCGCACCAAACCAGTGGGGATGACCGATCAACCGGATTTCCTCAACGCAGCCGTGCGCATCGAGACGGATTTGTCCGCGGCCGAGTTGAAGACAACACTGAAGACGCTGGAAGACCAACTGGGGCGCGATCGATCCAAGCCGAAAGACGGGCCGCGAGCTATCGACCTGGATATCGTGGTGTTCAACGGGCAGGTCGTCGACCCGGACGTCCGCCGACGAGACTACCTGCAGTTGACTGTCCGACAGGTTGCTCCCGAACTCGGGGGCGACTTCTCCGGGGACAACACCTAGCCGCGAACGACGCGAACTCTTTCTGAACAGGCCGGCGCCGAGTTGACGGACCAGACGGTTCGACACGGCGGAATCACGAAGGTCTCGAAGATCACGAAGATCACAAAGGAAACAGAAAGCTGTTCTTGGTGGTCTTCGTGGCCTTGGTTGTTCTTTGTGATTAAGAACCGACCGGAAAACGGCCACCCCCGTCGCATTCGCCAAAGCTTAGCCGCGAACAGCGCGAACTACGCGAACTCTTTTTGAAAAGGCTGGCGCCAAACTGACGGGCCCGACGGTTCAACACGGCGGAATCACGAAGGTCTCGAAAATCACGAAGATCACAAAGGAAACAGAAAGCTGTTCTTGGTGGTCTTCGTGGCCTTGGTTGTTCTTTGTGATTAAGAACCGGCCGCCAAAACTTAGCCACGAACTGCGCGAACTACGCGAACTCCTTTTGAAACGGCCGGCGCCGAGGGGACGGACCCGACGGTTCGACACGGCGGAATCACGAAGATCACGAAGATCACGAAGATCACAAAGGAAACAGAAAGCTGTTCGTGGTGGTCTTCGTGGC
>JBKHHU010000202.1:0-5953 GCA_046539045.1 Phycisphaerae bacterium
ACCATCAAGTCGCCAAAATTCTGATCCCGCAGTACACCCCGGAACGTCGCGAGGCTCTGCCGCAGGATCTCTTCACGGTGAGCGACGAACAGCAGCCGTGGCGGCCTGTCTAGGCCCTGTTGCCTCCTCCAGCTCCACCACTGCCGGAAGTCAAACGCCGCGACCATCGTCTTTCCTGTTCCGGTGGCCGCAACGATCAAGTGGCGCTTGCGGTCCTGGATCTGGCGTTCTGCCTGAATGCGATCGAGGATCTCCTGCTGGAAGGTGTACGGCCGCAGATCGAAATTCACTGCCGGTGGACCATCCCGACCGGTGAGGCGTTCATCCCGAAGGGCCCGCTCCAGCCGTGGCCGCTGATCCGGGTCATACGACTGGAATTCACCGTCGTTCCAGTAGGTTTCGAAGGTAGCGGTGACCTTCTCCCACTGGTGCGGCTGCTCGTACTGGCTGATCTTGACGTTCCACTCCAGTCCCTCGGTGAGGGCGGCATGCGAAAGATTCGCCGAACCGACGTAGGCCGTGCCGAAGCCGGTGTTGCGATGGAACATGTAAGCCTTGGCGTGCAGCCGGGTGCGGTGAGTGTCGTAAGAGACCTTGAGTTCCGTGTGCGGCAGCGACGTGATGAAATCGACGGCCTTGACGTCGGTGGCACCCATGTAACTGGTGGTGATCACGCGCAGCCGCGTATTCGGCCTGCCGGTGAACATCCTGAGCTGCTCGGCCAACATGCGGATGCCGCTCCACTTAATGAACGAGCAGAGGATATCCAGACGATCAGACGAGAGCAGCTCTTTGCGGAGTTGGGTCACCAGGCTGGGATCCATCCGTGTGCCCGTCAGCAGGCAACCCATCGACAGCGGGGTATCGGGACGCTCCCGGCCAAACCCACCGGCCTCCGTCTCCCGATCGAGTACTGCCAGCAAACGCTGGGCCCCCGGCGAGACTGCCATGCCTTCCAGTCCACCTCCGGCCCGACGGTTCAGCATCTGTATCAGTTCGTTGCAGACAGCCAGTTGGTTGTGGAGCCGCTGCGACCCTCGTTCACCCTCCAACTGCCCCAGCCCTTGAATCAGAACACGGTGCAGATGCTCCGCCAGCCGCTCATGGGCCTCCGCTGGATCGATCTGTGCCCTATCCACCCGCAGACCCTCAGCATCCGCCTGACGAAGCCTCTCGGCCAGCAGCCGGTCTATCACCCTATCGTAAAGTCCTCGCTGGCTAGACACAGTCGGCCGCCCTTGTAGGATTACACAGAACATTTATCACGTAGATCAACATCACTGCGAGTCCAGAGCGTCATCAAGCCCCAACTCGCGGAGTGCCGATCTCGTCTCCTCAATTCCCTGAGGAGTGACCCCACCTTCGGGTTTCACATCAAAACTCACTGTAACCGTCATCTCTCCGCTCGTGGCGTACTTCGCAAGGACCTTCGTGTAGAAGTTCATCCACTTCTGGGCTGGCACCTGCCCTGACCACAGGATGCTCGTCTGCTGGGGCGGAGGCGGAGCATCACCACGGTCACCGTTGCCATCGGAATCCCCCTCCCGTTGGGCCGTCACGAAGACCGTAGCCCCTCCTTCGATCCCTTCCACAACCGCTTTGATGCTGAACTGGCCTTCGTCTTCACCAGCAGAGAAGACGCCCTTGTCGTCGATCTCACCGCCCGTGGCTTCCCACGCGACGCCGTTGACCTGCATGGTCCTGCCGTGCTGGTCCAGCCCACGGGCAGAGAATGAGAGTTTCGCATTGGGCTTGACCGACTGCCGCTCGGGCGACACTTGCAGCACGGCAAGCTTCGGCGGCTCGATGTGCTTCTTGGCTTCTTCGGCAGTGACGATGAACAACTCGTCGGTGATATCGATGTCGGCGGGCGTCAGGTCCTCTTCGAAGTGGAACGGCTTGTATTGGCCGTCACCGGCCTTGCCGACGTACGCCAACAGACCTTGGCTCACGCCTCGGGCGATGGTCTCCTTGACCACGTCGCCGTTCAGCAGCCTCGGGAACAATGGAGAGGCGAAGAAAGCGTCTCGCACGGCCTTGGTGGACCACTCCGTCATGCCCGGCCACTTGCGGATCAGGAAGTTCGGGCTGATCGCTTTTTCGAGGTCCCCATCCTCGCGCATCCGCTTGAGGACTACTTCCAGCATCGACCCCGCCTGACTGGAATTCACCAATCCCAGATCGACGTGCCGCATCTCGTTGTCTTTCCCGAGCAGCAGCAGGTTCTTGTACGTCCGCCAAACCACCTCTGTCAGGTCTCGCTTGGCCCGGCGAAGCTGCTCTTCCAACTGCCGTCGCTGGCTCTCTTCGAGGTTGAGATCGGATTCCTCGTCCTTGATCGCCTGCCATGCCAACGTCTTCCGTGCTTCCTCGCGCAGGGCATGTTCGGATTCCGGCACGGCCCAGACGATGCCGCTCTTGAAGGTCCGCCCGCTCTTGCCGCACTCCCACGTGATCTTCTTGGCCAGTTCTTTCGTCTCGGCGGCATCCTCCATCGAGTGAGACGACGCCAGCACGGCCAGCGTCAGCGCGGGGCGGTCGGCGATGTCGTTGGTCTTCTCCGGGAAGAAACGCACATCTACACCCGTGCCGGTCGTGTCCTTCTGGAAGACCTTCTGTATCTCCTCCTTCACGCGATCATCGATGGTCTTGGCGTCCACGCTGGCTCGTCGGTCGCTGTACCGCTTGATCAGGTTCTCCGTCGTGCTGAAGCGATAGCGGTTGCGCTCGACCGTCAGGTAGTAGCAGGACTCGCTGAGGGTATCCAAGACGGTCTCGACGTTGCCGATGTCCATGTCCGGCTCGCCCACGGCCAACCGAAGCTCGGGTACGGTCGCCTCGTGCTTCATCTGGCCGCCGTTGGACTCGAAGAAGATCGAGGTCGCCACCTTGCGGTGCAGTCGAGCCTTCTTGATCGCATCCACAGCCTCGGTGTCCAGCCGCTCGGAATGCGAATCGTCCTTGCCGGTGATATCCGTCGTCACCGCCCCCTCCAAACGAGACTCACCCAACTGCTCGAACGCCGCCATTCGGAAGAAGGAATCGTCCAGCGGCGCGGTGCCCAGCCCGATGAGCGCATCCTTGTGCGCCCCCTCGTAGCCCCGCTTGTAAGCATTCGACACCCACAGCGCCAACAGCCGCAGCACACCGCGCGTCTGCTGGAATCGGGGCAGTTGCTGCCACTTCCGCTCGAAGACGCTCAGCACGACCGGGTGGAACGGGTACGCCTTGCGGAACGCCTCACGCGCGTTGTCCACCGGGAACCAGCCGGGCACCTGCGTGCGATTCTCATTCACCCACTCGGTATAGGCCATGACGGTCTTCTCGGAGTCCTTCGTGATGCCGTCCCACTCGAACAGCCGCCTGCGGATAATCTCCGAGGTCTCACCGTTGGCGGCCATGATCACCGGCTTGCCCAGCCGGTCGAGCAACTTCTTGAACCGGTCGTAATCCGCCTGATCCTCGCCGCTCATCTCCAACTCACTGGCCGGGATCGACACGACCAGCACGCAGTTGTCCTCGCCACGGACGGTCTCGGAGAGATTCTGCAAGAAGTTGTACAACTGGGCCGACAGACCGCTCTTGCGGCAGCGGCTCACGTAGTTCATCAACTCGTCCATCAAGATCAGGCAGGGCTTGTCCTTGGGCAGGAACTTCCGGATAACCTCCCCGGATGGCGCGGTCAGTTGCTTCTCATGCTCGGCCACGATGTCGAACGCCTTCTGCCCACCGATCTGCCACGCAAGCTCGCCCCACGGCGTCTTGCGGTTCGGTTCGCCTTCCTTGCCGCGCCCGGAGATGGAGTCGAACTCCGTGCCGACAAACACGCCGACCTCGGCCTCGGGGACGGTATCCACCTCGGCCTGCTTGAGGATCGAATCCACACCGGCCCATGACTTGGCCTTATCGCCGCCAGTCGCCAGATGGTACATCAGCGTCAGCGCGTGCGTCTTGCCACCGCCGAACTGGGTGGTCATGTTGAAAACCGCTGAGGTCTCGGTCTTGATGCCGTTGAGCCGACGGATGACCTCACCCGCCGTAGTGAGCAGGTTCTTGGTCAGGTACGTCCGCTGGAAGAACTCCACCGGGTCCTGATAGACGCTGTTGGCCCGCTTGTCGCGCACCTGATCCAGATGCACGGCAAACTCCGACGCATCCATCGGCCTGCCTTCACGCAGGTCCTCTCGCGGGTATACCACCTTGTACCACGGCTGCATTGCCATGCTTTGCTCCTACTCTACTTTCGTCCACTTCAGATTCGGTGGGTTCTTTCGGTTCTGTTTCATCAGTTCATCTGCCCGCTTCTGCGCCTTATCAAGTGACTCGCAATCGCCGAGTTCGAGAGGCGCAGCCGCCTTGACATCCACGTCGATGCAACGAAGTCGATAACTGCCCGAATTCGGGTCGCTGTTGTCACTCACATGCTTGATCTCAAGCTTGACAGTACGGGCATACATTGTCTCAAACTTATCATCAATCGTTTGGAATTCCTGTGTAGTCCATCTGGCCATTCTGTATCTCCTTTCAAAACCCCAAGCTCTTCTTGCGGGCGAGGACACCGTCCACCCAGCGTTTCTCTTCGGAGTTCGACGGGTACAGGGCCGAGAGGGCTTGGGCCAGCGTCCAGAAGCGGCTGTCCCGGCCTACGCCTTCCTCGGTCAGGAAACGCCGAACCGCCTCGCTGCGACCCGCCGCGAACAGCAGCATCGCCTGATGGACCCGGTCCAGCACGGTCTCGCCAATCTTGGCCTGCGACGTGTCGCCCGCCTCGATAGCCGAGGCCCAGCCTTCGTCCTCGTCCCCGCCGTCGATGATGTCCGCGAAGGACATCTGCTTCTTGCTCTTCTTCTTGCCCTTATCCGTGGCCTTGACCTCGTCCTTGCCGAACAGGTGGGCAGCGCGTTCGCTGACAGCCAGCAGGCGGGCCTTGTCGCCCTTGACCTCGACCGTAGCGGTCAACTGCTCAAGGTGGCCACCCAGTCCTTGGGCGATCTTCCGGGCGGCGTCGTACTCAAGGCCGTAACCGGTCGAAGCAACCGTCTTCCCGTCGTCTTTCTCGCCGTCGCCGTTGCCGCCTGCCCCCAGCGTCCACAGCCACATCGCCGTCAAACGGGCGTCTTCCTCAAAGCCCGAAGCGTCCGCCTCACGGAAGACCATTTGGAGTGCCTCCTGCGAGACCGCAGCCCAGACGTGTTCGAGATACTCCCGAAGTTTCACCTCTTCGCCACTGGCCTTCTCGACCCGACTGTACCGGCTGAAGATTTCCAAAGCAGGCCCAAGGCAAGCAAAGATCGCATCCGCCCCGACCACGCCTTCCTCGGCCAATCGTGGCATCCACTCGTGAATTCGAACCGGCAACTCCTGCAACACCTCCCTCCAGTCGCCCACATCGTCCGTCCGAACCGACCCGTCCTCGTTCTCTCGGGGACGGCAGGCTATATGGACTGAGGATGCGAGAACCGCTCGGCCCTGAGCGATCACTCTGCTTGCCATCTCGGTATCCACCGGCCAAGAGGCCGTAACGACCCAGCCCGCATCGAGAACAGCCTGCAACATGGCCTCCCAACCGGCTGTGCTCTGGTGAGCGAACACGATCACTCCCAACGCTGTTGGTTGGGCAATTCTACGTCCCTCAGCAAGAGCCTCGCACATCTTCGCCTCAAAGAAGGCTGCATCCTTCTTGCTTGGGCTCTTGGAGTGTGGAGGGTCAACGACTACCTCATCGGCCTTTGGTGTAAGCTCGGAAGCGAAAAGCTCGGGGTGGTCCCCTTGTAGCATACGGCGAAGCCATGGATAGAAGACATCTGCCGTATGTGCGTACACGACCGAATCGTAGTACGGGGGATCAGTGGCCAGAAGATGCACACAGTCATCGGGCAATGGATGCGACAGGGCCGATGCCATCTCGATATGCCCGACTGGCCATTGCTCTGAATGGGCCTCGATTACCTTG